>CBFCZR010000175.1:0-1555 GCA_965602795.1 Candidatus Bathyarchaeota archaeon | reverse complement strand
TGCCAGCCGGTCTTCGAAGAGGCTCCTCAACGCGGTTTTCGAGTTTTCAAGCTTGTTCTGAAAAGTGCCGATTTGCTCAGCGATGGTTTCGGTTTCGCTTTCGATTTTTGCGAGTTTGCTCTGTCTCTCTTGGTGTTGCTCCTTCAGTTTGGAGACTGCTTTTTCTCTTTTCAGCACTTCAGCCCATGCTAACTCCCGTTCAAGAAACCGTCTTTTTAGTTTCAGCTGCTTTTTCTGCTGGTAACGGTCATACTGTTCTCGCCAGTAGGAGAGGGTCTGCTGGGCTGATTCCAGAAGCTTCCCAACTGAGTCTCCTTGGCTTAGGATGCGGCTTAGCTTCTTTTGAGCCTTCGAAACGTTTTGGCGGTAGGATTCAAAACCAACCGCTGCCTCCACCATCCTCAGTTTTTCTTGCTTTGAAAGCACAGTGAATTGTTCAACCATGTTCTGATGCATGATGATGAGCATGTTGTCGGGGTCAACTTCAAACTTGGAGAGAAGCCTGTTAACCTCAACCTTGTTTGCGGCGGTGTTTTGCAGTTCGAACCAGTATTTTCCGTCCCGCCTCAAAGTTCTGGTCAAAAATATTTGATCCTTTTTTATTCTGGAGACTGGGCGCCGTCCATCCCGTGGCGAATTGTCCAGAACCAAGGTAACCCTGGCTTCGTCTTTTCCGCGTCTAATAAGGTCGCTTAGCCGTTTGGAGCGTTCAGTGGAGGATTGCCCTAATGCCACCGAGATTCCTATAAGTATAGTTGATTTTCCTGCGCCATTTGGACCGCAGACTACATTGACGCCCTTCTTGAAGGGTATCCGAGCGTACTCGTAGGACATGAAGTTCTCCAAGATAACTTCTCGAATCAACATCTGCTATCCGGCGCCTCTTAATCAGGATTAGGAAACATTTTCCTGTATTAAAGGAATTATGCGACATAAACAGAAAAGGGAAGAAATTAAGCTTCCGCTTTTTTGACGCAACAAAGGACAGGAACAAGCGGGCACTATAAAACCTTTTATTTTTTCGCCTCTAAGTGTTGTAAATGTGTAGAATATGGTAGACAATACAATAGTACACTTCGAAATTCCCGCAAAGGATGTAGATAAGCTGAAAAACTTCTACTCAGAACTGTTCGGGTGGAGAATCTACAGAGACCCGGGACCCGTAGAGTACTGGATGATCGAAACTGTTCCCGTAGACGAAAAAGGGACGCCTGTCCGACCCGGTGTGAATGGTGCAATGTACAAGAAGGATCAGCCCAATCTTAAGCCAATCAATTACATCTCAGTAGAAGACATTGATGAATCCATCCAGAAAATCAAAACTCTGGGAGGAACCATAACCCAACCCAAACAGCAAGTCCCCGGCATAGCATGGATCGCACAAGCCATCGACCCCGAAGGCAACCCCTTCGCCATCCTACAAAGCATGAGATAAACCCAAAAGAAAAGTCACTTTACTGATCATAATTTGCAAACAGAGACTAGCAAAACAACAGCCTAAACAATCATATTTGTAGTCTAATAGAGGTACATTGTTGAAAACAGTCTTTTTTCA
>CBFCZR010000174.1:0-1572 GCA_965602795.1 Candidatus Bathyarchaeota archaeon | reverse complement strand
GGCGGATACCAGAGTTTCGGTTCAGAGTCATTTGCCGACGAAATCATCAACAAAGCAGGTGGACAAAACATCTTCACCGACTCAGCAAGCGCGTACATAGCAACATCCTCAGAAGAAGTGATTGTGTCTAACCCTGAAGTAATAATCATCGCTAAAGGTGCCATGTCCGCGGCTTGCGGGCTTTCACCTGAAACAATCAACGGGCGTCCAGGTTGGAGCGAGATTTCCGCTGTGCAAAACAATCAGATATACGAAATTGATGAGAGGCTTTTGCTACCCGGTCCAGCAATGATTGAAGGTCTGGAGTCGATGGCTGAAGTCTTGCATCCAGAAATATTTGAGTGAAACACCCGCCAATACCTCAAAGCTGAAACTATTACAGACACAACGAAGGCAGCACTTCACTGCTAATTCTCTTTTCTTCAAAGAAACGGGGATTAGCCAGCCAAATTACAGTGCAAGCAGGAAAGACTGCAAAAAAGCTAATTTTTAACCCCAAATCCGAACATATACCTTAATTCTCTCTAATATAGACGCATATAAAACAAGAAACGGATAAATAAACGGTTCATCTTTATCTAGTTTGGTTAGGCCGATTAGTTTGAGTTCAAAAAGAGAGATATTTTCTAGGTTTAGATGGATTTTCCTGTTTTTAATACCCATCTCCTTAGTTTTAACTATGGTAGTCTATTCTCCGAATAATCCAGAGAATGGAGAGATATATCCGGTGGAACCTTATTTTGGGGTTTCTTTCTGCGGTAACACAACCGCCGAGGCAAAACTGCTGATTGACAAAACCAAAGACTACACCAACCTGTTTGTGCTACAATCAGGACCAATAAGCAAGAATGAAACAGCCACAAACATAATCTGCGATTACGCTGTCGAATCTGGATTAGATTTTATTGTGTTTTTTGGCTGGTTTGACACCGCTTGTCCATGGCAGATTCCATGGCTTAACTTCGCTAAAGAACGATGGGGAGATAGTTTCTTAGGGGTTTACTTGTTTGATGAGCCTGGTGGAATCCAAACCGACGGCAACTGGACAAGGCTTTTTCATCACATTAAGCAAGTTGATCCCGAATTCTGGCAAACAATAGAGGTGTATATACAAGAAAGCCTCAACCAGACTGTAGCCCGAGATTATGAAGAAGCAAAAAACGCGTATATTAAATATGTGATAGCCCATATGCGACTTGACGAGCTGACTAACCGTTCTATTACAGCTTTCACATCTGATTATGCCTTATACTGGTTTGATTACCTTGCAGGTTACGACACAATCTTTGCTGAACTGGGGTGGAATCACAATCCCGCAAAACATATTGGTCTTTGCAGAGGCGCAGCGACCGTTCAACAGAAAGACTGGGGAACTATCATCGTGTGGAAGGACCGAGACCCAGAAAACGAAATGAACGGAATTTATAAGACTGGACCAGAAATGCTCGATGACATGCTCATTTCGTACGAGGCAGGGGCAGACTACATAATCATATTTAATTATCCCACGGACCCTCCAGGCAACCCCTTTGGCATACTAGAAGATGAGCACTTCGAGGCAATGCAGCAATT
>CBFCZR010000173.1:0-1614 GCA_965602795.1 Candidatus Bathyarchaeota archaeon | reverse complement strand
AAAGTTCCGACCACAGCATTAGAAACAAAGAAAGCTGAACCTACAACCAGATAGTAAATTCCATACGCTGTTCCCCTCAGATTTTCTCCGACATAATCCGGAATTAACGCTCTCTGAACGGTTTCAACCACCCCAAGGTAAGCGCCATACATTACAGCAACCAACAGAGCAGCATAACCACTTGCAGGAAACAGAAACAGCAGGGCAGTAGAAAGAAAAATGCCGTAACCCAAAACCATGACCTTCTCCTTGCCTACTCTGTCAGATAAAACACCGGCTGGAATCGCTATTGCAGTGTGGGCAACATTAACCGCCACATACACCAACGGGATAAGCGAATCTGCAATCCCAGCTTCCTGCGCGTTGAGAAGAACAAAAGAAAAGTTGAATGCCCCCAAAGAGAAAACGCCGACAATAATGAGGAGCAATGAAAAGTTGCCTTTTAGAGCAGATTTGATGCCTACAAGCAATTTGAATTCGCTAGTTGATTTGCTGGCTCGTTCCTTAACCACAAACAAAATGATGAATAATGCGATAGTGCCGGGTATCAGGGACAGCCAGAAAATGTCTCTAATGGTTAACCCTAGGATAATCATAGCTACTGAAGCAATCAAAGGTCCCACGATAGCGCCTGCCTGATCAAGAGTTCTATGTAAACCGAAAGCAGCGCCTCGCCGTTTCTCGGAAACAGACTCACAAAGGAGGGCATCACGAGGAGAAGTGCGAACACCCTTCCCAATCCTGTCAGTAACTCTGATCACAAAAACATCAAAGGGCACTCTGGCTACAGCAAAAAAAGGCTTAACAGCATTCGACAGAGCATATCCAATCAAAACGAATGGTTTCCGTTTACGGAATTTGTCAGAGAAAAATCCTGAAATCGCCCGCAAAGCATAACTCAACGCTTCAGCTGTTCCCTCAATCAACCCCAACAGTGCTCTGCTGGAGCCAGGCAAGCCAAGAAGAAACGTTGGTAGTAGACTGAAAACCATTTCACTGGACATGTCAGTGAAGAAACTGACAAACCCTAAAGCAAACACGTTTCTTGCAGATGATTTCTTGACTTTTTTTTCTGCTACAGGTTTCTTCATACCACTAATTCTCCATAATCTGCAGTAAGAGCCTATTCTTTGTTTTATGATTAAACACTAAAAAGTTTGTAACTAAAAGGTTATTCAATAGAGAAGCTATAGCCACGGTTCAAAGTTCGGTAATAGAAAGTCAACCATTAATTCAGGTTTGTTTTAGCCGTTTCAGTCTTGAATAGTTCAGCGTAAGGTTTTGAACTTACACCCATTATCTCCAACATTTTGCCGCTGTGTCTGTTTCTATCTCTTGCCCGCTTCCAGAAAGGTCTAGGGTCCAATCCTCCAAAAACAGGGTCCAACTGGGACTTGTGCTGTTTTATAGCCTCAATCTTCTTTTCCATGACACCTTCCGAAAAGGGCACAATCTTGTCAGCCTCAGAAACGGTGTACTCTTCCCAGCCACCTCGATAATGCCAAAGCTCCACAGACCCAAACCCAGAATGGTTTAGTGCCAACCTAAAAATCTCGATACATTTGCCGTGGGTTCCATGAGGGTCAGCGCTTTCTCCAGGCACCACAATTATGT
>CBFCZR010000172.1:0-1616 GCA_965602795.1 Candidatus Bathyarchaeota archaeon | reverse complement strand
ATTAATCATTATTCTGAATAGGGGGATGATAACCATTTGCTGTGGAATTGTTTGGAGAAGAACAAGCACAAAAAACAGCAGGTCTCTTGTAGGAAACTTGAATCGTGCAAAAGAGTATGCTCCCAAAGCTGCAACAAATATGGGTATAAAAGTTGACGGTATTGTCACAATAAGCGAATTAAAAAGTGCCCTGCTTAGAGGAGCGGTGGGATGATTCCATGCGCCTACGAAACCTCTAAATGTCGGATTGAAAACGTCAAAATTCCACCAGCCATTAAGTATCTCCGACAAAGGTCTTATTGATGCCATAAAAACTCCTAGAAACGGCAATATCCAAATCAGCGAGACACCCCAAGCTATTACGTGAATTAAAATCGTCGTTTTCTTGACTTTCCGCAACCTAGCAACAATTTCTGAAAGCTTCAACTCTGGCAATTTCAGCTTCATTCTTTCACCATCCTGTAAACCATGTAGGCTGCAAACCCGAAAGTCAAAACCGTCAACATCGTTGCTATGGCTGCTGCTGTGCCAAAACTTCTGTTAAGAAAGGCTTCGAGAAACATCATCAAAGCCATTACCATGCTGGCGCCTCCCGGTCCGCCTTGCTGTATGACCCATACTATGTCAAAGATTTTCAATTCCCAAAGAAGAGTCATTGTTACCACAATAATCGTGGCTGGTCTGAGCATAGGAACTGTGATTCGCCGAAAAGTTTGCCAACGGGATGCTCCATCAATTTTGGCTGCCTCGAAAAGTTCTTTGGGTATACCCTCTAAACCAGCGGAGTAGACTATCATGCTAAAGCCTGTCCAAATCCAAACCGTTCCCAAAATCAGGGATAAGAGGATTGTTTGGGGATAGGCTGTCCATGTTCTTGTTAAGTCGCCTAAACCTACGATTCTAAGTAAACCATTTAAGATTCCAGCTCTGTCGTCGTATACGAACCGCAGCAGAATGCCTCCCACTATCATGGGGATAACCATTCCCAAGAAGACTGCGGATTTGATTATTGCGCCTCCTTTAACATCTCTCAAAATAATGGCTAAAGCTAGCCCAAAAAATAGCGATAATGGCAGGTGTAAAACAATCCATATGCCGTTATGGATTAGTGCCCCGTATGGGGGAGATTTTCCTTCCACCAGATTTTGGGGATTCCAGAAGTTTCTTCTGCCAAAAACTTCTTCGTAATTGTCTAAACCAACAAATTCGTCATCTTCACCTAGAAAACTGATGTAAATCGTGTTGACTACAGGAAAGATAACAAAAAGAGTGAGCAAAAGAATTGTGGGGGCTAGAAAAAAAAGGGGAATTTTTGTTTGGCGGAGGTTCATTGGGCTGTGTTCCCCGGTTTTACCCTGGTTATGATGAAGGAGCTGTCCAATCGTCTTGGAGCGTCTGAAGCATCGTGTCTAAATCCATTGTAGGATCAACCCAGAACGCTTTCAGTTGATCCCAGAAGGTTTGCTGGAAAGGATTACCTATTGCGTCGTCGAGGTCTGAAACCAAGTTTACCATTCCCATTACTTGCACCACTTGCAAGTCTGCGGCGCTATACGCGGATTCGGGGACGTCAATGTTTGCTGCAAGAAATCCTCCCTGTTGAACCATAATTTCTT
>CBFCZR010000171.1:0-1648 GCA_965602795.1 Candidatus Bathyarchaeota archaeon | reverse complement strand
AGCAAATGGTCATCATCCCCCTATTCAGAATAATGATCAATTTAGGGCTTTGGAACAACTACATAGGCTTGATTCTTGTCCACACCGCCTTTGCGCTTCCATGGCAAATTTTCTTCCTCAGAAACTTTTTCGCTGCGCTTCCCGTGGAAATAGAAGAAGCGGCACGAATAGACGGCGCCTCATACCTCAAAATATTCTACAAAATAGTTCTGCCTTTAACTCTGCCAGCACTTGCATCTTTGACTGCTCTCCAGTTCGTCTGGGTGTGGAACGACTTCTTCTTTGCAATTGTCCTCATCAGCTCGCCAGAACTGAAACTAGCCACTCAAGCAGTAGCTGCCATGCCCGGAAGATTAGCCATTGACTGGACCGTCGTATCCGCTGCTTCGATAATGGTGATGATTGTGCCGATAATAATCTATGTTGCTCTGCAAAGATACTACGTCAGAGGTCTCGTTGGAGGAGCGGTGAAAGGATAGAGAGTTACACTAGAGTGTCGCCGGTTTTCTTGTCAAATATGTGAATCTTGTTTGGCGGAATCTCCAGCCACAGCTCGTCTCCCACTTCAGCCTTGAAATCAGGACTAACTACGGCTTTGACCATGTAGTCTCCGATTTTAAAGTCAAGAATTATTGTGTCTCCAAGAGGCTCAACAACGTCGAGGACAGCCTTGATTAATCCCTTCTTTTTCTTGGCGTCTTTGTGAACAGTGATGTCTTGGGGTCTCACTCCCAGTATGCATGTATCGGAAGTGCAATTTTTTGTTGCTTCTGCCGCAGCATCAGGTAATGAATACATGAATTCTCCAGAGTCGATTTTGCAGGGTTCTCCGCCCAGTATGTTGCAGTCAAAAAAGTTTGTTGGGGGGCTGCCTATGAATCCTGCCACGAACATGTTTTCGGGATGAGAGTAAATGTCGTCTGGGGTTCCGACTTGCTGAAGTACGCCTTGGTCTAGGATTGCCACTTTGTCACCCATAGTCATGGCTTCTACTTGGTCGTGAGTAACGTAAACGGTTGTGACTCCCAGTTCCTTCTGAAGCTTCTTGAGTTCAGCCCTCATGTAAACTCGCAGTTTGGCATCTAGGTTGCTGAGGGGCTCATCCATGAGGAAGACAGTTGGGTCTCTGACTATGGCTCTGCCTAAGGCCACTCTCTGCCTTTGTCCTCCGCTGAGCTGTTTCGGTTTTCTGTCCAGAAGAGGCTCGACTTTGAGCAGCTTTGCGGTCTGCTTAACGCGTTGTTCAATTTCGTCGGGTGGGACTTTCATGTTTTCTAGGGGAAATGACATGTTCTTGAAAACGGTCATGTGTGGATAGAGGGCGTAACTCTGAAAGACCATGGCTACGTTCCTTTCTTTGGGGTCCAGCTCGTTCACAAGCCTATCGCCTATGTGTATCTCTCCTTCCTCAGGGGTTTCCAAGCCTGCGATGCATCGAAGAGCGGTGGTTTTTCCGCAGCCTGAGGGACCAACTAAAACAAGGAATTCTTTGTCTTTTACTTCTAGGTTTAGGGAGTTGACGGCTATCACGTCGCCGAAACGTTTGGTCAAGTTTTTGAGAAGAACTCTTGCCAAAGTAACCAACCAGCAGAAGCTTAAGTCAAGAAATGCTAACGCTTTTTAAGCCTAAAAGGTTTGCCAAACTTTG
>CBFCZR010000170.1:0-1653 GCA_965602795.1 Candidatus Bathyarchaeota archaeon | reverse complement strand
GAGAAAAAAAAAAAACACAAAAATAATAAAAGGGGAAAAAAAAGAAAGCAACTATCCTTGCAAACTACAGAAAAAAGAAGTAACTAGGTGAGTTAAATTCTCGCGAAATTTAGACTCAAGTTTCGAAGAATTGAAGGACTCATCATGTGAAATTTGGGTGTTTGTATTGATTCAATATGTTTTGAGAAAAGATGTCTATAATCGCCTTTTGCATCTTAAGGGCAAGTTGGTTTGTAAGAAATGTGGCAAAGAGCTTAAGATGGGTGAAATTGTAAAAGGGCACAGGAATGGCGGAACTTCAAAACTGTATCATTCTAAGTGTTATGAAAGTTTATTCATAGAAATCTAAGAGTTAACGATTCTATTTTCACTGCGCTGGCTTGTCCCTAAATTAATAAGCGCCTTTTGATTACTGTATTTTATGAGTGTAGTCCGAGCTTAGGAGGTGCATCCTGGCGGGACAAGACGAGCATAAAACTCTGGAAATTCTATTTGAAAACATCGACCTAACTTTTGCACAAAACGTTTTGAAAGAGTGCTTTCACACTTCTGGACCGGGCAGACCTCCCAGAAATCCAATGGGGCTTTTCAGAGCCTTCATTGTTATGAGAATGAAGGGAGTTCGCAGCCTAAGAGAAATGACCAGACTACTTGACAGTGATCCAAGGCTTAGAAAACTGTGTTTAATCAACAAGGATGAGAAAGGCTACACGAGAAGTGTTCTTAGCAGGTTCATCCGAAAGGTTGGAGAAGACAATCTCAACAAAATCATAGAAGAAAAAGTCATCAAACTCCTAAAAAGCAATAATGCGAAAGATTTTGACGTCGTATTTGATGCTTCTTTCATAAAGGCATGGAGCACACGTCATCCACTCGATAGTCAAAAAGGCTACTCTGATGCTGATGCACGGGTTGGAAGAGCAGGCAGAATGTTCGCTTTAGGCTACAAACTTCACCTGTCAATAGACTCTAAGAGCATGCTTCCTTTAGCAAACGTTTTTGCATCTGCAAACCAGAACGAGAAGAAACATTCGTTGCAACTAGTGGAGAAGACACGGCAGATTCTAAGCAAGTCGAAAGCAAAAATAAGAAGCGTAATCGCAGACAGTCAATACAGCAGCCAAAAACTAAGAGAAGCGGTTGCTCAAACGGTGATTCCGTATCCTTCAAACCAGAAAAGAGGAGTTAAGGGTGTTCTGCGAGTGGATAAGAAGTTTAGGACTTACGGTCCAGAAGAACAGACGAAAGAATATCATAAGCGACCTTCAGTTGAGGCAGTTTACAGCTTTCTGAAAACTCAGTATAGCATGGCCACCAACAAAGTCAGAGGCTTAACAAATGTTGCCTCCTACGTACTCTTCAGCATACTTTGTCTAATCTTAAACAGGGAAGCAGCCCAAAACATCGGAAGACCAGACAAAGCAGTCTCACCAACGTTCTTCAACACATAATATCGGGACAAGCCAGCGCGCAAAACAAACTCTTGAGACATTAATCAACGAAGAAGCTTTCGTTAGCTGTTTTGTTTAGTTTATGATAATTTTAGAGAACTTGTGAAAAAAAATTGTAAGGCCAGTGGTGTAGTATGGGGCTCAGGTTGGTGTGGATTACATTTATTGCATTAATTGAATGAAAAATTGCTTTTATTTTAAA
>CBFCZR010000169.1:0-1694 GCA_965602795.1 Candidatus Bathyarchaeota archaeon | reverse complement strand
AAAGAAAGCAACCTATTAACCTCAGCCTCAATATTGTCTGTTTCAATATCAAAATGCACACGACTTGGATGCTCGACTTTCTGTAAGATTACTTGTGCCTCACTAGGAACTCCATTTAGACGGACATATCGTTGGTTAATTTGTCCTTCTTGAGATTCTGGCTCAGACCCTAGAGCAGCTCCCCAGAATTCAGCATGTTCAAATATATTTTCAGACTGGCAGTCTACTACCAATGCTCCTAAACGACTTTTATGCATTTTTCTGTCTCCAGGTTTTATCTCTTATGCCTAACGCCAGTAATAAGGGGCCGAGGCGAAGCCGAGGTCCCAGCAGCCCCGAAGGGGATGCGCCTTGATTTTCTTGTTAGAGATTTTCATCTAGGTAAGTTTCCGTTGCTTTCACTAGTTCTTTAACGAACCTGATTGCTTTCGCGAGTTCATCTCTTTTTATGAGATGAGGAAGAGGCGAACCATTGTTTACGGGCTTTGAGCGATGAACAGCATCCCCACGCTTTGAAATCCACTGATTAAGGAGCTTTTTAGCCCTCGTAGGATCGGTGTTAGCCCAGTTCCACCCTTGAGTCACATCCACTTCAAGAAACTCTAGGAAGAGCTTTTTGGTTTTATCCGCGTTTGGATTGTGAAACTGCTTCAGTTCTAGTTGTAACCGCTTTTCGATGAAATTGCCGGCGTAACTTCCAGCGACAACGCTCAGTTTCTTCGCCAAGCCCTCAGTTACCCGGTCTTCGACGTAAGTTTCCCAAGCGGTTAAAGCCATTACCAAACCGGCCCTTTTCAGGACCTCAGCATTATCTGGCGGAGGCTTGGTGTTTACCGCATCAAAGTGCTCGAGAAGATCTTCAGCATCTTTGATTCCGTATTCAAACGAGGCCTTTGCTTCGGACATTTCTTTCTCTGCCGCCCCGCATCACCGGGAAAATAAAGCTGCAAAGCGAAGCGACGCAGCTTTATTTTATCCGTGTGAATGCGATTGTTAGGCTTTTCAAAACATTTGCAGATTTTGAATTGCCTTAGATAGTTCATGATGCATTACCAACTGAAACTCACCGGTTGTGTACGCATTAGGCATACCTATAGAGCTACTATAAAACTTTTCTCCTGGGCGTGTCTCGGCGTCAGCAAATTGGAAACTAACAGCTTCTCCAAGGTCTCGACCAAGCTGCCCATATAGACGATTAGCCACAGCATAATCATCGTAACCGGCAGCCTGTGCCAATTGAGTATAAGTAATTGACCTATTCGGAGCCTCATAATGGGCTTTCAGCATTAATTTTTGTTTGTCGCTAATTGAAATTTGCTTTAACGCATTTTCATATTTTTCGGAGCTGATTACGTTCATGGTTACCTTCCTATTCGCTTTTAGTTTGGGCTTATTGAAAAAACGATATATTTTGGTGTGGTCTGCATGAACTCCTCTTTCAGCGAGGAAGTCTGAAATTTCACGCCATGTATATCCTTTCTCGCGTAGAAGCAGAATTGCCTCACGATGAGCTTCAAGTGAACCCTTGGAGGGGGCGGATTTTGCATCGGATAGGATTCTTTCTGTCTTCATGCTTTTAGGCTACAACAGAATGCAACAAGGTGCAACATACTTTTTTTAAGCCTAACGACCCAAATCACTGGTGAAATCTAGCCGTATCGACGAAGGAGCGTAGGTAAAGTTTGTCCATGTGA
>CBFCZR010000168.1:0-1878 GCA_965602795.1 Candidatus Bathyarchaeota archaeon | reverse complement strand
CCAAGATGCGACTTGGAAAGCAAATGCCCAGAAAAACAGAAACTAACCGTCTACTGCCTAGAAGGAATCTGCACAAAAACAAAGTAATAAATCCGTTAAGGGTATTGTTTTAGATGTGGAAACAGAAGGAAACTTTGACTTGAAAAATGAGACAAACACAACAGAAAAAGACCAGTTTTTGAGAAAACACAAGCAAGTTATCTTGGATTGGACAAAAGCCAACGAATCGCGTCTTATCGAGGGAAGAAAGAACTATTCGTGGAAAGATAAAGAACCTCAAGCCTGTTTAAAAGAACGCAACGAAATCGCAAAATCCACAAGATTTTCTCGAAGCCAAAACTCTGGTGGAATCGACTTGGAGACTCTTGACTTGATAATGTCGGCGGGCGGCTTTGGCAAATTCCCTTTGCGTGACGAACAAAAAGTTTTGCACATAACACGCAAAGTATTCAGTTTAGTTGACCAAGGCAAAATGTCTGAAGCAGTTGAACGTTTGTTGGCAATAAAGGGGATAGGAATTTCTCAAGCATCACAAATTATTGCCACCTTTGATGAAAAACGTTTCTGCCTCTATGACAGCCGAGTTGGAAATGCTCTGAAAACTCTGCAATTCGCTGAAAAACCAGTTCTCAAATGTCCTGCAGGACCTTCAAGACCCGGAGATCCCTGCTCGGATTCAGGGTGGGCAAAAAACTATCAGCACCTAATTTGGACCTTAGAAGTCATCAGAGACCAACTAAACCTAAAAGGACGCCAATTTGGCATAGCAGACGTAGAAATGGCTCTGTTCATGATGGGAAAATAGCCAACAAATCAAGTGTTCAATTGATTCTCATGTATCGCCAAACCTGAACGCTATTTTTTCATTGCTTCTTTTCTTAGGTTTTGGGGCATTTTTTCGATGGCGTATCTTAGTGCGGTTCGTGGCATTGTTGCCCTGTTTTTGATGACGTAATCGAATACCTGCTGTTGGTGATTTTTGCTTGCTTCTTTCAGCATCCACCCGTATCCTTTCTGAACCAAATCATCCCCGTCAAGCAGCAGCTTGTCCGCTATATCCAGAACGTCATCCAAGAACAACCCTTTCCTTGCTGGCAAAATCAATGTTGTCGCTGCTCCCCTCTTAACCCACCTATTGTTTGACTGCGTCCACGCCTTCAACTTCTCAACATACTGTGGATACTTTTCTATGAAAGTGCCTAGTGTGTGGTTGCAGAGTGTGTCGCATTCTGCCCAGTTGCTCACATACGTGCTTAGCCAATGCTCGAAAACCTCAAAATCTTCAGGCTCATACCTTTCTTTTAGATAGTCTGACCACTTGTAGGCGACAAACGCCTCTTCGACGTAGCCCGACTTGAGCAATTCTTCGCAAAACCCAAAAATTGTTTCTTTATCTAAATCTTTGATTTGCACAAACAATCTTTCAGCAATCTTTGTTACCACAGAAACTTTAACGCCAACAGCCTTGACTGATTCCTTAAAAAACGAGCCTGAATACTGCCTCGTGTTTGAATCAACATTCTCACGTAGTTCACGCCTAACTCGGCTTACTACATCCATAACCTACACCCCGAAGTTACGGGATTTTCGGTTTGATGGCTTTTGCTGTGCAGGCGTCCGCGCATTTTAGGCAGTATATGCATTCTGGGTGCGTGAATTTTTCCCACGGCAACTCCAGTATGGGAACGTTCATGGGGCAAGCCTGCACACAGTCGCTGCATCCCGCCTTCGTGCACTTCACCGGGTCTCTCTGTAAGCATAGGAAGCTGAATCTGTTCAGGAAAGCCAAGATTGCGCCGTGGGGACAGAAATACTTGCACCAACTTCTGGGAACATAAGCCGCCAAAACCAACACAACCCCCAAAACAACAAAGCGCG
>CBFCZR010000167.1:0-1905 GCA_965602795.1 Candidatus Bathyarchaeota archaeon | reverse complement strand
ATCAAAAGGGTTAAAAGCATATTTGCCGAAACTGCTTCCTGAATGGTTCAGATTTGGTTCCTGTTGTTTGTTGACCAATTTAACAAGCACCATTTGCTCTGCACCAAGTTTCAGAGAGGAGAATGATACGGTTGAATGGCATTGAAGTGGATTCGGTGACTAAACGTTTCGAGGACCTTGTGGCTGTTGACGACCTATCCATCAGCGTTAAGAAAGGGGAACTGTTCGGTCTGCTGGGTCCCAACGGCGCCGGGAAGTCCACCCTCACCAAGATGATTTCTGGGATGCTAAATCCCACATCAGGCACAATCAAAGTGGGAGACTACAGCGTTCAAGACGAGCCCATGAAAGTCAAAGAGATACTGGGCGTGGTTCCCCAAGACATCGTATTGTATGATTACCTGAATGCCAAAGAGAATCTTGCCTTCTATGGCAGACTTTACGGCTTGTCAGGAAGAAAACTGAGTAACAGAATCGATGAACTGTTAGAGTTCACGCAGCTGGATGAGAAGGCAGTGAAACGTCACGTCTCCACCTACTCTGGAGGAATGAAACGCCGAGTCAACATTGCTGCTGCCCTGCTACATGAACCCCAAGTCATACTGCTGGACGAGCCGACCGCTGGACTTGACCCCCAAAACAAGCATGCGCTCTGGGAGATTATCCAGTCGCTAAAGAATGAAGGAAAAGCCATCGTTTTGACCACGCATATCATGGAAGAGGCAGAGGAACTGTGCAGTAGAGTCGCAATCATGGATCATGGCAAAATCATTGCTTTAGGCAGCCCAAGCCAGCTAGTTACGAAAGTCAAGATGGAGAACACGATAACTGTGGTTCCGGACAAAACGTCACCCAGCCTCATTGAACAGGTTAAGGGCGTCTCTGGCGTCAAAAAAGTTTACACCGTCCCTGACGAAAACGAGAAAAGAGACACCGTGAAGGTGATTACGGACTGTCCAGACGACATACTTCCTGACATAGTGTCCACAATTGTGAATTCTGGAACAAAGGTTTTGTCTGTTCAGCTTTCGCGGGTAACTCTTGAGGACGTGTTCATTATGCTTACCGGAAGGAGCCTAAGGGAGGAGTAAAAAAGTTATGAGCATCAAAAGATCGATAAACCAGATAGCTGCAATAGCAAAAACCGATTTTCTCGGAGTCCTCAGAAACAAAACCGCCATCTTCTTCACGCTGCTCTTTCCGCTGTTCTTCATAATCATAATCGGATTCACTTTCGGTCAATCTGGCACAGAAGCCGCCAGCCGTATTGCTGTCGGAGTGGTTAACCTTGACGGCGAATTGGTTGCTGTAAACGCCACTAATTCATTTAACAGCACAATCGGAGACATGTTAGTTCAAGGACTGGAGAATGTCAACTTCACGGTTACTGGCTATGGGGAGTACGGCGACAGAGACGCGAATGGAACCGCTGCCTACGCCATTAGCCGAGGAGACATCGATGCGATTCTGGTTATTCCCGAAAATTTCACAGAAGCCCTCACCTTTCAGTACATCGACAATTTAGGTGCACCACTTCCAACAAAGGCTCACCTTGACTTATCCGTTGACCCAACCGACACTACTGGTGCCATGATAACCCAGCAGAGCGTTCTCGGTTTCATCTCAGGATTCGTGAAATATTATCAAGAAATCGCCATCGAACAAGCTCCTCAGGATATGAAAGCCTACATTGAAGTCCTCGCTGACCCCATAACGTTTTCAGTTAGTGAAGCGAAAGTCACAGAAACCGAGTTGCAATGGATTGACTACATGGTTCCAGGCACGCTGGGCTTGGTTCTTATTTGGAGCGGATTAAACCATGCTTCTAGGACCATCGCAACCGAGCGCACAAAAGGGACTTTTCAGCGTATGATAATCGCTCCCGTCTCTCCCACAGTTGTTCTG
>CBFCZR010000166.1:0-1955 GCA_965602795.1 Candidatus Bathyarchaeota archaeon | reverse complement strand
GAGCGGCAGCCTCGTAAGCTGTTGGTCGCGGGATCAAATCCCGCCCGAGGCTCCATTCTAACAGTTGAAATGCTGTTAGTTTACAGTGTACAGTTGATGTTACAGAAAAAATTGTGCCTTTTCAATAGAATACTGTTTCTAAGTCAAAAAAAAGGGGAGGAAAAGGATTGTTATTTTTTCCTTTTCTTTACAATTATCACAACGGTTGCGAGTCCGATTGCTGCTACTGCAAGTCCAACGAGAAGTACAGTTTCGGGGGTTGACGAATTACTTTCTGGTTGAGATACATCTATCGGCAATTCTGAAGTTGACGAAGTTGATTCATCTGAAGTGGTTAAAGCTGTTTGGTCGTCTAAATTGCCTCCAACTGCCAAAGGTTGACAAAGGAAAACGTCGCCAGAATCAGCCCAGACGCTAACCAAAAGTGCCCAGACATTACCTGGATAATTTTCTGTTAGAGGCAGTTGAACACTCCAGTAAGGATAAAGCGTTGAAGATTCTCGGAGATAAGTGTTTAATTCTGCAGTAATGTTCTCGTTAGTTATGTTGAAGCCACTTATTTCAACGTATTCTGGTTCTTCATCTGAACCTGTGATTCCTGTATACGAGTAAGTTTGCACGTATTTTAATGCTAAATTGCTAGCCTGTTCTTTCGTAATTTCTACGTCAGTATTGCCTATCTTGTAGATACCCCTATCGTCTCGTAAAGCGTAAAAATCATCATTTCGAAAAGTAACGCCTATTGCTGTATAACCTGCACCATTTATTGTGTAGATCCAACGAAATATTGTGTCAACTGTTTCTGGACCAACCTTTTGGCTTAATATGCTCAGTTTTATGTTGCCTGATGTGGTAGTCATGTTTTTGGTGGCGTCAGCATGGGATAGAGAATTTATCATATCAATTAAGTCATCTCCAGTGTAGGCTTGGTATTTCTCAAGAAAACTTCTGGCTGAGTCAATCAAGTTGTCGGAAGGTTTCTCTGAAAGAATTGAACCTTTTTGTACGATGAGAAGGCAACCGGTAAAAACCTTATCGGAAAAACTACATGATGCAACTAATTTGCTTTCATTAGCTTCAAGGGTGTAGTCTACAAGTTCTGTGGTCGGATAACCTTCTGCAGATGGGGGAGTGAGTCCATATTGGGTTAATGTACTATTGTATTTTGTCATGTCCAGCGGAAGTACGTTTGAAATGAATGATAATGCGTTTTCTTTTATTGTTGTGGTCGCTGAGTACGCTACAGATAGCGTTCCAACCGAAGTGATGATTATTAAGAAAAAGATTGCTGAAAGTTTTTTGTTTATTTGCTTCATTTGTTATTTCACTCCGTTAATAACCTGGTACTCCTAGACCTTGACCATTGCCATAAACGCACAGAAAGCTCAGAAGAGAAGGGTTTCCTATGTACTCTCCATAATAGAGCGCCGTACCTGTGAAGCTTGGCTGGTTAAACGCGTCTTGGGAAGCCAGATTTAGAGCTGTTGATACTGAGTAGTCGTATTGCAGTAGGTATGTGAAGACAGAGCTGTTGATACTGAGTAGTCGTATTGCAGTAGGTATGTGAAGACGCGAACAACAAAATATCCATAGTCATGTCCTGCGTATCCTGTTGGATCTAGGTACTGGTGAGACCAGTTACAGAACCCCAAAAAAACATAAAGTCCACTGTTGGAAGAATAGCCAGAAAGACTCATAGTATCATTGCGGGTCCAGCAATATGCCATTCCAGTATAGCCATCACCGTCCTCCGATGTTGGATAACTAAATGCCGTACCACAGTGCCATAGAAAAACGAATCGATGTTTGCCCTGAGTATAAGGATGTATTTCATAAGAATCCCTAACATCAGCGCCATTGTGATCTAATAGCTTAAAGTGATCACCGACATCCCAAGGTGGACGATTGTCTGCTCCCCATGGTACACAGTGTCCTTTGGAAAAAACTGCTACTTT
>CBFCZR010000165.1:0-2021 GCA_965602795.1 Candidatus Bathyarchaeota archaeon | reverse complement strand
GATGCTTTTCGACGACCTTGGAAGACTGCTGATCTTAGCGATTCTCGATATTATCCCAATAGTAAACTTTGTAGTTTTGGGGTATCTAGGAAACGTCATAAAAGATTCCGGAGACTCCAAACAGTTACCGCCGTTAGAGAACTACTTTGATTTGTGGATGCAAGGACTCCAAATGTTTGTTGCTTCCATCGTTTTCATGATAATTCCGCTCATCTTAGCTATCCCATTCATTTCTCTGGTTGTGCTTTCATCGTTGATATCTGTTCCAGCTCTGGTAGGTTGGGCTCTAGCAATTGTGCTGATGATAGTTGGAGCGTTGCTAGCGTTTTTCCTTGCAATCATACTGGCAATGGCAATCGTGAACATGCTTAAAAAAGACAGCTTCGGCAAAGCCTTTGCTTTTGGAGAAATCTTTGACATTATTGGAAAAGTTGGATGGGGAACCTACATTCTATGGTTACTGATAATCTTCATATGCGCAATCATAGTGGCTGCAATAGGCGGCATCCCCATAATCGGCTGGATTCTTTCGCTCCTAATATCCCCCATCTTCGGAGTTTTCGTAGCACGTTCAGCATCCCTAGTGTATTCAGAAGTAACCGCAACAGAAGAAACTGAAGCAACCGAACAAGCTTAAGCTGATTAGCATACAAGATTCACCTCCCCTTTTTCTGTGCCCAAACCCTTCAGACGATAGTCTGAATATTCTAGGTTACGAAAAGACATACTCCACACACATCAACGAACTGCAAAAAGTCATAGTGGAAAAGAATGTTGCGTGGGAGGCACACATTCAAACCGAAGAATACGTGACCAGCAAAGAGTACACGATTTTCGCGGGAATACAAGTTATTGAACCACCCGCAACTCCCCTAAATTTTTTTTATAAAGAACTCCCAAAGACAAAATATGCGGTCTTCAAGTTAAAGGGAAACGATTTTGTTACTGGGCTAGAGTACATCTACAACACGTGGCTTCCAGCTTCAGAATACAAAGAATCGCACGGTTACATGCTTTGGCGATACGACGAAAAAACAAAAGACCTTGACGACCCTGATTGTGTTTTAGAGGCGTATATACCTGTAGAGGAAAAAAAGAGTGACTGAAAAGCGTCTGGTGCTCGGAAAAGATGTCCTGAAGATAGCAAAAGCCTTGGCGAATGAAAGCAGGTTCAAAGTGTTGACCCAACTTTATGTTGAGCCACTAACATTCAAAAAACTAAAGGAAATTACAGAACTAGAAAAATCGGCTCTAGCAAATAACCTGCACAAACTCTTGGATGTGGGGCTAATAGAAAAAAGTCAACACGGCGTTTATGCGATAACAGAGGACGGAAAGAGGCTCCTCGAAGCACTAGACGACTTTATTAAACAATCAAACGAACGGAAACGTAAAATGCAAATAGCGCAGGCACAACGCCAAATGATGAAACCGTTCCTAGAACGACACACACGCAACACGTAGACATACACGAAACCCTTTTTACTGTAAAATTTTTAGCAATTTTTAGATTTGTAAATGATTTGTAATAAACAGATTACTTGTGAATGCTACCGTAGCAAATGGTTTTACATTAATATTGATACTTAGGTCGTTACTAAGATATTATTGTGTCCTTTGTGGTTCAGTCTAGAAGTTTTTATCTTGACCAAAAACTTATAAGTCATTAAACTGATTGAGTGGGGGGGTTAACTTGATAATTCAATCAAAAAAATTACTTTGGGTTATAACCGCTGTCGCCCTTATAATATCAGTCCCTACCGTTTTAGCTTATAATCTTCTTGGCGGTAGTTGGAGCGAATCTGACATAGGAAATTTGGGCATTTATATAAATATCAATAATAACCCCGTTTTATACGAAATGTTAGCGGCTGAGAGCTCATGGGATAGCACCCAAACCCCGATTGACTCATATGTTACAACCTATGAATGGGAGGCCAAAGTGTTTGCAATGGGACAATACGAAGAAGGAGCAGGTTGGGATGGATATGCTACTTTAAGTCCGAGCTACTTAGCCAATC
>CBFCZR010000164.1:0-2042 GCA_965602795.1 Candidatus Bathyarchaeota archaeon | reverse complement strand
GGGTTGTTCAGCGGGTTCGCAGCTTCATCTTGGCTAAACTGGTTTCCCGGATAGTTGGTAAATTGTGTGAGGCCATGGAGAGCAGGGTATTTCGCCTAATGAAAACTAAGGGGCGGAGCCTAGCAGAAAGAATTTCCAAGATAGCTGAAGTCTGGGGGAACCGGGCAGCTAAGTTCTGGGCGAATGATCGTGGATTCATACAATATTTGACAATTAACAATCTGTCATCTTTCAAGACGTAGGTTGCATCTAGAAACGACGAAGAGTCTATTCTTGGTATGAATCCCCTATATTTAGGTGCAGTTATTGTTATCTCTCTAGTTTACATCTGGACCTTGTACAACATACCTATTGTTGTTGCTGGGGTCAGGAATCTTCGTTCAGCTAAGCGTAACAAGAAGTTGTTGTTTGGCAGCAAGAAAAGTTTGCCTGTTATCTCAGTTATTGTTCCTGTGAAGAATGAGGAAAATGTTGTGGAGCGGCTTGTCAACGCGCTCATGAAAGCGGATTATCCTTCAGACAAGAAAGAGGTCATTATTGTCGAGGATGGCAGCGTAGATAGAACTGCTGAGATTTGCAGAAAATTCGCAGAGGAGCATCCGGGTCGAGTGAAGCTGGTGAGGCGTTCTGTTTCGGATGGGAAGCCTTCTGCTTTGATGGCTGCTCTGAAGCATGTTAGTGGCGAGATTGTGGGGGTCTTTGATGCTGATAATGTTCCGGAACCAGACGTTCTGTTAAGGGTTGCCGACCACTTTAGTGATTCTTCAGTTGTTGCCTTGCAGGGAAGGGTTTTGGCTATAAACGCTGAAGAGAACATGTTAACCAAGTTTGTAGCCCAAGAAGAGACAATTAGATATGACGGCTTCATGGGCGGCAAAGAAGCGCTAGGTCTGTTTGTTCCTCTCAATGGCAGCTGCTACTTTATTCGAAAAACTGTTATCGAAGATGTTGGAGGATGGGATACCACAGTTCTCTCTGAAGATATGGAGTTAGCTGCCCGACTCATTCATAAAGGTCACAAAATAAAATATGCTTCGGATGTGCGGTCTTGGCAAGAGTATCCTGCATCCTTAACCGGCTTTTTCAAGCAGAGGGTGAGATGGTTCCGGGGAACAATGGAGGTCGGATTCAAGTACGGAAAACTTCTGGGTAACCTGAACAGAATGTCCTTGGATGCGGAAATCACTTTAGTTGGTCCCTTCGTTTTCATCTCGTTTATTCTTGGATACCTGATCTCGGCGCTGTCCTTTGTAGTTCCAGTTGAACTTGATTTTCTATCCTTGTCTTTGGCGAATATAACCTCAGTTCTAACCGTTGTGTTATTGACTGCTGCTGGTGTGGCCATGATTTACGGCAAAAAACCACGCAAAATGCAAAATCTTCTATGGGTTCCATTCATCTTTCTATACTGGATTATACAGAACTTCATAGCGTCATACGCTCTTCTGCAGATTCTTATGCGCAGACCTAAACATTGGTTGAGAACCGAAAAGAAGGGCGTAATCGCCAACTCCACTTTTGCTCTAGACAACAAGCAACCTTAACTGTCCACTCCCCAAACCGCAAACAACAAAAACCAATCTTAGTTGCGTGTCCACATTCATGTTCTGCCCTATTTTAAATCGCCTACCGGTATTCATACGGTCACCATACCGCAAATTTTTTATTCGCGCAAAGGAAAAGGTCTCAAGCGCAAGTAAAAACTGGTTTAACTTTTCGGGGTTATGAAGTGACAAACGCGGAGAATGTAGAAACGATCTTTACGGTGTATTTGAGGCGTGAGGGTAGAGTCACTGTTCCTAAGGAGCTGAGAGATGCGTATGATTTGAGGGAGGGCGATTTGGTTGAGTGCTGTATCAAGAAGATCAAGTAAAGGCACTAAACAAGTCTCCCTCACTAGGGAATCATTGGCTAAGCTGAGGCTGAAGGCTAGACGAAGAGGCGTGTGGTTCAGGGATTTGAAGCAGGGTGAGCGTAAGCTTCTAGATTTGACGATCAGGGTTGTTCAGCGGGTTCGCAGCTTCATCTTGGCTAAACTGGTT
>CBFCZR010000163.1:0-2111 GCA_965602795.1 Candidatus Bathyarchaeota archaeon | reverse complement strand
AGGAATTGGGGATTAAAATAAATCCGGAGGCTCAGGTTTATTGTCTCCCTAACGTGAGTCGATTTTTGGGAGGAGACGCCATCGGTGACGTGGTAGCCTCTGGAATGTATGATACTGGCGAAGTGTCTCTTTGCGTTGATATGGGAACAAACGGGGAAATTATGTTCGGGAACAGCGATTGGCTCGTCTCATGCTCGGTTGCATCTGGTCCCGCCTTCGAAGGGGCAGGCGTCAGATTTGGGATGCGAGCGATGCGTGGCGCAATAGAACACGTCAAAATTGACCCTGAATCCTTTGAGGCGGAATGCAAGGTTATCGGGGACGAACCGCCAAGGGGTATCTGTGGCTCAGGTATCATCGATGCTGCAGCGGAGATGTTTGAGGTTGGCGTTCTTGATTTCAGTGGAAAGATTGTCTCTGGGCGAACGTCGTTGGTTAGAGAGGGGAGAAATGGGTTGGAGTATGTTTTGGCTCCGGCAGAGAAGACGGCTATTGGCAGAGACATAGTGATAACGCAGCAGGACATGGATTATCTGATGGATTCAAAGGGAGCTGCTTTGGGGGGGATAATGGTTTTGATGAAGAAATTCAGGTTCTCAATCTATGATGTTAAGAACTTGTATCTTGCAGGAGCCTTCGGAGCGTACACCGACATGAAGAATGCAACTAAATTGGGGATTTTTCCAGAGTTGCCGAACGCGGAGACTCGCCCAATCGGCAATGGCTCACTTTCAGGTGCATACGCTACACTTTTGTCGATGAAGAAACGAGAACAGGCTAACGAAATAGCACAGAAAATGCTGTACATCGATCTTCTTGCGGATGTCATGTTCGCGGAAACATACTCTCAGGCAATTTATATCCCAGGACCTAAGGAGCTTTACCCAAGCTACAAATCTTAGACGGTTCAGTGCGAAGCATGAGATGAGGCTAAATCCTGCAACTGTGCCATGAAAGCTTTTCGTCCAACTTAATCCCGTGGTCGATAGCATAGTACTGGATGAAGGCGTTTACAGTTTGTTCATCGAGTTTTTGTTTGTTAAGCTTCCCTTTTTGGATTTCAGCTTCGAGTTCTTCTGCGATGTCCTTAGAATTGTCAATAAGCTTTTGGTACACTTTTCCGGGATATTCTTTGCTTCTATGAGCGGTAAGAACTTTTTTGACAAGTTCTTCTAATGCAGCCACCGTTACATCATGAGTTTCCACGCAGTTTCATCTCTTGTTTCTAATCATCCTTCGCTAGTTTAATTATAAGAGCTTCTTGAAAAGCTATTTGATTCGCGAAAAATAGAGTGGTTGTTTAGCTTTTTTTAGCCTGAAAACTTGAGTGCAAGTGTCGCGGGCTTTGTGTCCCACGTAACTAACTCTCATCCTCACAGAGGGAGCATGGCGCTCTTCTCAGATGAGCTCTCTCAAACGTGGGTTGGTTTTGCCCGCGCCCACCGTGTCCCATGCCTGGGTAAACCCTCCGTCAACGGTAGATGAAAGTCACCATCCTCTGTCGGGTCCGTCTGCATGAGCCCATTAAGGTTCCGGCGGGATATTGCTCCAGCCCACCTATCATCGCAACATAATAAACGCACAACAAAACACATTAAGCTTTTCCATAAACCGATACTGTTAAGTTATTTGTCAGGGTTTATCGATTTTTTTGCTTCAGTTCTTTTTTGTTGTGCCTTCTGTATCTTATATCGAAAGAATTTCACTGCATGGAAGGGGACATAAATACTATCTTTACGTCCGATTAATCCTGTCAATGAGTAAAGATCTATACCTTGTTCACAACACCAATGGCGAATTACTGAAGCAACTGTTCTTTTTGAATTGGACACCAACCAGTTTAAGATAGCATTTAAATTTTGTTCACCTTTGGCAACAGAAATTGTAAAGTAGTCTGCTTCATACGGAATTTCAAAATCATAACCATTCCAATGTAAATAAAAATCTACAGCTATCAAAGCGGTTCTTTTATTTCCATCAACAAAAGGATGAAAAACAATTATCGAGTGCATTAAAACTGCTGCTTTTTGCAACACATGAGGGTAAATTACTTTACCATACATTTTTGCATTATGCCGATCTACACATACATTTAGTAAACTATCATTATA
>CBFCZR010000162.1:0-2180 GCA_965602795.1 Candidatus Bathyarchaeota archaeon | reverse complement strand
ACTTAATTACATCTGAGTTAACATGCTTAATAGCCTGCGCAATAGCCTGCCCCTTACCCTCCCCAGCTTGAGACAGAACCTCAGCTCCCAGGTCCTTAGCAACATTAACGGTCCCATCCACACTTTTGCCGTCAACAACCAAATATTTTGAACCATCCAAAATCAAACTCAGCTCCGCTAAACTAGGACCAATACCCTCCTCCTCGTTCAAAGCCGCAATAATCACCAACACAGAGGAGTGAATGCCAGCTTTTTTCAATTTATTCACCAAAACATTCAAACTAAACACACAGTAATTCTAATTCCAACTCAATCGAATAGGTTCAGAAAAAACATCATAAGCTCAACTAAGATAAAACAGTCCAGAAAAAGACCGCAAAATTTCTATAACAAAGATCTAAAACATTATTCCTTTCTTTTAGCTCTAGGAACTAGTCATGTTGAGCCAAAGTCCAAGCGATAAGTCGGTATAACTGTAACTCTCAACTTCCACGTCGTAACGCCACAATTCAAAAAATAGTTCAAAATAAAAACCGTTTCTTGTCGAGTTCCAGTTTGTAGAAGCATCAACAGAATGGACTACTCCATTAATTATGACATCACCTACCGTCAAAACATCCTCCTCAACAGACACACCTTGGAACCCAAAATTCACAGCCGACTCCCAAACTTCTTCGTCCTCAACAGAAAACTCAAATTCATACAGCGGAGACGAAGAACTGGGCAATCCAGTATTGCGTTCTAGAACAGACTGATTGCTGTCACGAAACTTCGCGTAAACCCTATACTGCTGAGAAGAACCCATTTGATTAGCTACATCAACAAAGACACTGTATGAGTCCCCAGAACTAACATTAAAAGGATAGCTCTCAGTCATGCGGTCTGCATCTAACAACCAAAACTCAGAAAACTTTTCCGAAGTATCAGGAAAGAAATCTAAATCGCCAAACACAAAAGAGGCACCAACCAAAGCCACAACCAAAACTACCACGATAAGATATGTCTGATATGATTTGAAACTCACCATAAAACAGTCACTACCTCATCCAAAACAACTACAACTATCCTCTCTTAGACTTAGCTCCGACATTTATTGCTAGTCCTATTCGAAGAAACATCCGACGCTTCAGTGTTAGGACACATCTCCTGCAACAACAACTTCTGATCCTCAACATGATTTAAATTCTTCTCTACAACCTCACGAGACTTATGGTACTCACCAAATCTTTCTAGAAATCGCTCACCCTTAGATGTGAGTTTAAAACAATTATCATTATTACAAACTACCAAACCTGCATTTAACACATCATTCAGGTATCGAGTCAGCAACTTATAACTCAAATAAGCCTGATACATAATCTGAGTCTTTTTGGCTCCCTCATTACCACTAATCACGGAGAGAATAGTTCCCAAAATTTGTAGTCTACTACGGTGCTTACCCAATTTATTCCTCTCACAAAAGCCAAAGAAACTTGCATAAGATTTCCTTAAAACAACAAAACAGAGAAAACTAAGTTCTTTTTTTGTGTAGAAATCCTGTCCACTATTAAATCCCTCCTGATTGGAGCGGACCAGAATCACATAGTGGAACCAAATTCCAAGTAAGAGGGTATAACTTTGTCCAATTATATAAACCATCAAGGTAGCATTTTCTAGAGATTAAATATAGAACTTAAATATAGAAAAAATAACTGAAAAATCCATAACAAAACTACATTATGATTCAGATAAAGAAAGGAAAAATGTTGAAAACTAGGGGCATATCTGTACAGATTGAAACAAAAACTATTTACCAACCACTTTCCCAGTTCCAGCCTCTGCAACAATCTCCCCATCATCCATAACCAAACAACCATTAACAAAAGTCTTCACCGGCTTGCCTTTAACCTGCATCCCATCAAAAGGAGAATACTTAGCCTTCGACAAGAAACACGACGAATCAACCTCATATTCTCGTTTCATATCCACCACCACAAGGTCAGCCCAATTTCCCTCCTCCAAAAATCCCCGCTTACTCAGATGAAATATCTTTGCCGGCTCTTCAGCGGTCAGCCTCACAAGCTCCGCTAATGACAAGCGCCCCTCATTAACCTGAGTCAAAAGAAGCGAAAGAGTTGTTTCAAGTCCAGGTATACCTGGTTTCGCTTCCCAAACAGAATCAACACTCTTCTCCTCAAAGG
>CBFCZR010000161.1:0-2181 GCA_965602795.1 Candidatus Bathyarchaeota archaeon | reverse complement strand
TCTGCATCTTCGACGTAGACCGGGGCGTTTGTGGCGCTGCTGATGTTAACTCCATCTAAGATTAGTTTCACGGTCTCCGCATCGTTGGTGTTTACGACTATTTGCCCGTCTTCCAAGGTGCCGTTTATGCTGTATGTGCCCGCAGAGGTGATGATTATCTTTGTTCCGATGATTGTGGTGCCGTTTTCATCATCCACACTGATGGAGTCTGTATTCAGCGTTATTGTGGTGACTTCAGAGCTGTCCCACGTGTAATCTTCGTCGTCTTCGTGGTCGTCTTGGTTGGGTTGCGGAGTTTCAGGTTTCGTGGTGTTTGAAGAGTCATCGTTTGTATCATCTGCTGGGTTGTTTGGTTTGGAAGGTGGGTTGGTTGTAGGGTGTGTGTTGTCGCCTGTCGTGTTGCCGTCGGTGCCATCTGGTGTGTTATCTGCGCTGCCATTAGTGGGTATGTTATCTTCTGTTGTTGTCTCTGTGCTGTTAGTGGTGCTCGTTTCTGTGTTGCCGTTGGTGGTGCTATTGGTGCCCGTGTTATCTTCCATTGCCTCTGTGTTGTCGCCTTCCGTGCTGTTGTTGGGTGTAGTGGCGGTAACGTCTGGGCTCCAGTTCAAATTGATGTATCCCCCAACAATCAATAGTATACAAACAGCTCCCAGAAGAAGCATTAACCGTTTTGACATTTTTACGCCCATAAGAAACTCTATATACACTATATAACAGTTTTTCAGAATTTAGCAGTTCCTATATTTTGACTGAAAAACCATATTAAATCCAACGCTGGAATAGAAAACTTCAAGAACAGACAACCCCTCGACTCCGCTTGGAGACACTCACAGAAATGGTAAAACAATCATATTAGGAACCTAATAATACTTCATGTTGAAAAATAGCTTTTTTCTGAAAAATCACGATGAGCGGCATTCAGAATATCGGCGTTTGCATCTTGAACAGCGGTTCAGCAGTTCCTCAAGACTCTTTTTTCTGTCTATAGCCCCCAATTTTTCCGCGGTTCTCCATTTCTCATCCACATCTGAGCAATGCCTGTAGCCTCTTCGTTTCATCTCCTCAACCAGTTCCTCATGGCGACTGTAAAGGTTGTGAACTTCAAGAAGCCCTTTCTCCAGATACCCCTTCACAGATTTTCCGCGGCTAATCGTTCCGATGAACATGTGAATTTCAACATGCTCCCCCATCAGATGCTGCCTACACATGAATCTCGGGTTCACCATCCACATTCTCATAAAATAACCACTGACAAAACTAGAATTTTAAAACTATCCACGACACCAGTAATATTTTGGCGACAAACCCATAAAAACATTGATGGCAGGAGCAATCAAACAACGGCAATTTTGGTCAGGTAACTTTTTATGAATTAAACCCCCAGTTAATGTTGGGGGATTATTTTTGGAGATATTTGAAGCAATAAAAAGAAGGAGAAGCATAAGAAAATATGAACAAAAAGCTGTAGAAAAAGAAAAGCTGTCAAAAGTTTTGGAGGCCGCTCGGCTTGCGCCCTCGGCAATGAACATGCAACCCTACGCTTTTGTGGTAACCTCTGACAGTGAAACCATAGAAAAAATTAGTTCCGCCTGTAACCAGGAATGGGACGCCCCAACAATCATCGTTGTTTGCGCGTTTCCAGAAGAGGCATGGGTTAGAGATGATGGTGAAGAATACTGGAAAGCTGACGCGGCAATTGCCATGAATAATATGTCACTGCAGGCATGTGCAGAAGGTTTAGGAACCTGTTGGATAGTCGCGTTTAAAGAAGAGAAAGTCAAAGACATTTTGGGAATTGGAGCTGAAGCTAGAGTTGTGGCTATGACGCCTTTAGGCTACCCCGCTGAGAAGAAGGGCCCAGTTACTAAAAGAAAAACCATTGACGAATTAGTTCATTATGAACGATGGTAAACATTTGAGAGATAACATTCTGGAAAAAGAAGTTTAGTAATCATATTTGGAGACTAATAGAGGTACATTGTTGAAAAAAGTCTTTTTTCAGAAATTCCAAGCAACAAAAATAAACTGTCACCGATGAGCAAAATAAGCAGTCAGCTTCCCATCGACGCTGTCAACTCTGACGAAACCAAAACGCTGAAACTGGATAATCTCGTCTGGCTTCAATTTTCTGCAGGCCTCCTCCGCTACGCCTTCAGCCACAGAAGCGTCAGGCATCACAAC
>CBFCZR010000160.1:0-2290 GCA_965602795.1 Candidatus Bathyarchaeota archaeon | reverse complement strand
GTTTGTGGCGCCGAGGGAGGGATTTGAACCCTCGCGACCCAATGGATCACAGGCTTACCGTAGTCGGAGATTCCAGGCATGAACTTCCAATGTGGAATCTGCTCCCTACCAGATTTCCCGCAACGTGGTTGCTCTAGGACACCTCGGCACAAACAGTAGAATAGCATCCAACATGTTTTTAGTCTTTTCGAAAAAACTTTTCACTGAGTGCTGCGCCACATCTTAGGATAGAGTCCACGGGGCATCAGAACCCGTTTGGTTTTGGCTACAAAACCGTGATCCATCTTCAGCATCTTCTCGGAAGAAACAACTGCTTTTGCCATTGTTACGGCTTCTCCTTTCTGGGTGAAAACCGCAACTGTGTCGCCGATTTTGATGCCAGACTCCAGTGACAGCACTCCTGGCGCGGTCAGGTGGGCTCCGTGGCAAAGCGCGTCCACCGCGGAATCTCGTACATAAATTTTTTGCATCAGCTGCAGGGCTTTTTCCATTGGGTAAACGAATTTTCTGAGTAGGGCTTCGTCTTTGGTTTCTTGCCATTTGTTGAACAGGTATGATATGTCGTGGAGGGTGACTAGGCTTTCGTCTTCTATGAACGGTCCAACTCTTGTTCTGCGTAGCTCCTGCATGTGAGCGCCGCATCCCAGAGCCTCGCCGATGTCGTAGCAGAGTTTCCGTATGTAGGTTCCCGCCTCGCAGCCAACCTTGAAGAGAACATTCCGTTCGTCCATCTCCAAGAAGTTGTTGTAGTAGATTGTTCTTATCCGAAGCCTCCGCTTAACCGATGAGCGTACAGGAGGTCGCTGATAGAGAGGTCCCTGAAATTCCTCTAACATGTTTTCAACTTTGTTTTGTGGAACCTGAGAATGGAGCCTCATCACGCAGACGTACTCTTTGCCTGCCAATAGAAGTGCCTGAATTACTTTTGTAGCATCCTCTATGGCATGAGGTAGAACACCGGTGACTTTGGGATTTCCCCGGCTGTGTTAAGCCTCAAGGGTCCCGCCGTGACCGGCACTTTCAAGACTGAGGATTCGCTTAAGCCATGCTGTGACTTCGTGGCTTGAGGGTCCAGCAGGCTTGTCCAAGTTTATTATTCCAAACCGCATGTGCTCTTTGATTGGTCGTTCTTCAGGTCTGTGACCGTAGCGGGGGTTGGTTTCTTCCTCAGCTTTAACTACCAAGCTTCGTTTGATTTCCCACGGTTCTTTGGTTCTTTGCATAATTTTTCTCCAGAAAGGAAAAAAGGGTTAGAATAGGTTAAAAGAGTTAGGATAGGGCAGGCTTCACTGCTTTAGACATGTCATCCAGTTTGTCTGCTGCCTTAAGTGCTTCAGTGACTTCTTCGTCGGTTGCGCCTCGGTTTATGTTGAGTTTTTCTTGAGTTGGTTCTAGGTGATTAATGTTGGCGCGTCTCCGTTTTATACCCGAAACAGTTCTGGGTCCGGTTATGAGCACAAAGTTTTTGTCTACCATGTCTACGATTATGCATTTTTTTCCTGCTTCTCGCCCTACGGTTTTGAGGCAGATTCTTCCTACTTCCATTGCAGCCAACTTTAACCCTCCTCCCTTTGACTGGGAGTACACATCTTTATACTTTACTCATATGTGCCCGAAAGAGAGCCAGCAATCTTATGCCCGGCTTAGGTAAACTGTGGTCTCCAGTTGCTTGGTTTTTCCTGAAAAAAGACTGTTTTCAACAATGTACCTCTATTAGACTACAAATATGATTGTAGGGGTAATGGGAACCAAAAAATATGGTGGTTTCGCTGTTCTGTTTCTGGGGTGTTCACTCGTTTTTGTATTCTTTTGCTACGATCATTGTTGTCGTTAGGAAGATGTCCGATAGCGACCTGAGTTTGTCTGTTAGGAATTTGTCTAAGCCTGCTAGGTCTTCAGCTTGCACTTTTGCGATGGCGTCGTATTCGCCGTAAAGCTCGTCTACTTGGATGACCTCTTCGAAGTTGGCGACTTTTTCGCATACGTCTCTTTCGGCGCCTGACTTCAATGTGACTAAAATATAACCAAAGACTGGCATACCATTTCATCTCCACAATAACACTTCAACACAAAAACTTAAACATATCGTTCAAAAACACCAAAACCGAAGCTAACAAACAAGCCTCTTTCTAACAACCACAACAGCAAAAGTTGCCACCAAAAACAAAGGTAAAACTATCCATGGTGGAAACTCTGGGATTGGGTTGGATGTTGCTTCTGGGTTTGGTTCGGTCAAGAAAGGAACGAAAGCAACTTTGCCCAAATCAAAATCGTACTTGTAATCACGAAT
>CBFCZR010000159.1:0-2300 GCA_965602795.1 Candidatus Bathyarchaeota archaeon | reverse complement strand
GGAACCGAAGTCAAAGTGAACAAAGTCTTCGCCGAAGCTGACGTGAAAATTTTGGCAGGAGACATAAACCTGCACTACTACGCAGGCTACGGAGGAGGAAGAAAAGGAGTGCTTCCCGCAGTTTCAAGCGCAAAAACGATTCAGCAAAACCACGCCATGCTCCTGCACCCTAAAGCTACAACCGGCGTTCTAGAAGAAAATCCTGTACATGAAGATATGATGGAAGCGGCTAAACTCGCCAAAGTCAACTTCATCTTGAACATCGTGACAAACAGCAAGAACGAGCTGGTTAAAGCCTTCGCCGGAGACTTAGAGCAAGCCTTCATTGAGGGAACGAAACTTGTAGACGAAATGTACAAGGTTCCAATTGAGCAGAGGGCAAACATTGTGGTTGTTAGTGCCGGCGGATACCCCCACGACATTAACCTGTATCAAGCCTCCAAAGGAATCCACAACGCCTTAGAAGCGGTTAAAAGAAGAGGCGTCATCGTTCTGGTGGCAGAGTGCCCTGAAGGACACGGAAATGAAGTGTTCTCAGAATGGATGGAAAAGTTCGCCGATTCGAAACGTATAGAGAGGGAGATAAAAAGGCATTTTGTGTTGGGAGGACATAAAGCCTACTACTTAGCGAAGGCGCTAAAGAAACTGTCTATTATCTTGGTTTCAGTTATGCCTGACTGCTACGCAGTGAACACCTTCAAACTGAGAACAGCCACAGCCCTAAATGATGGCTTGCGAGATGCCTTCGGACTAGCAGGCAAAAAAGCCAAAGTTTACGTCATGCCACACGGGAGCGACACCTTACCAGTGTACCAAACTGCAGAACAAAACGATCAATGAGACGCCTTTACAGGTCTGCAAATTTTGCGGTTACTTTTGCTATCTCTTCAAATTTGCTTAGAACCTTGTCTGTCTTTTCGCCCATTCGGTAGGTGTCCTTGTCGAGCCTTCCTTCAGGGTTCAGTTCCTTCAGCACGTTAGACTGGTTGAGATTGGGATTTTTGTGGGCGTAAGGCCACAGCCGGAAGGAGCCGCCTGTAATCTCATCTATCAAGTAAACATCCCCCTCAATAATGCCATACTCTAGCTTCATGTCAACCAGCTGGATGCCAAAACTTGCAAAAGCGGCTTCAAGGTGAACAAAGACTTCCGCATTTATCCTCTGCATCTCCGAGTATTCGCTGCCTCCCTTCGCTTTGATAATGTAGTCGACGTACTTTTCGTCTAGCATGGGGTCATGCAGTGGATCGTCCTTGTAGTGAAACTGAGTGATCACAGGGTCAAATCTGGTGCCCTCAGGTACTTTTCCCCATTTTAGTATGGAGCCTGCGGCGATTCTTCGGGATACAACTTCAAGGTTTATCTTTCGGTCAAGCTTCTTCACCAGAACAACTTTTTCTTGTGAGCTAGAAAGGTAGTGTGTGCGGACGCCTTTACGGTTTAACAATTCGAAGATGTCTCTGTTGGTTCTCCAGTCCACCAACGCTTTTCCCTTGATGACGTCGTGTTTCACCCCGTCTCCCGCGGTTATGTCATCCTTAAACACCATGTATGCTGTCTTGGGGTCTTCCGGGTTCTCATAGATTATCTTAGTTTTTCCTTCTGCAACTTTTTTCAAGGAACCGAAATTGATTGACATTGAAGTTTACCTCAAGTTTCAGGATATGTGAAACAGAATATTTTAACTTGTCTAACCTCTGGACAAATTAGGTGTATGGACAATTTTGTTCCGCAGTAGGGACAGAAAATGGAGGGGTTAGTAAAAATGCGGTAGCTGCATCCGAAAGTGCAGCTTTTAATCTCAAAATCCCTGTTTACGGGTTAGTTTTAGACGCAACCGCCGCAGTTTACGCAGCCACCCATGATACCTCGGCACCATATAGGTAATTCTCGCTTAGGTTTCTCGGGTTCTGTTTCCGACTCTATTTTCTTTTTAGCCAATTTTTGGCTACTTTGTGGCTGTTTCGGCATATTCTTTCACCAAATATGATAATGTGAGGGAACGGCTTATTCTTTGAGGTGAAAAACTTGGACGTTAAGAATTTTTGGTCACATTAATTGCTACTTAAACTTATATACCACAAAGGAGAAACATGACATATAGAATGTAGTTACAGCAAATGTTACTTTTATCCATAGTAAATGTAACATATGTAACGAATTGAAAAAGGTGGACAGCATAGTTTGGATTCCAAAGATGCGGTGGAAGATATCCCGCTGCCTTTGTTGACAGAAAAATGGTTCAGCCAACGTTTTCCAGAGATGGAGGCAGTTAAAGTTCTTGACGGTACAGGGGAAGA
>CBFCZR010000158.1:0-2303 GCA_965602795.1 Candidatus Bathyarchaeota archaeon | reverse complement strand
AAATTCAGTAACACAAAATGTAACTCATCTCTACATAAAAGGAATATAACTAAGACAGAAAAAACTACTAAAGATAAGGCTCTGGATATGTCTGCAAAGGATAAAGGCTTTTCTAAGGAAACGTAAATAAACACCTTGTCTCAAAAGTGGACGAGAACACACCAAAAGTGGCCGGGATGAGGTAGTCTGGTAGCCTATAGGCCTGTGGAGCCTAGCGCCCGGGTTCAAATCCCGGTCCCGGCCCTTCCAACAATGCCTTTGGGTTGAGGTAGAAGCTGATTTGTTGGTAAACCTTTTAGAGTGAGAAACCTCTAAATCTTTCTTCTCTAATTGACGAAGAGCAGGCAGTGTTGTGGGCCGATAGTTCAGTCTGGAATGAATGCCTGACTTGCACTCAGGAGGTCGCGGGTTCAATTCCCGCTCGGTCCACCACAAACACAGTTTATTCTTCTAAGATTTTCAGGAAAAAAGCTGTTTTTCAACATGAAGTATTATTTGGAGCCTAATATGATTGTTGGGTTGTTTAGTTGATGCTGATGAGTATGACTCCTGCGACGATTAGGATGGCGCTTGCGATGAGTTTGGGGGAGATTTTTTCGATTTTTCTGAGGAATATGTAGGTGAAGAGTAGGATGAATAGCAGTTCGGTTTGCAGGATGGGGGCAACTATGGAGACCATCTCTTGGCTTAGGGCAAGGAATGATAGTAGCCATCCCATGGCTATGCCTACTCCCGGTTTCCAGAACATTTTGATGTCTTGACGTGAAAACTTTGATGTTCGGGTGTTCTTGGATAGCGCCATTACTGTGAGGTAGACGAGGAGGGTGGCGGTGTATCCTACTGCGACTCCCAGTAGCGGCTGGTTGTAGATGTTCAAAGCTTCCTTGCGCACTATTTGGGAGAACGCTAGAGCCAAAGAACCGACCACGGGAATAATTAAGCCTTTTCTTGATGGTTTTTTGGGGCTATTCTCGCTGTTATTTACGAGTCTGCCAACGGATATAACGCCAACTATGATGGAGGCCAGTCCAATCCAGTTTTCTGTGGTTGGTGTTTCGCCTAACAGTAGAATCGCTGCAATTGTGGTGTATAGTGGGTAGGTTGCGAAGATGGATGCGTTTGCTGATATGCCTGCGGTTTCCATTCCCTTGAAGTAGAATAGTCTGGCTATTGCGGGGGCAAGCAGTCCAGCGAACACGAAAAGCAGTAGCCCTTCAGGGTTTATTGTGTTTAGGTTTGTGGAGTATAGAGCTAGGGGCCAGAGGATGATGTTGCCCATGATTGTGACTGTCAGGGATATGTGTATGAAGTTTGATTTGTCCAAGTTTTTTCTGACTAGGATTTGGGATAAACCGAAGGACATGGCAGAGAGCAGAGCCAACGCAATACCAATCATGATTGTTTCAGAACAGTGGGGGAGCTATTAAAGGCAACTCTTCCCCCGCAAGGCAAGGAACTTTGTCCAGATTCATCAGTAAAATCAGGTTTTTGTAGATAAATGGTCGAAGTTCAGCATTCTGGTGTTATGCTTCATCACTGGCGTCTTCTAACCTTCTTGATTAGAACTATTACGAAGCCAACCCAGAACAGCAGCAAGCCCCCGATCATTAATAGAAACGGGAATACAACATTCATCAGTTCGATGGGGAGCGTGATGTAGTGGAGGAGTAAACCTATTATCCCCAAAATTGTTCCTATGCTTCCGAAGAAAAGTAGAGGCCGAACATCAAACATTAATCTCACGGTGATTCCCAGTATCCGGCCACCATCTTTTATGGGATTAAGCTTTGTTTCCCCCACTCTTGGTCTGTAACTTATGGGCACCTCACGTATTCTGGCATCAAGGGAACGGGCTTCTGCCAATATTTCCATTGCTAAGGGCATGCCTACAGCCATCAGATTCATGCGTTCTAGGAGTTTAGATGTGAAGGCTCTCATGCCGCTTTGAGTGTCATAGACGTTAAGGCCCAAAGCTAATTTTGCAACTAGAGAAAGCACTTTGTTTCCGACCCTGTTAACGAGGGGCATTGCCCCCTTCTGCATTCCAGCAAACCTGTTGCCCACCACCATGTCAGCTTTGTCCTTCAAAATAGGCGCCACTAGTTCGGGTATATGTTTGGGGTCATAGGTTAAGTCGGCGTCCATCATCACAATCACTTTAGCGACCAGCAGTTTTCTAGCATAGAAAAAGCCGGTTTTCAAGGCGTCCCCGTAACCTTTGCCCCGCTGATAAATGACAGTTGCACCTATACTCCGGGCAATCTCGTCTGTGCCATCGGTGGAATGCCCATCCACAACCAGCA
>CBFCZR010000157.1:0-2329 GCA_965602795.1 Candidatus Bathyarchaeota archaeon | reverse complement strand
TACCCGGCTCTAGAGTTGCTATTAGAGGTTGAAGAGCTGTTGTCACTAGAATAATAACAATAATGTAGATGAAGTCTCTTGCAGCTCTCTTTGGAGTCCGCTCTTCTTTTATTCCCAATTGTTTAACAAATATGTCAGTTACAATGTCACTTAGCACCAAAGCATCTGCCAACGCGCGTATAAGAAACATTGCTGTGAAGATCAGCGCAATAGTTGCTATTAGCGTGCCAGCTTTTATGTTGACGCCCGGAAGCATTATTTCTCCCATCAATGGGGGGACAAAAATGTTTACCAAATAGAAGATAATCGCCATAACCAGACTCATCGTTAACCTAGGAAATCTACTCCGAATCTCTTCACCAATAGGCTTCTTCACCAATCGTCTATCACCAAGAATTTCATCGTATGATTTAACATTACATGAATATTAACACTACGGATATATCTAGATTGCCAATTAAACAGTCCAAGAAAAAAATGTTAGAAGATTGACTATAAACTGTAGATTTCTTTTTGTACAGGGATTTTTTTGGATAAAAGCCTCATATGATTGTTTTGACTTACGGATATGCTGCCCAATTTGAGACAGAATTACTGTTAGGAGTTACAACAGTATGGCTTATCCAACCGCTTTTTTACAAAATTCTTAAGAAATGTCGGCATATAAGAATAGAATCGTAATCGCAAACAGTAACAAGGTGATATTGATGCCTTTCACGCCATTCCATTTGGGTCCAGCTTTTGCTTTAGGGCTTCCCCTCAGAAAATATTTGCATGCGCCCACATTCATATTGGCCAACGTAATACTTGATGTTGAACCTTTTTTGGTTCTTTTTCTTGGGTTAGGGTATCCATTACACGGGTATTTTCACACATTCCTTCTAGCGTTATTTGTGGGTCTAGGTCTTGGTTACACGATGTTTCTTCTCGAGAAATTTCTGCATAACTTTCATAGAGGATTGCTATTGGAGCCGAACGGCAAGTTAAGTTTGAAATCTTTCATGGTTGCGGGCGTTTTAGGCACCACAATCCACACTCTCTTTGATGCTCCACTCTACAGCGAAATGCAGCCTTTTTATCCACTAACGGTTAATCCGCTCTACAATCCTTCTCTGAGACCAGAAATCTACAACATTTGCGTCTGGCTGGGAATCATCGGAGCCATATACTACATATACCTGCTGGTTTTTCGCGGTTATATGCACGTTCATTCAAAAGCCTAGCAACAAATCTAACGGTCTCGCTGATTTTTCAGAAAAAAGCTGTTTTTCAACAATCTTCTGCTATTAGGAGCCTAATATGCGTAAAGTTCGTGTGAATAATTGGGTGTTGCCGGTTTTTCCAGAAATCAAAAGGGAGGCTAAAAGAATAAAACTGCATGATTAATTGTAGCCGTTGTTGAAATTTCTCGATGGAAAATTGGCTGTTTTTAGCTAAAAAAGAAAGTTGATGAAACCGGTTTTGCATAGTTTGTTGAAATTTCTTGTTGCTAGAAGCTCTAAGAATCGTGGTTTGTGCGTTTTCTTGGTGCCAAAGCTTTTGTGCAAGAACATACTTACACTCCCTCTAATATCTAAAATGAAAATGGGGTCAGCTGTGGAATCGAAAGAATTGAAGAGAATTGCTGCTGTTATGCAAGAGTTGGGGCTAAGTTACGCAGAAACTCTTGAAGTTATGCATGAGATATCCAAAGATGCGAACAAAGCCCAAAAATTGTGGCGAGGCGAAAAGAAATCTAAATTCGTCAAGATAGCCATAGCTTTGATTACTTGCCCTGAACCAACTCCCATAAGCGAAACGGTAGGCGCAGCAGTTCTAGTTGCAGGTCTGATTCAAAATAGAATCAAAAATTCAGGTTTATACGTAGAAGATATTTACAAAACGTTCCAAGACGTGAACAATGACATACTGAAAATCAGACAATTCAGAAAATAACAACTAATAGTTTCTTAAATAATGTGCCACAGTCAAGAGTGAGGTTTTTTGTCTGGAACTATTTCCTTCAGTTTTTCTTCTGGTGCGCCCAGACAGTAGAGTATTCCAGCAAGGTTGTTCTTGGTTATGACTCCAGACGCCACTTTCTGAAGAACCTCTTTAGGGTATAGAGCAATTCCTAGCCCCGAATTTTGGAGCATAAACCTGTCGTTTGCCCCGTCACCCACCGCAACCACTTGTTCCATCAAAAGATTTTCTCGCTCAGCTATCTCCCGCATCAACTCAGCCTTTCGCTCCGCATCTATTATGGGTTCCACCAACTCGCCGGTCAGTTTCCCGTCTTCAATTACGAGTTTGTTGGCGTAGACATAGTCGATGCCGAGTTTTTCCTTGA
>CBFCZR010000156.1:0-2374 GCA_965602795.1 Candidatus Bathyarchaeota archaeon | reverse complement strand
AAAAAACGCGCTGGAAAACGTTCTTGAAGCCAGCAGCAGCGAAAGAATCCTCATAGTCTGCGATAAAGAAAAAACCGAGGTTGGAGAAGCTTTCGCGACTGGTGCTTTAGCCCTCGGATTATGGACAAAACTAACAATTCTTGAAAAAAGCAAAGAACCGCGAACAGAAATCCCAGCCAAGCTTCAGGAAAGTTTAACCCAGAAAACAGACATTTACATCAACCTGCTGCGGGGCAACCGCGAAGAGACGCCGTTCCGAATAAAACTCATAAAAACAGAAACACGTAGCCATAAGGCACGTCTGGGGCACTGTCCCGGAGTAACAATGGACATGCTCACAGAAGGCGCCTTAGCCCGTACCCCAGAAGAGCACCAAAGCATGCAAGGTCAAGCGGAGAAGCTCATCCACACCCTAGAAGACACAACAACAGTAGAGATACGCAATCCAGCAGGAACCAAGTTGACGTTAAGTGTAAAGAACCGAAAGTTCATCACTGACACCAAGCTGGACAGGAAAACAATGAAATGGATGAACCTTCCCACAGGTGAAGTGTTCGCTGCGCCTGTCGAGGATTCGTTGAATGGAAAACTGGTGTGCGACATGGCTATCGGCGGAATCGGCAAACTAAGAAAACCAGTGGCAGTCACCGTCAAGAATGGAGGAGTGGAAAATGTGTTTTCGGAGGACAGGGAACATCTGCGCAGAGTCGAAGAGACTTTTCAGACTGACGACTGGTCTGATGTTGTGGGAGAATTTGCCTTCGGAATCAACCCTAAAGCACGGTTTGTGCAGGAGTTTCTTGAGGCAGAAAAAATGTTGGGCACAGTTCATGTGGCTTTTGGGGCAAACACGGACATGCCGGGAGGCAAAAACTCATCAAAGAATCATATGGACCTGCTTCTCTCGAATCCCACCGTAGCAGTAACCAAAGAAAACGGAGAAAAACTTACGATACTACACAAAGGACATTTTCAATTCTGAGTTGCATAAAATAGGAAACAGTGCTTAAAAACGAAAAAGAAATACAGGAAGACACCACAAGACAGGTATAACCGAACTAGACCCTGAAGTGGCACAAGAAGGACTGTGAACTGAAATGAAGTATTTACTTATTGTTGGAGACGGAATGGCTGATTACCCAGTTCCAGAATTGGGCAACAAGACGCCTCTCCAAGCGGCAAACAAGCCAAACATGGACACGATTGCAGCCAAGGGACGAAATGGGCTGCTCAGAACAGTGCCAGAGGGTTTAAACCCTGGTTCAGGTCCCGCAATCATTTCGGTTATCGGTTACGACCCTGCAAGATATTACACTGGAAGAGGACCATTCGAGGCTGCTGCCAGAAACATTCGGTTAAATGAAAATGATGTGGCTTACAGATGCAATCTCATAACAGAAAAAGACGGAATCCTAGTCGATTACTCTGCCGACCATATAACAAGCAGCGAAGCTGAGAAACTGATAGATGCGCTGAAAAGTGAAATCAAAAAGCCAGACGAAGTAGAGTTCTTTGCTGGCTTAGATTACAGGCACTTCTTGATATTAAGAAACTACCTGCACAGAGAAATTATAGAGTGTACGCCACCCCACGATGCTATAGGAACAGAAATCTCAAAGATTCTACCCAGAGCCAACTCTAGAGAAACAAAAAGCACGGTTGACTTGTTGAGCGGGCTGATTCTTGATTCCAAGAAGGTTCTGGAGAATCATCCTGTGAATACTGCTAGAATACGAGCTGGAAAAAGAGCGGGAAATATGATTTGGCCTTGGGGCGGCGGCAGAAAACCAAGCCTGCCCACATTTAAGCAGAAGTATGGTGTGGATGCGGCGGTTATTTCTGCTGTTGATTTGGTTAAGGGAATTGGAGTCTACGCTGGAATGAAAGTTGTTGATGTGCCGGGTGCCACTGGCTTGTATGATACAAACTATGAGGGCAAAGCAGAATATGCGCTCAAGGCTCTAGAAAATAGTGACATGGTGTTTGTTCATGTTGAGGCGCCGGATGAGGCTGGGCATTCCCGAGATTACAAGCTGAAGGTCAAAACAATAGAGGACTTGGACAAACGGCTACTCGGAAATATACTGGATGGAATGAAAGAAGACTGTGCTATCGCCGTTTTGCCCGATCACCCTACCCCCATCAAGATTGGCACACACACAAGAGACCCTGTGCCCTTCGCAATCTACAATCCATCCGCTGAAGCCGACGGAGTGAAAAAGTTCGATGAATTCTCTGCCAAGAAAGGCGGTTTTGGTTTGATAGAGGGCGAAGAGTTTATGTTGAGTTTTCTCGGAAAAACAAGTGGCAAGTAATCTGGCTTGTTTATTGGATGTACTTTGACATCACCTTAGAGATTGACTTCACGGTTGCC
>CBFCZR010000155.1:0-2483 GCA_965602795.1 Candidatus Bathyarchaeota archaeon | reverse complement strand
TATATATTCTATTTACAATAAGTTTATATTAGATGATGTTTTTTTGACGCTCTTGATGGATGGTTAGGGGACGCAGAGAAATACCCCTATTCTCCATTCGCCAAGAGACCTACCCTCTCCTTGAGCGATCGACGGCGCATATGCGCGCATGCGCCAAGTCCCCCCATCCTATTCTACTTCTGTTTACTGTCACACTCAGTAAGGAAAATTAGCTTTTCTTTAAAACTAGGAGCATTAGAAGCCGACTGCTCTTCGGATTTTGAAGGCTTTGAACTCTCCAGTGTGTTCTTTCCATTGGACATCTGTTTTTGTAACTGTGGCTGCTGGAGGTCCCCTTTTACAGAATTCAATCATTTTTTCCACATCTTCTCTCTCCCCCTCAAAGACTGCTTCCACTCTACCGCCAGATGTGTTTCTAACCCAACCAGTAACATTTCTTTTTCTTGCCTCGTCACGGGTCTCCATACGGAAAAAGACGCCTTGGACCCTACCGCTCACAAAGATATGGGCTCTAACTTTCATATTTTTCATCTAAACCTAGTTGATCAAGGAAATGAGCAGACTAAAGGTTAAGATTCTTTGTTTATGGTGCTGGTTTAAACTTGATGGATTGTCCTGATAGCTCTAGCTCGTATATTTGGTTTACATCAAAGTCGATGCCAAGTTTTTCGTATTCGTTTTCGGTGAGAAACAGCACCATTTTTGGGAGGGAAAATTGGGTTTTTTGGGTGGCAAGCACTGGAAGCTGCTGCTGTAGGCTCTTCATGACTTCTTGAACCATTCTCGCTTCTTCTGTTTCAGGTCTAACAGCAAATCTGGGAATCACCCGCTCCTCAATCAGTTCGATACGTTTGCCAAGGTTACCTTCAGGGTCTCGTATAGACTCAATTTTCTGAACTCTAACGCGTGTCACAGTAATCACTACCGCTAACCATACGCCCAGAAGCCTTTATACATTTCTTAACTAGAAGACTGTCATTCCATCTCTATGGTTGCAGGAGGCTTAGGCGTCACATCGTAGTAGACGCTAGAAACCTTTGGGCAGTTCTCCAGAATCTTCTCAGCCGTTTCAGACAGGGTCGTCCAAGGAATCTGAGATACTTCGGCGGTCAAGAAGTCGCTGGTTTGGATTGCGCGCAGAGAAATCACGTAGGGTTGCTTCTCGGAGGTTTCTTTAATAGCGTAAAGGATTCTGGTTAACGAAGGATGTTCGGTTATAATCTTTGTTTGAAGAGTCACCAGATTATCTATTGGAACATGATGTATAGAACCTTCGGGCGTTTGAGCTGTGATGGCAGCAATCTTGCCGTAGCGCCGTTCGCCTCCCTCCATGCCAGTAGCCTTGTCCTCGAAAATGTCCACGGAGAGATGGCGTTTTGGAACGTCGAGAAATCTGGTTGCAACATTCTGAATATGTACCACCAAGTGATCTGGCGGCGCCTTTAGATTATCGATAATCGCCGCGAAGTATTGGCTTGGACTGTGTTTAGCAAAGTTTTCTTCAGCTATGGCAGTAGCTTTCTTAAGAATCTCCAGCTTGTCAGGTTTGATTTCTCCAACTACCCTTACAGAAAGTGCAGGACCAGGAAAAGGCTGCCTTTCAGAAAGTTCTTTTGGAACTCCCAAATATCTAGCCACCTTTCTCACTTCCCCCTTAAAGAGGGAAACAACAGGCTCGATAACTTGAAATCCATACAGCTCCTTGGTGCTTATTCCAATCTGCTCTAGAACGTTATGCTGAGTTTTGACTCCACCCTTTGTTTCAACTATGTCCGCCTGTATGGTTCCCTGCACCAGAAACTTGCACCCCTCATTTTCAGCGGTTTCACTTAAGACCTTGTAGAATGTTTCTCTGAATTTCTTGCGTTTCTCTTCAGCATCCCGCAACCCCTTCATTTCTCCCAAGAAACGCTCCTGAACGTTAACAACTTTCATGGGAAGATTTAGGGGAGGCTGAGACAGAAGATTTGCCACTCTTTCAATTTCTCCTTCCCGCATGAAGGCATCGTCAAGGATGACGCAGAGAAGATTTTTTCCCATAGCGCGGTGGGTTATAACAGCGGATGTTGTGCTGTCTACTCCTCCTGAAACCGCTATGAGTGCTCGCTCTCCTCCGACAACCTTCTTAATCTCCTTTACCTGCTTTTCCACGAACTCTTTTGGATTGAAATCATTCAATGTTCTACACCACCCTCTGCTAAAAGCTGACGCGCCATTTTTTCGGTAATATACAACCCTCCTTGCAGCATTATATCTTTACCGATAATTTGCTTCCACGCCTCTGTAGAAACGGGTTTTGGAAATTCTTTCAAATTTTTGAATCTGATAAAAGTGGAGCTTTTTCTTCCCTGCAGAAAATCATTATATTCATCATATGAGTTCAGCAGAGATTCGTGACCAAGAGCTTTCCACAGCTTCTCAACGTCTCCGGTTACCCGTTCCACAAAATCTGCGTAGCCTCGAATATCCTTGTGGGGGCGAGT
>CBFCZR010000154.1:0-2600 GCA_965602795.1 Candidatus Bathyarchaeota archaeon | reverse complement strand
CTTATAGTATGTGAACGTAATAGCATTTATGTCCATCCCATATGTAGATGATAAATAATTTATCACTCTCTCTGTATGTAAATCAAGTTCAGGAGCAATCACAAATGTTCTTCTCGCATTATTAAATGAAACATCTCTATTCCCAAATTCATCTTGAAATGCATCTCGCAGACTCTCATAATCCATTTTGTTTTCTTCGAAGTATGTGAGTGCAATTTCGTTAAGTTCTTCTTCGGTAGTTTCTGAAAGCATAGTTTCATAATCTAAAACTTGAGCTATTGCTTCACGTCTTCCTTTTCCTCTCTTTAATTCAATAATAACTAGTTTACCTTCTTCATCAATAGCTAGTAAATCAATTTTTTCTCCGTTGGACAATTTGTGCTGTCTATTTATTATGAAAAAGTTTTCTCCTAAGATATTGGGATTTGTTTCAATCCATGACTCAAGACGTTCTTCAAGATTTGATGCATCAAAGTTTTCAGTATCCACTTCAATTGGTTCATCATCTTCAGCGATTTCCCATAGTTTAATTTTAGAAGACATCCAACTACCCATTTTTATTAAAATCTTAAACATCTTAAATCTTTGGTTATTAAAATAATAATTAGCTATAGAGATTATCCATATCGAAAAAGCTGTTTCGACAGTTTTAAATATCTGAAAAAGTGACGGCATAATTCAGTGATAGAAATGAGCATTAAACAAAAAGCCAACGAAACGTTTGATGCTCCTAATATGATTGCTGAGTTGAGGTGTTAGTTCTCCTTTTTGTGCTCAAGTGTGGCGCGTATTCTTCTGACTCCGGCTGCGATGCCTTTTTGTTTTGTTATTTTGAAGACTCCTAACTCAGAAGTGTTGCTTACGTGGGGTCCGCCGCAGATTTCTGAAGAGAAGTCGCCTACAGTGTAAACTGATATTGTGTTGCCGTATTTGTCATCAAACACTCCTTGAGCACCCCTCGCCTTTGCCTCGTCTACACTCATTTCTTCTCGTTTAACAGGCAAACCTTTCTCTATTTGCTTGTTAACCAATTTTTCAACCGCATCTATCTCCTCAGACGTCAATGGTCGGTCGAAGTTGAAGTCAAAACGCAGCCGCTCCGGAGTAATATTCGAGCCCCTCTGGAAAATATCCCTCTTTTTCAGCACCACCCGCAAAGCCTCATTCAGCAGGTGCGTTGCAGTGTGGAGCCTTACAGTTTCAGCTGATGCGTCGCTTAAACCGCCCTTGAACAGCTTTTTTGCGCTTGCAGACGACACTTTCTGGTGCCGCTCATACTCCTGCTTGAACTCATCTTCGTCGACTTTTACACCAATCTCTGCAGCAAGCTCTTTCGTCAACTCGAAGGGAAAACCGAAGCTCTGAAACAGCAAAAACGCGTCTTTTCCGCCAATTTTTGTTTTACCTTTTGCTATCCGCCGGAATTTCCTTAAACCCTTTGCGAGAGTTCTCTTGAACTTGGCTTCCTCTTTGCTCAGCTCAGCAAATATGCTGCTTTCTTTCTCTCTAAGCAGCGGATACTCGGACTCGTTAAGCGTTATGACAAGTCCAGCGAGGTCAGTCAAGAAATCTCTTTCAATTTCAAGTAATCGCCCAAACCTTATTGCACGCCGAATCAGCCGACGAAGAACATATCCGCGGTCTGTGTTGCTGGGCTTAACTCCCCGTTCGTCACCCAAAAAGAATGTTGAAGCCCGAATATGGTCGGTGATAATTCGGATAGACTTTTCTTGAAACGGAGTCGGCACATCTATTGAGGCGATTTCCTTCACTTTCTCCGCTATTGGACGAATTGCGCCAATCTCGAATACGGTTTCCTTCCCCTCCAGCATCGCCGCAGTATGCTCTACACCCATTCCCGTGTCAACGTTCTTCTGCTTCAGGAGCTCATAACAGCCCGACGAGGTTCGGTTATACTCCATGAAAACGTCGTTCCAGAGCTCAAAATATTTGCCGCATGAACAACCAGGCCTACACTCTGGACTGCAGGGCTGTTTTCCAGTGTCATAGAACATTTCAGTGCAGGGTCCACAAGGTCCCGTGTCGCCAATTGGACCCCACCAATTCTCTTCCTTCGGCAAAAAGAAGATGCGACTGTCAGCCACACCTAAGCTGCTCCACGCCTCACAACTCTCAACATCCTTTGAAGCATCCTGGTCTCCCGCAAACACGGTCACAAACAAGCGTTTCTTGTCCAAGTTAAGCCACCTCTTGTCTGTGAGAAACTCGTAGCTCAAGCTGATGGCTCCCTTCTTGAAGTAATCGCCCAGCGACCAGCTGCCCAACATCTCAAAAAAGGTTAGATGTGAACTGTCTCCAACACATTCGATGTCGCCAGTTCTGAAACATCTTTGAACGTTCATCAGCTTCTTTCCAAGCGGATGCGGCTGCCCCAAAAAGTAGGGGATAAGCGGATGCATGCCAGCCGGGGTGAAAAGAACTGTTGGGTCATACTCTGGAATAAGAGGAGAATTTGGAATCAAACTATGCTGGTTTTCACTAAAGAAATCCAAAAACAGTTTCTTCAGTTTTTTCGAATCTATGGCCATAGGTAGGTTTTGGTCAAAACTGCTTAATATCAATAACGACCACATCAGCCA
>CBFCZR010000153.1:0-2607 GCA_965602795.1 Candidatus Bathyarchaeota archaeon | reverse complement strand
TATCAAGACGGCTATGATGAGGGTTATGCTCAGGGCGGAGAGGATTGGGCTCAGAGCGGCTGGTACTTCACGGATCCAACGTATGATGAGGCGATTGCGTTTATAGATTCAGATGAAACAGACAAAAATGAGTATACTGAAGATTATGTTTGTTATGATTTCACAGCTGACTTTAACGATAACGCGGCTGAAGCTGGTTATAGGTGCGGTTTTGTTTACATCGAATTTTTCGACAGCGCTCATTCGATAGCTTGTTTCAACACTACAGATAGTGGATTGATTTACATTGAGCCGCAGACCGATGAAATTGTTGATATAACTGTTGGTCAAGTGTATTTGGATGAAATTATAGTGCATATTGGCATTATTTGGTGATTCGGGAAGCAAAAACTGTTCTAAGTTGTCCTTTCTTTGTTGCTGGTTAGGTGGTTAGTGTTTTTTTGAGTGGGTCTTCGGGTTTGTTTTTTATGGTGCTGTGGACTATGAAGGTTTCTGTTTCTCTGACGCCTTCTAGGCTGTGAAGTTTCTTAACGAATTCGGTTAATTCTTCGTTGTTTTCCGCTAGCACTTTTAGTAGGCTGTCGTATTTTCCGAAGATTCGGTGGAATTCGGCTACTTGCTGGAAGTTTTTGATTGTGTGTTCGTTTTTGTTTCGGAGTTTGTTGCTGGGGTCTTCTCGCATGAAGATGTAGGCTTGGATGGCTAGGCCTAGTTTTTCGTTGTTTAGTTTGGGGGCGACAGAGGTTATTATTTTCGAAGCTTGTAGTTGTTCAAGTTTTTTGGCGACTGTTTGTCTGGTGACTCCGATGTTTTTGGCGATGTGGATGGTGGGTCGTCTTCCGTCCTCGAGTAGTTGGAGGATTATTTTCTTTTCCAGGTCGTCTTTGGGGCTTAACATTTTGTTAACAAAACATTTAATAGCTATGCGGTTTAAAAGATTTTCTCTGGCCGAAGTTAACTTAACGTTAATTAGGCGGTGTGAGATTCAGAAATTTAGGTGAATTTAATGTCAAAATTTGATTTAGAAGAGTGCGCGAAAACTGCCGAGAGAATTCGTAAGAAAGCAATAGATGAAGGTAGGTGGATAGACAATCCTTCTGAGGAGGAGATGAGGAGGCTTGTGGCGGAGGAGCCGGGGATAAAGCAGAGTGTGTACGGAAATTTTGTGGCTGAGAGTGAGCCTACTTCCCGTGCTGCCATGTTTACGGAGAACAGTGTTGACGCGCCCTTCGGTGAGGAGGAGCGTAGGCTTTTGGTGCAGTGTGAAAGGTCGCTGGCTAAGGAGACGTTGATTTGTGTTGACAGGGTTGTGGGGAACAGGGATAGCAAGACAACGGTTAGGTTGATTGTTCCTAAGGATTTTGCTCATAGTGCTTATGGGGGTGGGAAGCTGTTTTTGGCTCCGAGTTGGGAGGTTAAGGAGCCGACGTATCAGATTTTGTTTTTCACTGATGGGTCTTTTGAGGCGAACAAGAAGAAGCCTTTGCCTGAGAAGGATATTAGCATTAGGTTGGCGATGTTGGATGATGGGCGGATGGTGAAGGTGTGCAGGAACAGCAACTATATTGGTGAGTATAAGAAGGGTGTGTTTGCTGCGGAGGATTGGAATGCTAAGGCTCGTGGGGGGATTTTTTTGCATGCGGGTTGTAGGGAGGATTATCTGCAGTCTGTGCATGGTGATTATCGGACTAGTAGAACTTGTCTTTTGGCTTTGAGTGCTAATGGGAAGACGAGTACGACTTGTAGGATTTTGGCGAGGAAGGGGAAGGAGAAGTCTTGGCTTATTCAGGATGATGGTGGGGCGCTTATGCCTGACGGTTCTTTTCATGGTTTCGAGTGCAGTGGGGTGTTTGTGAAGACTGAGGGGGTGAATCCTGGGGACCAGCAGGAGATTTATTATGGTTTATTGAAGCCGCAGACGCTGTGCGAGAACGTGCACATTAATGGGGATAGGTACCCGGATTTCTATAAGGTGGACCGGACTACGAATGGTCGTGCGGTTATTCCGAGGCGGGATTTCATGCATGCCAGCAGCTACATTGACGTGGAGAAGGTTGACAACTTGATTTTGATTACGCGGGGTCCTATGATTCCGGCTATTGTGAAGTTGGATTTGCATCAGACTGTGGCTATGATGATTTTGGGGCAGGCGATGGAGTCCTCGGCGGGTGACCCCACGAAGGCGGGGAAGATAAGGAGCGAGTTCTTCTATGACCCGTTTGTTTGTGGTGACCGGGCGGAGCATGCTAACAGGTTCTATGAGATTTTGAAGGGTTTGCCTCACATGAACTTTTATTTGTTGAACACTGGGGGTGTGGGTGAGGGTATCAGGTATAAGGAGATTACTTTGGAGCATACTATGGCTATTTTGGATTCGCTGCTGAGGGGTGGATTGGAGGATTGGGAGGATTCGCCTACTGGCTTCAAGATTCCGAAGGCTATCAGGATGGTGGACGACATCTATCTTCATCCGGAGAAGCTGTACACGGATGAGGAGTTTGAGGAGAAGCAGAAGAAGATTGACAAGTTCAGGCGTAAAGCCCTCAGGAAGGTTGGGGACGATATACCGCCGGAGATAAAGAAGGTCTTCAAGACGAAGAGGAAGCC
>CBFCZR010000152.1:0-2636 GCA_965602795.1 Candidatus Bathyarchaeota archaeon | reverse complement strand
AAAACTCTTAAGGGAAATCGAATGAATATGTAGTTCGTAAAAACACAAGGAGAAAAAAATTTAATGAAAAAAGCTTTTTCGATACTCCTGCTTTGCAGTCTACTCTTGCTGACAACCATAGGAACCGTCATGGCGGGCAATGAAGACTACTCGATCATCGAGTACTGGACTCAGGTAGCACCCACCTTTGATGGAGAATGGACTTCTCCGGATGAATGGACCGACGGGCAACATGTACAAATCTCAGACATTGGCGTGTTTACATATACAGCGGACATAATGCTAACAAGTTCGATGAACTCCCAGTTCCTAATCGAATTTTTCAATGACACCACTGAAGATGAAGGAGACTACATGCAAATTTGCGTTGATCCATCAAACGGCGGGGGTTCTGTGCCTCAGAGTGGATATGGTAGGATAGACATTGTAGGACACACGGATATAGTATGTTATGAAGGAGACGGAACGGGCTGGACAGAAATTTCCGTAGACGACGACATAGAATGGGCAACCTCGATGAGTGATTCTCCGCTCAATGACACTTCCCACTGGATTCTAGAATTACAATTCAATAAGGAATCAGGCTCCATGCAACTCGGCCAGCCACCAAACGGATTGAGAATTGCAGCTTACGATGAAAGCACAGACACACTTGTAGCATGGCCGCCAGACAGTGACGTAAACGACCCGGACACATGGGGAGTAATCCCGACTTATTCACAGGACCCGATACCGGAGGGCTTAACCTTCGGAGTCATGGCTTTACTGTCATCGATCTCTCTGCTAGCTGGTTCACACTATCTGCATAAACGCTCAAAGAAAAGAGAAACAGTTTAAAAACCGATGATGCCCAGAGGTATCTCGGTTTGAATTTCCCCTTTTTATAAGAAAACCGAAAAAAGGCAGCAGTGTCAGGTTTCAAGTCAACAATCATATTAGGCTCCTAATAGAGGTACATTGTTGAAAACAGTCTTTTTCCTGAAAAACCAAGCAAACCAATTATCTGTTGTCCAAATCCGCCAGCATATTAGGAGCCTAATAACAGAGCTATGTTGAAAACAAACTTTTTTCAGGAAAACCAAGAACTAGAATTGGTGCTCCGGCCGGGATTCGAACCCGGGTCGGCGGCTCGAGAGGCCGTCATACTTAACCGGACTATACTACCGGAGCATGAACTGGTCTACTCATTTTCTTTTCCTGTATATAGCCACTTCGTTTTTGCCGTCCACATGTAAACTTACTAAAAACCTTACAAACTAGCATTTAAACGCATTTTATCCCTTTTCATCTTCACCCTAATATCTGGAGCTTCATGAAACACTTATTTTCTTTATGAAGAAAAAGTCAACCTTGTAAAAGTTGGAGTTACTTTCTGCGCGAATATAGACGTTTATGTATTCAAACCTTTAGTTGACGACAAACATAGTTATGTTGTGCTCTCACCTACGGATGTCTGCTCTGCACGCGTAAATCCCATACATGCATCATCTCATAATGAGATATCCAAAATTTGATCTATCCCGGGTGGCGTGGTACAGGCTACGGTGAGAGCACCCCGCTCATATTCAAAACCGCTCTGAAAACAAAGTTTCTTGCATCACCAAAAATTGCAGCTCATCATCTCAGTTTTGCGCTTGGAATTATCTTCTGCGCTACCGCCAGAAACTTTTGCATTTCCTCGTCTGTGAACGGTTTCAGCTTGATAAACTCTGGATTTATGGTTTCTTTGCCGAGGCTGACATCAAACTTCTGCAAAACATATTTTCTGCACCCCATCAAGCTGCGGCATATCTGCGTTATATCCTCTTTTTCATGTAGCGTAGGAACAACAGTGGTTCTAAATTCGTAATCCATGTTGGACCCCAACAAGGTTTCAATGCTTTCCTTCACATTTTCCAACATTTTTTCTGCTTTGACACCAATCGCTTTGGAGTATTTTTCTACAGTTAATGGCGCCTTTACGTCCATGGCCACGTAATCGATTAGACCGCTCTCCATAAGTTTCTTCAGCATAGAGGGGTTGGTTCCGTTCGAGTCTACTTTAACTAGGAATCCCATCTTCTTGAGTCGGGAGCATAGTTCCGGCAAGTCGCTGTGAAGGGTTGGTTCCCCGCCTGTGATACACACGCCGTCAATCCAGCCTCTCTGACTATCAAGCTTCTCTTCTATGTATCCGAAGGGAATTGCATCCATTTTTTCAGGATTAAAAACAAGATTCAAGTTGTGGCAGAATGGGCAACGAAAATTACAGTTTGGAAGAAAAATGACAGACGAAATTTTGCCGTCCCAATCCACGAAGCTAACATCAATAAATCCTTTTATCTCCATCTTTCAAACACTTTCTAACTCTCTGACTAAATGCGCTTAGCACCTTAAGTTCTTTTATGTCAAAGAAGACGGATGGAACAAGAGGCTCCATGAAAAGGAAATAATTATTAAACCGCAACACCAACACCAAATATAACCACAAACATTCTTGAAGGCGATTTTATGCAAACAACAGAAGCTAACAAAAGGCAGGTTACTGATTCGGAGAACATTGTCCAGAAAAGAATGAAGAAGATTAAACATAAAATAGCGGTTATCAGCGGCAAGGGAGGAGTCGGCAAAACCGTAACCGCAGTCAACCTAGCCGT
>CBFCZR010000151.1:0-2690 GCA_965602795.1 Candidatus Bathyarchaeota archaeon | reverse complement strand
GCAGCCAACTTGTCGACGGCGTACGGTGAAATGGGTTTAGGTGCAACTCCTTCTTGGTTGGGCAGAGTTTCAGTGTCTCCGTATACTGCACAAGAGGAAGCGAGAACAAACCGTTTTACGTGTGCATCCACGCATGCTTTAAGCAGGTTCAGTGTTCCTGTGACGTTTATTTCGTTTGACAGCAGAGGATTCTCTACTGAACGGGTGACGCTTACCAGTGCTGCTTCGTGAATAACAGCATCGACGCCTTCAACTGTCTTCTTTACCAACTCGAAATTTCTGATATCGCCTTCTAGGAATTGGAATGATTTTTTGTTTTTGTGGTGAACTAGATTCTTCTTGTCTCCTCTAGAAAGGTTGTCAAGAACTCTAACTTTGAACCCTTCATCCAGAAGCCGATCCACTATGTGGCTGCCTATGAATCCTGCGCCTCCAGTTACAAGAATTTCAGAGAAGCCAAGCGACATTGTTTGTATCGCCCCTTGTTAGCACTAAACGGTTTTCTGTCTTTAAGGTTAGTGGTCGTCAACTGAGGACGCTTTCTTATCTCCAAAAATTTTTGGTTGTGTCTACTTTTTCCACCCTTTCTTAAAGGGCGATATCTGTCTTAACCGTTCAACCGATTTTGGCACTACTTCCAGAACGTAATCAACGTCTTCTTTTGCAGTGTATTTTCCCAGAGATAGTCTCAGTGACCCGTGAGCTTCTTGGGGTTTCAGTCCGATTGCAAGCAGAACATGGCTTGCTTCTAGGGACTCAGAGGAGCATGCGGAGCCTGTGGAGGCAGATACGCCGTTCATGTCTAGTTGCATTAGCAGAGATTCTCCTTCGATGTAAGCGAACCGGAAACTGGCGTTGTTGGGCAGTCTTTCTGTTGGGTGTCCTGTAAGTTGTGCATCTTCGATTTTTAAGAGTTCGTTTATCAGCTTGTCTCTGAGGGCAGTCTGGTTTTTGGCGTCGGCATCCATTTCTTGTTTCTGAATTCTGGCTGCTTCGGCGAATCCTACAATCCCGGCAACGTTCGCTGTTGATGATCTCTTTCTGAATTCGTGTCCTCCTCCGTGCAGAAGTGGCTCAATTTTTGTGCCTTTTTTTATGTATAGTCCGCCGACTCCTTTGGGTCCGTACATTTTGTGGGAGCTGATGGATAACATGTCTAGGTTCATTTTTTTGACGTCGATGGGAATTTTGCCGAAAGTTTGGGCTGCGTCGGAGTGAAAGTACACGTTTTTTTCTTTGCAGATTTTCCCTATTTTTTCGATGTCTTGTATGGTGCCTATTTCGTTGTTGGCGTGCATTATGGAGACCAAGATTGTGTCTTTTCTTATCGCCTTTTCTAGTTGGTTTGTGTTGATGAATCCGAATTTGTCTACTGGGAGGCGGGTGACTTCGAATCCTTGTTTTTCCAGCCATCGGGCAGGTTCGAGTACGCAGTGATGTTCTATCTTGGATGTCACTATGTGTTTTCCTTTTTTTCTGTTGGCAAATGCTATCCCCTTTAGCGCCATGTTGGTGGATTCGGTGGCGCTACTCATGAATATTAGTTCCTTGGGTTTGGCGTTCAGCATTTCTGCGATTGTTTTTCTGGATTCTTGTAGTGCTTTTTTTGCTTCTCTTCCTTCTTTGTGTAGGGAAACGCTGTTTCCATATTTTTCGCTGAAGTAGGGTTTCATGGCTTTGAATACTCTGGGGTCAACGGGTGTGGTTGCGGCGTAATCCATGTAAACTCTCATGCTGTAACACTCAGGGAGATAACACCGTTATATCTATTTAAATTTAGCTTTACAACAAGCGTCAAACCATCAAAAATTCTGTTAAATTGTATCCGGCTGTAATTCTGCCACAAAATACCGTGGCTATCAGCGGATACCTAGTGGACACTAGACCGAATTCCTTATGGCTCTTGTTGAGTTTGTGGGCAATGTTAAATTCTATATCGTTTCTAGTAGTGTTTGGTTGTCGGTTTTGAGGTTCATAACTGATGGCATGCTGGGCAAATTAACCCGTTGGCTTCGCATGCTGGGGCATGATGTCAAATATTTTCGGTCTGCTGACGATGAAAAGCTTGTTGAATTGGCGGAGTCTGAGAAACGGGTTCTGCTTACCCGCGACCATGAACTGTATCAGCGGGCTGTGTCTCGTGGGCTGGATGCGGTTTTGGTTGAGGCAACGGATGAAGCAGGGAAGCTTGCTGATTTGGCTAGGCGATTTGGTTTCATGCTGGAGATTGATTTGAGTGTTTCTCGTTGTCCCAAGTGTAATGCTGTGATTGAGGCTGTGTCTAAGGAGGTGGTGGTTGATGAGATTCCTGAGGCAACGTCTATGTATTATAACGATTTTTGGAGGTGTCCAGTGTGTGGTCAGGTGTATTGGCAGGGGGCGCACTGGAAGAGGATAGAAAAAACTTTGGAGGAAGCAAAGAGAAAGCTTGGATAACTTTCTGCGTAACGCTTATTTGAATCTTTTATGTGATTTCTCAAAGACATTAATATTGGGACATAAGGGATGGGAGGTGAAAAATTTTGATTGAGGAAGAAGACTGGGAGGAAGATGAGGATGATGATGAAGAAGATGAAGACGAGGAATGGTAAAACAGACCAGAAAACAAAAAACTTTCTTTTTTATGATTTGACTCCCTTCTAAACGAAACACAGTTCTAAAAAAGCGACTTTTAGGTAAAGATGGTTACG
>CBFCZR010000150.1:0-2754 GCA_965602795.1 Candidatus Bathyarchaeota archaeon | reverse complement strand
CCTCTTAAGAGGATGCTTCCGTAGTTGGAGGTCAATCGGTCATTGACCCGTTCGGTGGCTTTTTCCAGCAGCACGTTCATGTGGCTGTCACAGCGAACCATGGTGCCTCTGTATTCAACACCGTTTTTCAGGACAATGGACACGTAGCTGTTCAACTGTTTTGTTAAAGCATTCAAAGGTTTTCTACTTGGTTCCAAGCAATCACCAGCAACAAACTACTAACAATAGCCACGGTTTATAAAAGTTATGAACAAGCAATAGAAAGAACCGCCCGCCCGGAGACGTTAACACATAGAAGTTTAAGAGACATTAACTGGATTTGACACTTAGCCCAAAATTTCCCTAAACATGTCGTCGACAAGCTTTGGGTCCAGTTTTTCATAGGCTTCGGTGCTGAGAACATCATACCAGAAAGCCTTGGAAACATAGCCGTAAACTGGTTTGCCAACTTTCAGAAGGTGAGGAAAAACTTCTCCCATTAAATCTAGTTCATGTTTTTCTCCCTTCAAGTCCTTCATGTAATCAAGCATTTCTCCCCGCAGAACAGAGATTCCCACGCTCACCGGCTTCTCCAATGTAGGTTTCTCCTCAAATCCAAGAATTTTTCCGTCGCTGTCAAGGTTTGCCAAGCCAACCCTGACTTTGAAGCCTGATGACAAGGCAACGGTTCCCCACGCCTTTTTGGTTCTATGATAACTTAACAGGTCTGCGAGGTTCATGGTTGTTATTATGTCTCCGTAATACACGAGCAAAGTGTCCTTGCTGTTCACTGCGCCCTTGTTGTATGCGGTTAAAACGGCGCCGCCAGTTCCCTTTGAAGAGGGGTCATCCTCTATGTAGGAGATGTTTACGTTAAATCTGGAGCCATCCTCAAAGTAATTCACAATCTGCTCTGCCTTATAGTTGACCAAGAAAACCAAGTCTTTGATTCCGTGAAATTTGAATAGTTGAACCACGTACTCTAGAAGCGGCTTCTGTTTCACGCCCACAGGAACCATGGTTTTTTGAATGTAGTGGGTAAGAGGTCGAAGTCGTGTGCCTTTTCCACCGCAAAGAACTATTCCTTTGACTTTACTCATTTTGAACACTACCTAAATATGAAGGAAAAGGGAGAAAATATGGGTTTGTTTTTTATTCGGTTGTGCTCTCGGATTCAATCTCTTCGATTGGTCTAGGAGGGGGAGTAGTTCCCATTGTCCAGCCAATCCATGCCCCTATCGCCAAGACTGCGACAAAAGCGATCAGTACTGGAATTGCAACCAGCCAGAATCGAACTTCCTCTGAGTCTCCTAAATCAATGATATCTTTGATTAATGGATCATAACCAAAGAGTGCAACTAGGTATCCTACGATGACTACTGCGCAGACAATAAAGATTAACCATCCGATTGCTTGATCTTTACTAACCATTTATTATTCACCACAATGTTAGCCAATTCTATCTAAAACCCTATTATAAGCTTTATTGTCAAATCAGATAGTTCCCTCTTCCCAGGTAGCCAAATACTTTTTCTGTTCTTCGGTAAGTTCATCAATCTCCACATTTAATGTCTTTAGTTTTAGGCTCGCCACAAACTCATCTATCTCTTTTGGCACCCTGTAAACCCTCTTTTTCAGCCCTTTATTCTTCAACAAGTATTCAACAGACAACGCTTGGTTCGAGAATGACATGTCCATTACCTCTGATGGATGTCCCTCTGCGGCTGCAAGGTTCACCAGCCTTCCCTCAGCCAGCAAATAGAGTTTTCTTCCATACTTCAGGCTGTACTCTTCCAGATTTGGTCGCACAGTTCTCTTTGAGACAGACATATTCTCCAATTCGGGTATGTTGATTTCAACGTTGAAGTGTCCACTGTTGGCGATTATGGCGCCGTCCTTCATTTTTTGCATATGTTTTCCTCTGATGACGTTTATGTCTCCTGTTAATGTTACGAAGACGTCTCCGATCTTCGCAGCCTCTTTCATGGGCATCACACGGAAACCGTCCATTATGGCTTCCAGAGCTTTTGTTGGGTCAACTTCTGTAACTATGACTTTGGCGCCCATGGCCTTGGCTCGCATGGCTAAGCCTCTGCCGCACCATCCGTAACCGGCCACAACAAAGTTTTTTCCTGCCAGCAGGAGACTTGTGGCGCGGAGAATGCCGTCTATGGTGCTTTGTCCGGTGCCGTATCGGTTGTCAAACAGGTATTTTGTGTATGCATCGTTCACGGCTATTATGGGATATTTTAGTGCCCTATCCTTTTCCATAGCTCTCAAACGGATGACGCCTGTGGTGGTTTCCTCTGTTCCTCCAGTTACGTTTTTCAGCAGTTTTTTTCTTTCCTTGTGGAGGGTGCCCACCAAGTCGGCTCCATCATCTAATGTAACCTGGGGCTTGTAGTCGAGCACCTGATTTATGCACCAGAAGTACTCGTCGGTTTTTTGTTCTCGCCAAGCATAGACGTGTATGCCTTTCTCGGCAAGATATGCCGCCACTTCGTCTTGGGTGGAAAGAGGATTTGAGCCGCACAAGGCAACTGTTGCACCTCCAGCCTTGAGTGTTTCTACGAGAACAGCGGTCTCCTTGGTGACATGAAGGCACGCACCTAATGTGACGTTTTTTAGAGGTTTCTCTTTCTCGAATCGACTTCTGATTTGGGCTAGCACGGGCATGCGTTTTGTTGCCCATTCCACGAGCAGTGCTCCCTGTGGAGCTAAGTTTGGGTCTTTAACTTTGAATTCTGTCATCGGCATCTCTTCCTGCTTCTACTA
>CBFCZR010000149.1:0-2838 GCA_965602795.1 Candidatus Bathyarchaeota archaeon | reverse complement strand
AGTTTGGGTCTTTAACTTTGAATTCTGTCATCGGCATCTCTTCCTGCTTCTACTACATCTTGGTTCAGTATTATTTGGTTGTTACGGTTCAGCAAAAACATTTTTGGTAATTAACTGCTGGTTTATTCAAGCTTTCTTGTGGGATTCTAATGAAAAAATCTCAAAACTTGAAGCAGCAACCAGCAAAATCCAGTCTGTTCTTGATGAGAACACTTCTGTTCTTCGGGGAGAATTATAAGGCGTATTTGGGTATTGGATTGGGTGGAGATGAATCATGAAAATTGAAAAAAAGTTGATTGCATGCAGTATTCTCGCCCTAATTATCGGTGTTTCATCGGTTTTTCCTCTGGCGTTGTTGATGTCTAAGACAGCAAAAGCTGAAAGCTCGCCTGAGTGGTTCAGCGTCGATATACCGTATGCCTATTGGGAAACCCTCAATGGACCGCTCGATTACCATCCTAATATGCAGTTTCAAGGTACTGACGAGTTGAACGAAACAAACTGTGTTAGCGACAGACAGATGATAGTGCTTAATTTCACGTTGACTGCCGACATTACACAGCAGCAAGCTGACGCCCAACTCGAATACTACCAAATAGACATAAGCTCTGACAAAGAATTCATTGAAACTGAGACCTGGGTAATCGGAACCTACAATAACAGTTCATTCAATGGCAATGGTAGCACTTTGCTTACAGACTTCCATTTCAAGCGTGACGAATGGTTTGACACTGACACTTTTAACCCAAAAGATGGTGGCGGAGGCGGATTAGTAAGACCTAATTGGAGTTCAGGGGTTTCGGTATTGTGGCCAGCGGGAGGCAGCGGAACGGCTAGTTTAGGGTGCTCAAGCGTGGTTTCTGCGCTCAGAGAAGCAGAAACAGTAACCATAAGCCTCTACAGAATAGGATTGACCACATTCTATGGCAATACAACAGAAGTTACTCTAGCAAACAAACAACTCGTTACCCAGATACAACTCGAAAAATACGGCGAAGAAGGCTGGCTATACAACAACCTTGTCCCAGAAGACGAACTTGCAACAGTTGACTTACTGCGTCCGGTTCCGTTTGAAGAGCTAAATCCTACTAGTTAGGTGCAAAATAAAGATGGGCGACAAGCAGCTTGCAGGCAACACCCTAAGCGTCTACGCATACGTAGTAGGAGAAAACAGACCAGTCGGCACAAGGGACGTTATGCGAGGAGCAAACCTTAGCAGTCCAAGCGTGGCACACCGACACCTACAGAAACTCGAGCTAATGGGCTTACTCGAGAAGAACAAGGGTGGCAACTACATACTCAAAGAAAAGACAGGTGTCAGCGGTCACGTCTGGGTGGGCAGAAACCTTGTTCCTCGCCTAATGTTCTATTCCTTCTTTTTTATGGGCGCCTTCGGAGCAGAAATCGCGATTATTCTGCTGAGTTATCTGGTTCCATGGCTATTTATCGAAACAAGCTTCCTCTTCTTGACAGCAATGACTACAGTGGCTATGATGCTATTCTTTATCGAAGGCGTCCAGCTGCGGAGAAAACTGAACACCTAGAGTCCATAAAATTCTGGCAGTCAGGATCGCTGGATATACTGCAGTAATACCTATAGTGGAGGAAGGCGAAAATTAGTGTAACTTCAGTTACGCCGAGTGTGAATGGATTCTTTGGAGTTGATATCTTAATAAAAGTCGGGAAGTATTAAGTAACTCTGTGAACGCCCCGAAACCGCGTATGCATGAAGCAATCCTAATAGTCAATTCGGTTTTAGAGCTGTTGTTACAAAAATTTGTAAATTTACGAGAAAAAGGAAAATGTTTGAATGGCTAGGGCTAGTAGGTAATGCAATACTTCTTGTCGGGTCATTGGCTGCCTTGTATAAGGCCAGTGAAGTAACAATTCACCACTCTGTTGAAGTAGCAGATATTACGGGCTTAGGGAAATCAACTGTCGGATTTGTGCTCATTGCATTATCCACTTCTTTACCTGAATTATTTGTTGTCGTATTTTCAGTGTTAGAACCCGAGAACGTGGGGGTGTCTATAGGCAACATTTTGGGCTCAAACATCACAAACATCTGCTTAACTCTGGGAGCTTGTTTCTTCCTTATAGCGTTGAAGCATCCAGAGCTAGAATGGTTTATAACCAGAATGGCTAAAAAAGAAATGGGCGACCTCTATTTCGGTCTCTTCATCGCTTCAATCATCCCAATATCTTTACTCTATGTGGGCTCTGCAAGCTTCTTAATCGGAATAGCGCTCTTGGGAGTATTCTTTTACAACATCTACCAATTATCTAAAGTTAGAAGCACAAAAGAGGATGAACCAGTTAAAAGTGAAAAAACCAAACTCCGAAAGTACATCATTCTAACTATTGCAGGTGCAGCAGGAGTTGTAGTCACTTCTTATTTTATAGTTGAAACCGCTTCATACTTAGCTTTAAGTATAGGTATCCCAAAGGTCATCATTGGAGCTACAATTGTAGCCTTTGGAACAAGTTTACCTGAACTAGTCACAGGTATTGACTCTGTAAGAAAAGGTCATGCTGACTTTGCACTAGGCAACATTATAGGAAGCTGTTTCATGAACATAACATTAATTCTGGGAGCAGCCCTAATTGTAACCCCTTTCCGCGTTGACATGGAAGCTTTCTCTGATTTGATTATCTTTTCATTAATTACCAATCTAGTATTGTGGTATTTTATATCAAGCGAAGAAATTGGCAGACGTGAAGGGATAGTTTTGTTAATCATATATGCTTTGTTTCTCGCCATCAGTTTCGGTGCTTAGGTGCGCGTTTGGGTTTGGGTTTGGCTTAACTTTTAACTACTGTTTGGGGTAGTAAATTGCT
>CBFCZR010000148.1:0-3049 GCA_965602795.1 Candidatus Bathyarchaeota archaeon | reverse complement strand
AAAAAAACACTGCATCAGGACGCCAAGAACCTGTCTTCACCGCCTCCTCAAAACTCTGCAAATCAGCTTTCCAAAATTTTTTTGCCCGGCAAGAATAACTTTCAAAACCGTCAGGGCAAAGAGCATCCTGCCTGTAGATTCCATCTATGTGCGGCAGTAACCCCAGTTTCAGCAAATCGCGAATTTTACATCCTGACCGCGGTTGCAGAAATTCTTCAAAAAACTGGCTCTCTTCGCTGTAGGAAAGACCAAAATCAAGGAAGATTGACCCCTCATCGAATTTGACGAGAAGCTTGTTTCCGCCGATGTCGTTTACTCCCCCATAACAGGCAATTTTGGTCAACAGATAGAACCTCGCAACAAGAGTTATTTTCACAGAGCAGAATATAAAACGTGTTACTCCGTCAACAAGCGATCAAGAATGGGGCGCTTTAGAGAGAAGAGCTTTTTCTAGGAACCTGCAGATTGCCGAGTCGTATCTCGCGGTTTCTTTGAAGGCTTCCACGGCCAAAGCTTTTCTGGTTTCAGCACTCACCCTGCCGTATTTCTTGTATTCGCTGATAATTTGACCGTATCTGCTGGGGTTAACGACTACAACTACGTTCTCAAAATTTTTTGCTGCCGCCCGTATCATGTTAGGTCCACCTATGTCAATGTTCTCTAGGGCGGTCTTCAGGTCGGCTCCTTGTTCCGTTACTTTTTCGAAGGGATACAGATTGCAGACAACCATGTCGATGGGCTTTATTCCATGTTTTTCAAGGTCCTTCAAATGTTCTCTTTTGTCTCTTAGGGCAAGTATGCCGCCCATCAACTTGGGGTGCTCAGTCTTAACTCTGCCTTCCAATATTTCAGGAAATTCAGTAACCTCTGAGACATGTTTAACGAACTGTATTCCTGCCTCTTTCAAGGTTTCCAACGTTCCGCCAGTCGAAATTATCTCAAATCCCAACTTGCTGAGTTCCATAGCAAAACTTACTATGTCTGTCTTGTCATAAACGGAAATCAGGGCACGATTCATAGCCATCAACACCAACCAATGCCTTTCTTGTTATTAGATTTAATTAAACAAAAATGTTTCAACCCCTTTGTATGCCAAAAATTAAAAAAGGGATAACATGGAAGATAGCAGTAGAGGAACAGGTTCGCTATTACGAATCTGATTCCAAACATGCAAAACAAACGAGACCGTTAAAGAACCAAAGAAGGAGGTGTCTATGTGTCAAAGGATGCGAACACAATCTATGTTGGAACGAAACCTGCAATGAACTATGTATTGGCGGTGATTACACACTTCAATTCGCCTGATATCAAAAAAGTTTCTTTGAAGGCTAGAGGACGTGCAATTACAACGGCTGTTGATACTGCTGAAATAGTTCGCCGCAAGTTTCTGAAAGACCTTAAAGTCGACAAAATAGCAATTGGAACTGAAGCGTTGCAGCGAGAGGATGGAACTAAAAACGTTTCAACAATGGAAATAAATCTGAAGCGCTGATAATCCGGCAGCCTCAATCCAAACTTGCTAAATCCTATGTTTTTTCTCTTCTTTTTCTGGCTTAAAACCCGTCTTGTTTTAGATAGTAGTCGTCTTCTTTTTTTGACCCAAAGCTTCTGAGGCCCTTTTTCTTCAGTTGTTTTCTAAGTTTTTTGGCATATTTAGTGCTTATTTCTTTTCTCTTCTCCATATAATCGATTATCTCTTCCGCCTGCTCCACTTTGTCGCATCTGCGAAGGAAATCGATAACATCTGGATTGTAGTCAGTAAACCTCTTTGAGACTGCTTTCTCGCCAGTAGTGGGATCCGATCGCACAGAATTTATTTTTGTTCCGCACTCTTCACTCTCCATTTCTTGAGCCAGACTCGGAAACATTCTTCGAAATCTTTTCTTTTCAACATCCATCTTCTAGAACAATGCTCCTTTCGCTAATATTACATCCCTGCTGAGAGATTGTCTCTAATTTTTCTTTAGATAAGACCTCTATTTAAAGGGTGATTAGTTGGTTTTCTAACAGACACTTCCTATGTTGGCACAAACTTTTGAAGCGGATTCTCCTTGAGGATTTTTGTAAGCTGATTGAGATTCAGACCTGTCTTAACATCCCCGTACGTCTCGCATCTTTCCGGTTTTCCCAGATAATTGAGGCTTCGAACCACAACTTCAGCTTCGTCTCCAGAAGGAAGAAGAATGTGAATGTGAAAGGAAGCTTGTTTTCTTCCCTCTTTAGTTACTGAACGCCACTCCGAACTCTCAGCCTCAAAGTTGTGCTCTTGAAGCCGATTTAAAACCTGAATGGGGTCTTGAGAAAAGGCGACTATGTCTAGGTCACTGTTTTGGCGGGCTGTTCCCCTCCAAACGCTCCCAACAAGACGCGGATTAAACTCTTGAATGGTCTCCATTATTTCTCTGGCTTCTCTTCGCATTCGCAAAAGCAGTTTCTTTTTTGAGGCGCCTTCTCTCTCTTCGGCGATTCTGTCAAGTTCCTCCGCAACCTCGACGTTACTGGGAAGAACTCGAGCCCCTAAATTTTCTGCAGCTCTTTTCTTGGCTTGCTTGTACTCCTTTTCTTGGGACGTGTAGAGTAGGAGGGCGGCTTCTCGGGCAACTCTGTTTCTCATAATTTTTGTGCGGTTGCCCTTCAAAACTATCCCTCAACACTATTAATTATCGAGGAAACTTTTGGCTGTTGCTGTCTGTTGTGGTCTACGTATAGTTTAGTTTAACTTATCCCGTGTAGTTCCAATAATAGATTTCTTGGTACATGTCTGTTATTTGGAAGTCTGGATCGTCGTGAACTATGTCTAGGGCTAATCCGTATTGGTTAAGCAGGTCTTGGGATGAGTCCCAGATTTGTTGTGATTTTTCGTCTGGTCCCCAGTATCCCCATATTCTGTCGTCTGGGTGACGCATAGCCCATGCGTAATTCTCAGGAAGAACTAGGGCTGCTTGTGCCGCTGTTTTTCCGTACTCTTCTGGGTGATGTTGCATGTGATTCCAAAATTGCTGCATTGCCTCGAAGTGCTCATCTTCTAGTATGCCAAAGGGGTTGCCTG
>CBFCZR010000147.1:0-3074 GCA_965602795.1 Candidatus Bathyarchaeota archaeon | reverse complement strand
ATGTTACAGGAAACAACAGTGTTATCTGAGGACAGAACAAGGCTGATGCCATCATCCATGTTGTTTTCTATCATGTTATTTCTAATATTAGTGTCTGAAGACTCGAAGACGTAAATGCCAATATTCATGTTGTTTGTTATCTGGCTTTCACGAACCTTGTTATGCGAAGAATGTTTGATGAAGATTCCTTTACTGTTGTTTGTAATGTTGCAGTTAATTATGCAGTTGTCTGAAGAACTGTTGATGCAGATGCCATACATGAAATACTGGATTGCCACATCACTTACGGTAACGTTACTTCGGCTGTCCAGCAGTATGCCGATTCCCTCTGGTGATTGAGCCAAGCTAGCATGTGCTTCCTCGATGGAGTGTCCTGCTCCATCAACCACAATATTGTCTCTTTCTACAATAAGGGAGTTATAGATGTTATCTGTAAAGGTATACACGTTTCCGTTTCGTTGTATCGTGTCTGTTCCCTCCACACTTCCATCAGCCCTAATGTAGATTGTTCTGCTTGCCTTAACCCTCATAATATTTGGAAGAAAAACTGAAATAGAACAGAGAAGCAGCAAAAGAACCAAGGTTGTAAGCCTTAGCCCTCCATCTACCATCACTAGCACCAATACATATAATAGCGCACGAAATTAATGTCAGTTTTGGTTAATTAAATCAAGTATTACCTGTTTTCACTAGCAATAGATTGAACTGCCAGTATCAGCATAAGTCATGTTAACTCCTTCTTTAGTCGATTCATCCCATGCATAGTCACATGCCTCTGCGGCAGCTGAACTTGAGTCCCAACTATATTGGTACCAAAGATCACACCATTCTTCCATATAATAATAGGTGTAGTCAGTGTATCCTTCTCCGTTTTTGCCCATAAAGGCACGATCATGACTAGTAGAACCCCCCGGATTTAATGCCTCTTGATTGAAACGCCAACCCTGACATGAAGTGAACATTACCAAACGCATGGGGGACGAATCCCAAAGGGGATTATCGGACGATAAATCCTCATCCCAAAAAACATTATCAAGAACCACATCTCCATCTTCATCTAAGGAGTCATATGGACAATAGTAGTAGTCCCAAAAACCCACAAGGGGATAAAGTACCCATTGCCAAGACTTACCTCCATGACCCATAAAATACAGGTCAACATTATCATAATTATCAAAAAAATATTCTAATACCGTATCCATGTTATCACGAGTTGCAATGCTGTTTTCTAAATTATTAAACACTATATCATAATCTCCATAATCTGCTGAATCCTCATAAAGATGATCTTCCGCTGCATGTTCAATATACCACCCTAAATCCTTTTGGTTACCGGGGTAATCCCAAACAACACAAGTCACACAAGCCTTAGTTTCACCGTTGGTCATAACACCTTGAGGGTTTACTTCCAAGACTACAGGAGCTTCCGCCCCAAAATCGTACTCGTTAACTGAATTATCTTCACTGAAAAGGTTATTCCTCTCTGGATCAAAGTTGGGAGGAGTTTCAGTTGTGTAGCCGTACGGATTTTCTTCACAATATGATTTTAAAACCTTTATCACCAACTCTCTTGAGACACTACTTATGTTCTCAGCTGTATAACCCATCTCCCGAAACCTTGAAGATAGGTCAATGTATATATCTGGAAGACCGTCTGGAAGAACGTAGGGTTTGTCTTGTTGTGAACTTTGAGCAACTCCTATAAGAATATTTACTGTAGAAATTTGAAGTAACAAAATAACAATAAATGAAATTCTAAAAAGTTTTTTCATTTTTCTACCCCTCTAATGCCCCAAATATATTGTAAATTGACGGTATAGTTGTTCATTGTTTATAAGATTTGTGCCCACTCGGTTCGAATCGGGATACAAGCAGAATTTAAAACAACAAAGCTGCTTAGCTGAATTGTATATACCAGAAAAAGTAGATGAGCTGGCTAAATGCGGTAGGGGATGATTTGGCTTTGATGTTCAGTCGTTTGGCGTAGCTTAACCAGTTCGGCTGTTGAATTAGTGACAAAAAGTTCTGAGCTTATAATATCTTGAGATGTTGACTGCGTTATGGTCTTTTGAAGTTCATTCCAAGAACGTACAGTTCCGCGCTCTTTGATCTGCTAGCCTTTGGTTTAACCATCTTCACGAAACCGAAATGCTGTCTCACCTCGTCAACAAAGGCGTTTAGCATGCTTCCCTGAAAGGCTTTAACGAAGAAGTTTCCTCCAGACCGTAGAATAGATGCGGCTATCCGCAGGGACTGGCGTGCAAGGTCGATTTGGCGGGCGTGGTCAAGCTCCCAGACTCCAGAGACGTTAGGCGAGACATCTGAGACAACAATGTCGGCTGAACGGGGCAAAAACTCTAAGATACTCTGGATTGTTTGCGGTTCAGAAACATCGCCGATGATGGTGCGAACGTTGGGCGCGTCAAGGGGTTCTATCGTTTTCAGGTCAACTGCCAGCACAAACCCCGAGTCTCCCACAAGTTTTCTGGCAGCCTGTGTCCATCCGCCGGGGGCAGCCCCCAAATCTACTACCACATAGCCAGGCGTGATGAATTTGTACTTCTTTACTGCCTGAAGAAGTTTATATGATGCCCGTGAACGAAGTTTTTCCTTTTTTGCTTTCCGGTAATAATGTTCTTTTTTCCGGTTTTTAACCCATGCATTAGGCAAAACTAGTTTTCACCAGAAGTTTCTGTTTCCGGTTGGTCCTCTCCTAGAATCCACGCGGTTAATCTCGGACATTCATATGGAGAAATTGGACCCCAAGCTCCGCATCTGGCGTCGTTTGGGCACATTAAGCAGGGAGCATCAATAATGGTGTTGAGGGATACAGGTTTGTTTTTGGGGTAAAGGCGGTATGTCCATCTTCCATCAAAAAGCTCCTTCTCGCGGAGAATCAGCCCCTTGTTCTCCAGTTTCAGGGCGATTCTGCTTCCTTCTCTGCTGGTGGCGTCCAGTTTTCGCCACAGTTCGGATTGGAGCACGCCGTCGTTCCCGTTGTTAACAATAACGTCCAATGCTTTATGTTCCAGCTCGTTGCGTCTAGGCATCTAATATCTGTCCTTCAAGTCTTC
>CBFCZR010000146.1:0-3140 GCA_965602795.1 Candidatus Bathyarchaeota archaeon | reverse complement strand
CTTTGAACATTCCAGCGTCTAAGGTTAGGTCCTGAAAGCTAAGCTTGATATCTGAACCTTTTCCTGCCAGTTTGTCGATCAATTTTGTGATTGTTTCACCCATATCTATATCATGAGAACTAGACACACAATTTCACCAGTATACATATACTTTTTAGGGTATAAAAACTTCTCGCGCCCAAAAATCGGTTACGCCTAATATTGACTTGAATTAAGGATGTGCCTAGAATTTTTGTTATCCAAATGTTTCTTGATGAATTTCAGAGCTCTGCGGGATTCCATCCTGCTCGTTGGCGTCTATCCAATGGAAGACATAATAGTCGTTTGTGTAGGCGCTAAGATTCTTGGAAATCAGTTCTTTGAAGTATATTCCAGATGCCCATGTTCCTTTCCAGTTGACACCATACATGACAAAAACATTGTTGTCGCCATCCTCATCATAAAACACCATCGCCGTGAACAAGTCCTCATGACAGTTGGGAATCTCGGTGACCAATCGCGGAAGTGCGCCTAGGATTGTGCCTGTTTTATTCTCAAACCAAATATGGGTGCTATTATCATTGAATTTAACAGGCGTGAGCCCTTTTACAGTTTCATAATAATTTACGACCACGTTAGGGCACCGACCTCCGAACATTGCGATTGTCGAATTGTTTATGGTGGTAGTGTTGATTTTGCCTAATGGTGACAGCCAGTGCTGTGTTGTGTTGAAGCCGTAATGTTGAGTGTTTACGCAAAGGTTTCTTACTGCTTCACCTGATGTGACGTCGTAAGTGGCTTCTGCGCAGCCCATGTATGCGGGGTCAGCATAAATGAAGTACACCGTGTTAGCAGGAGCGTTCAGAATCTGTTCCTCAACAACTTCGCCTAGGCTGAGAGCATAGTTTTCGCTATCTATTACTAAGTCAAAACGGAAACTTGTTACTCCCCTGATTTTCGGAGAAACGGATAATTCCAGTTCTGTGGCTATGACTTGGTTCTCGTAAATTGGATATCCACGGTAGTCCCAGGATACTGATATGTTCTGCGCGGCAATGAGTGGCGACCAATTTTCTGTTAGTAAAGCCAATATTATGGGTTCATTGTTTTCATTTCGCAGGTAGACATCAAATTTTTGGGTTGAACCTGGACACAAGTTTCCCCAGTCCAACGAGTGTACTTTGTTTTCGCATTTTGCGTCCCAATAAACTCCAACAGAATTTACCGATTGAACTGCAGAAACATTAGGGACACGTGCTATTGGAAAGAATAGTGTGACTTCAAAGATTGTCAATAACGCCAAAACAAGTATCAAGCCTAGAGTGTAGGTGTTTCTGTATTGCAACCCCTTCCCCCTGATGTGCTTAAACTGTTATAAGATAACTTAAAATTAAATTTTTGGGTATAACCCTAATTTAGCTTTAGAGTAACACAACAAACCGAGGTTTTCATCCGACACACGAAATAATCAAGTTGAAAAAGCAGTTGCAAAAAAATCTTCCAAAAAGTCGGTGCGTCTCAGAAAGGTTTAAGAAACGCCCAATCTATTTTCAATCGTTATAGAGCGAGTTCGACCAGTTGCAAATTGCAGTAACCCTTTTGGCCTAAAGAGTAACGCCCAGTTGGGTCTGACTTGTTTCCAGATTGTATAGGAAGAAAGAATGATGATTAGTAAATTGAATTCCCTCTCGGTTGAAAGATGTTCAGAATGTGGCTCTTCACTGCTTTTGAGGGACACAAAGAACGCTGAGATTGTGTGCGGAAACTGCGGTTTTGTAGTAAAAACAAATCTAACAGATAGAGGACCTGAATGGCGTGCATTCACTCCTGAAGAACGTAAACAGAAAGTTCGAGTTGGAGCACCCCAAACATACATGCTCCACGACAAAGGACTTTCTACAAAAATAGACTGGCGAGACATAAGCGGTTTTTCTCCAAAAAAAAGGGCAGAGCTATATCGGATTCGCCAATGGCAGCAACGCAGCCGAGTGTCCAGTTCTACAGAAAAAAATCTTGCCATAGCCTTGTCGGAGATTAGCAGAATATCTGACACGCTTAACTTGCCGAAGAACATTGTGGAGAGCTCTGCGCTCACATACAGAAAGGCGGTTAACGAAGGATTGATACGTGGGCGGTCGATTAAGGGGATTGCTACTGCATCCACCTATTTAGCTTGCCGACAAAGTAAACTCGTAAGAACCGTTGCAGAGCTATCAAAGGTTTCAGGCATCCCGAAAAAAGAAATTGCATCAAATTACCGTTTCCTGGTAAGAAAATTGAAAATCTTTGTGCCACCTGTGAGACCGAACCAGCACATAACCAAGTTATCTAATCACATGGGATTGGATGGGAGAACAGAGGGAATCGCCCATAAAATACTCATAGGAGCAAAAAAGCGGAAACTAACTTCTGGAAGAGGCGCTAAAGGCATTGCAGCAGCTGCATGTTACATAGCTTCCATAATTGCGGGGGACTATAGAACCCAGAGGGAGTTTGCTGAAGCGGCTGACTTGACGGAAGTTACAATCAGAAACAGGTACAGAGAAATGATGAGACGACTAAAAATAGTAGTCAGCTTCTAAAATGGATTGATGCTTTCACTAATCTATTTCTTCAGCAAAATTAAGAAACAGAGTGGCTGGATATGCTATTCGATTAGTGCGTGAACAGATAACTGAAAATAGAGCGGAGAATCCAAATAGTTCATAAGAAGAGTGTGAGAAGAGAAATGATAAAAAAGATACTTGTCCCAATTGACGGCTCAAAACACTCAGATAGAGCCGTAGACTATTCTCTGGATTTGGCAGAAAAGTACTCAGCAGACATTAAATTGTTAACTGTTGCCCAATCTGTTGTTGCAACTGGATCAATGCTTTTAACTCAACCTATACTGCCGCCTACAAGCACAGCTATATACGTAAAGGAGATTGAAGTAGCTCACAAAAAGATGCTTGCAGAAGCTCTTAAAAAAGCAAAAGAAAAATTCGGATCCTGGACACTTGCAGCCGCCTCATATAACGCGGGAATGAATGGGATAACAAAACAAATGAACAGGCAGAAGGAATCTGACTATTACGACCTGATTTTGAATGATGAGACAGAGCGTTATGTGTTCAGAATAGTGGCCATAAAAGAAATACTAAGTAATCCGGAGAAGTACG
>CBFCZR010000145.1:0-3229 GCA_965602795.1 Candidatus Bathyarchaeota archaeon | reverse complement strand
TCTTTACAAAAACCCTTTTCAGCTATGCTAAGCCAGAATTATACCAGGTAATTAAAATGAGGGAGCAACGAATCGCTCTCACTCTGTTACTGATTCTCTGTTTTGCAGTTGTTACTATTTCACAGATTAGGACAGTGAAAGCAGAAAACAGGATCTACATTAGGGCTGACGGAAGCGTTGAGGGAACAGACAAGATACAAAGAAACGGGAATGTCTACACCTTTATGGGAAACATCAGTGTTGAAGGCACTCAGGTTGACGGCATAATAGTTGAGAAGGATAACATTGTGATTGACGGGGCAGGCTACACACTCCAATACATAGGAAACTTATCCTATCTTTTCAGAGGAATCAATGGAATCAATCTCACAGCCCGCAACGGTATAACCATCAAAAACATGCGAATAATGGACTTTGTTTTTAATATCCAACTCCATAAATCGTCAAATAACACCATTTTGAGTAACTACCTTTCAACTTCGGAATTGGGCATCACTCTTTCAGATGCTCATAACAACAGCGTTATCCAAAATGAGATAGTGAGCTATGGAGAAAACATGTTCAGCATGTTAAATGCTTCCAGCCCTAACATACAACTCTTCAACTCTTCAAGCAACACTATTTCGGCAAATTATGTTTACACTAAGGAAATCGGCATCAATCTCTTAGAGTCCCACAACAACAGAATTACCCAAAATAACCTAGTAAGCAATGGAGAAGGCAACGGAATTACATTCTATCGTTACTCAGTTAACGACACCGGCTCAGGGAACTCATTTAACAACACAATCTCCGGAAACACCATAACAGAACAGGGGATCGGCATCAAGAGCTTAACTGGCTCGAAAAACATTGTGTCTGGCAATAATATAACAGACTGCAAGACCTACGGCATCTTTTTAGAGAATTATCAGCAAATCAACGTAGTTGGAAACAACTTCGAAAACAACACCGTCGGAATATTTTTGGGCGACAAAGCTTCAAACAACACAATCAATCATAATAACTTCATTAACAACCAAAAGGATGTAACGGATATACGTTCGACTATACCCTTTCTCCCCAGCCCGAAAAGCATCTGGGATACTGGTTCTAGAGGCAACTACTGGAGCAGTTACAATGGCACAGACAATGATGGCGACGGCATAGGTGACAGCCCCCACTTGATTAATGACGTTAATCAAGACAACTACCCACTAATGAACCCTGTAGATATAGAAGAGTTCATAATCCCAGAGTTTCCCTCATGGACACCAATGCTGGGTATGTTTAGTGTTGTGGCGATTGTTATGGCAGTCTACAGGATAAAAATATCAAAAAAGGTGAATCAACATAGGTGAGAGGTGCAAGATTTGACTGGAAGAGGTAGAGCCAACAAAAATCTGTCTTTATTCTCCACGGTTTTTGTTTGTTTTATAATTGTAACCCTTGGACTAAATGGGTCGGTAATATGTAATGCATCCAGCCAAGAGTCTGTGGAAGAATCAACCGCTCCCGAGAAAGTGCTGACCATCTTAGAAGAGGTGGTGGGTCTTGACATCGCCGAATACGGCGTGGAATTGGATTTTCATGCCCAACCCCCCTTTTTGTATTATGATGTTCTACCGCAAGAAGACGTGAGATACATCCTTGGGTCCAATGAAAGTGAACTGGAAGTGATTTGCGCTTTTGTAGACGAGAAACTGCGTTCAATGAACATCTACATAAACGATGGTTCGCCGCTCACAACTCAGCCATTCACCACTCCTCTTGAAATGGCCAAGGATTTCCTAGACAAATACCCAGCACACTCTGAAGAATCATATTACAGCACAATGCGGTCTATGCTAAACAACATTGAAGCAGACAAGAACGTCACAAAAACCGTCGAAGACATAAAGCTTGAGGTCACGGTTACCGCAAACCGCACAGACGTCAGGTGGAAATACGTCTTTAACGGCGTTGAGGCAACATCAAAATGTGTAGCCCTAAATTTCAAACAGGGATTCCTGAAGTACTTCATTGATTCGTGGAGCTTCTGGACTATTGGCAGCACTGACCTAAACGTCTCTGAGGAGGAAGCCATAGAAATCGCTATGAACGCCGCAGAAAACCACTCATGGAACTTAAGCAACGGAACAACAGTAACCGAATTCAACATAGTGGGGGTAAGCGAAACAAATTTACAGATAGGCAATTACCCCACCAAAAACGAGTCACGTGGCGGCGACCCCTTAACATTGTATCCGGGGTGGAGCGTCAAACTATACTTCGACAAACTTTATCCGGGTCAAGTTTACGGACTGGACATTGCAATTTGGGCGGACACAGGCGAAGTACATGACATTCGTGAACTCCTATATTTCGGAGATATTCCATACAGCGGAGAACCTGCAGACAACGGGGACACCACTGAACAGCCCTCAACCGAAGAACCAGACGATAATTATGTCTCTCCAAACCCGCACCTGACAACAATCCTGTTAACAGCGTTAATCGCCTCAATCCTAGTCGTGATTCTAGTCACAATCTATTCTAGACGAAAAAAGAAAAACGCTCATAAACTTAATAGCGAATAGCGCAGAAACTTAGAAGCGGGATAAAGCAAATGTTCTACGAAAAATACTTGAAGGCAACCAAAGAGAAAGACAGCTTCATCAACATCAACCTTGATCCGGCGCTACCAAAACAAAGAAACGAAAACACAATTTCAAAAGCATATCCCATGATTACAGAAGACCCAGAAACTCTTCTCAACTTTTCTTTAGACATCATAGAGCAGGTTAGCGATTACTGCTGCTCCATAAAACCGAACACCCAATACTACCTCGGACACACCGGTATACTGGAGAAAATTGTGAAAAAGATTCACGAAGAGGAAATGCTTGCCATACTGGACCATAAGCTCAGCGACATCGGCTCCACCAACGATTCCGCCCTATACTGGATCAAAGAAATGGGCTTTGATGGTTTTACATTCTCTCCCTTCGCTGGCAACACACAAACGACAGCAAAAAAAGCTCATGAAAAAAATCTGGGAGTTATAGTTCTCACTTTGATGTCCAATCCTGAAGCCGAAAAGATGATGATAGACACAACAGTCGATGGGCAACCATACTACCTGTATACAGCCCAGACAGTGAAAGAGGCAGGAGCCGACGGCTGTGTGGTAGGCTTAACAGGTTTTGTTGAGGGCACATACATCAAAAACATCCAGGAAGTTGTCGGGGACAGGGTGGTGTTTCTGTTG
>CBFCZR010000144.1:0-3287 GCA_965602795.1 Candidatus Bathyarchaeota archaeon | reverse complement strand
CGTCTGACTGGAAATACACGCCGAAAGCAATCTCCCTGTTCTAGTTTTTGGGGTTAACTTTGTCAGTTAAGAAGAAACAGATTGCCAGCCTCCAGAAAGATGCGTCCGAGGCGGCTAAACTTATTCATGAGCATATCGAAAAAGGCGACGCCATCCATTTGCATTCTCACATAGACGCTGACGGCATATCGGCTGGAGGCATCATGGGAAAGGCGCTGTTCAGGGCAGAAGCAAAGTTTCGTTTGCGCCTCGAAAGGTGGATGGACGAGAAGGTCGCCGACAGGATAGCAGAAGAAAATGCGCCGTTAACCATATTCAGCGACATGGGAAGCGGGTACCTTGACCTGCTGGGAGAACGGCTACCCAACCGAGACGTGATAATTCTCGATCACCACCAACCCGTCGCAGAAGCTCCCCCGAACTTTGTTCACGTTAACCCTCACGCTCACGGCATAGATGGAACCCGCGACATCAGCGGCGCAGGAGTAGCCTACTTCGCAGCCAAGGAGATGGACAAGAAGAACATGGATTTAGCCTGTCTCGCTGTGGTGGGAGCTTTAGGGGACCTGCAGGACAAGAACAAGGAGCGGAGGTTGAGGGGCGCCAACGAGGTTATAGTGGAGGATGCGGTTAAGTCGGGTTGCCTAAAGGTGGAAACTGACCTTCTGTTTTTTGGCAGGGAAACTCGCCCCATCCATCAGGCTCTTGGCCGCACCACAAACCCGTTTATTCCAGAGATAAGCGGCGAAGAGGACAAAAGTTTGGCTTTTCTCGTGAATTTGGGAATCAAGCCCAAAAGTAATGATAAGTGGCGTGCTTTACGTGACCTTTCGTCTGAGGAGAAGAAGAAGCTGCTCTCAGCCATCGCCGACCATCTGGTGTCGAAGGGGTTAGCCGGGGATGTTGTGTCCGATTTGGTGGGTGATGTTTACACTTTGGCTAGGGAGGAGCCGTGGACTCCGCTTCGTAGCGCTCGGGAGTTTTCTGTGCTGCTTAATGCCACTGGGCGCATGGATAAGGCGGGGTTGGGCGCAGCTATCTGTATGGGCGACCGGAAGAAGTGTTTGGAGGAGGCGACAGCGGTGATAATGGAGTATCGGCGCACCATCACCAAGTATCTTCGTTGGGTAACCGAGAAGCCGGAGCGCCTAGAAGAGCTGGAAAGCATTCATGTTTTGCGTGGGGACGGCTTCATAGACGAGAAGGTTCTCAGCCCAGTGTGCACCATATTGTCGACGACTCTCACTAGGTTGGGGAAGCCGATTATTGCTTATGCTAGGATTTCTGGGGAGGATCAGGTTAAGGTGTCGTCCAGGGGGTCGGAGCCGCTGGTGCAGAAGGGCTTGAATCTGGGGGATATAATGCAGGTTGCGGCGGAGAAGTATTCGGGCAGAGGCGGAGGGCACGATGTTGCTGCTGGGGCTCAGGTGCCCATCAAGGATGTGGATGCGTTCATTAAGCTGGTTGACGGGTTGGTTAAGAGGCAGTTGGCGGGGGAGCAGATTGGAGGCTGAGATTCGCCTATCCTACGGGAGTGAGCGGGAGGCGGAGGCGGTTGCAAGGGCTGTTTCTCCGGACAACGTGGAGGTTCCATCTGGATTACAGGTTAAAACGGTGAGAGATGGCTCCGAAGTCCACACAACTATAGAGTGTGAAACTGGGTTGCCGACGTTAATAGCTACTGTTGACGACCTTTTGGCTTGTGTTTCTGTGGCGGAAAAAAGCTTCACTGTGGCAAAGAGGTAGATGCTTAGGTTTGGGGCTTGTTGTGGGTTACCCTGTTTGATGGTTATTTGTTGGTTGAGAATAGTTCGCACAGCATTTCGTAGAGTTCTTCGCCGCCTTCAACTTTGGTGAAGAGGCTTTTTTCGGCTTTCAACAGTTTTCCCGCGGTTTGGCAGGTTTTGTTCCACTCCAGTTCTTTCCACATCAGCCGATAGTTTTTGTGTTCCACCCATGCTCGGAACACCAGCACGGTGAACATGGCGATGGTTACTAACAGGTTTAGAATGTAGATGCTCAGCAGATCCAACATTATCACCTTTACAGAAAGAAGGACTGGTGCAGATTTATTGGTTTAGGTGACTAGATGACGCTAATCTGTTGGCTAGAGGTTTTTGCCTGCAACGTAGCTTCGTTCTACCCATGCAACCGCGTTGTCTGCTGTTATTCTTTGTCCTTTATGGCGTGAGGTTCTGTCACCGAAAACTCTCACGTTCCCGAGTTTGCGTGCTTCGATGACTATCCTTTTGCCTTTGATGGCGTCGCTTTCGTTGACGTGGTACTTCAGGAATTTTCTGGGCATATCATTCACACTGCTTGCAGATTTTTTCTTCTTTCTCCAGAGCAGCGAACACTCTTCTAACTAGGTCGTATTCAAGTCCCAGCCCGTCAGCAACGTCGCTGGGATACACGCACTCATTCTCCTCGAGATAATTTCGAATAAAGTTTTCAACCAGAGGCTTAGCCTCTTCCACATTCATCTTCACTCAACCTCTATTCTAACCAAAATCACAGCCTATTTTAGTTTATCCAAGTTTTGCGTGCTGCATGTATCCTATGAAAGGTGTCCGCAAATTTGAAATAAGGAAGAGTGGTTGGAGAAATTATGACAGTTGAAGAAATTGGGTGCTGTGGCGCATACTGTAGGACATGCATAGAGTGGCAAAAAGAAAAGTACCCCAATGAAAGGACCTGTCGCGGCTGCAAGTTGGGGTATCAATCAGGCGAGAGGGATATAAGTAAGGCTAAATGTAAAATCAAAGTCTGCTGTTTCAAGGAAAAAGGGTTAGAGACCTGTGCTGATTGCTCTGATTATCCTTGCGAGATTTTGGTGGAGTTTTGGAGCAAGAAAGGATGGAAGTATAAACAGTACAAAAAACAGCTTGAATTCATCAGACAGAATGGGTATGAGGAGTTTCTGAAGATAGCGGACACTTGGAAGGGACCGCGTGGAAAGCTGGAAATCAAGCAGACAGAGTAAATCGGGTAGTTTGTGCAGAAAGATTTTTGTTATTTTTTAATCCTGAACCCGAAGGGGAAGAACAGAGTTATATAAAACAAGCAATGTTAGAACAAGAAAGCCATGTCGCGTATTGAAACTGAGGGATTGACCAAGTATTACGAGTCCCTTGTTGCGGTTGACCATCTCTCCTTCAAGGTTGAAGAGGGTGAGGTTTTCGGTCTGTTGGGTCCTAATGGGGCAGGCAAAACGACGACCATCCGCATGTTGGCCTGTCTCATATCGCCTTCTGAGGGCTCAGCAAAGGTTTCGGGGCACAGGATAG
>CBFCZR010000143.1:0-3322 GCA_965602795.1 Candidatus Bathyarchaeota archaeon | reverse complement strand
TGGTTTCTGAGTAGCCTAAGCAGGTCGTCGAGGTTGATTATTTTTTGCAGTCTTGGCACACCCTCAATTCGGCGTAGTATCTGGATATTTTTCCGTGACAATGTGGACATTCAAACAGCATCCATACTCCCCCACCTAATATAGGGGCGAAGCAGCTAGATATGAGTTTCTGAGCTTCTCTTCAGCTCAGCTACCTTCTCTTCCAATGCCCTAATTTTTTCGTTCATAACCCGTTTCTTTTTTTCATGTTCTTCGTTAAGCTTCTCCAGTTCCTTTTCGAGACCTGCCTTTTCACGTTTCAGCTGCGCAATATGCTCCTGAAAATGATTAAACGTTTGCACAACACTATTCATACACGACTCGCACACGTGCACCTGAGGCTCTTTCGGCTCTTTCGAAGCTTCAACACCAGACATTGCTAGACCACAACCATAAGTGCAGGTTATAGGGTAAAATTGTTTTCCATAAAAACGGGTGGTGGGCCGGACCGGAGTTGAACCGGCGACCTTCTGCACGTCAAGCAGATGTCCTAACCAGACTAGACGACCGGCCCTATAGCCATGTTAGGATGTTTTTCTCTTATTTAAGTTTCAGTTTGCCCCCTGCCTGAAATGTGCGGAGATGGCTGCTTCTCTCCTCGCCCATAACGCTTAATAGCTTTCCTGCAGGGTTTAAAATATCACGGGCGGGTAGATCAGCCTGGAATGATCGCAGCGTTGGCATCGCTGAGGCCGCGGGTTCAAATCCCGTCCCGTCCACCACAACCGAACCCCGAACATTGCATTAAGAAACTTATCTTATAGCCAGTTATTTAGGTCAATTTTTCTTGACTAACTTTGGTCAAGATTTCTTGACAAAAACCCTTTTTTATTCTTTTCAGTAGCATAGATATAGAGCTGAATAGCTCCCGCACAGGAAAATGAAACTTACAAAAGTAAGTTGCTTTCCAAGTTTCATTTTTCGTTCCCCAAACTCAGCTCCTGTGCAGGAGCTTCAGCACACCATTATACTGTGTAATTCCATCTTTTTAAGCGCTATCCAAACCTGTTTTCACAGCTCTATGAGTGACTCCTCGTAATCAGCAACTACGTGTTTCTTTCCTTTTTGGATGATTTTGTGTCCTTCTGCTTCCAGATGCTTCTTCAGTCCTTCTACTCCACTGGGGCATTTTGGGTTTAGTACTCCACCTGCTTTTAGGGTACGCCAGTAAGGAGTGATATCCTCTGCTCCGTTTTGTCTCTGCTCCTCAGCAGCGTGGGCAGCTATCCAAGCGAAGATGCCTGTTGTCATTGGACAGCCAATCGTTGCGTTGTGTTTCTTGGCTAGAGCTTCGCGAATCCCGTTGATTGTGACAAGTTTTCCTTTGGGCACCTTCTTCATCAGCGCATCCACCTCTAGCGGTGCTGGAATAACCACGGTTCTGGTGCCCCATCTTTTGCTCATTTTCTCGGTTATCTTCTCAACCTTAGGCAAGTCCTTGCTGTCATGCAACTTCTCAACCCAACTCTTCCTCTTCTTAACCATAATCCTCACCACTCCACAACACAATACCAGTTAACCACTAAGCCACAAATAATTTTACCCCCATCATATTTGAAGCCTGATAATACTTCATTGCTGAAACAGCTTTTCACAAATTTTTGCTAACACAAAACACGTAAGCCGACTCTATTAGGCTCCTAATAGCAGTGGATTGTTGAAAACTAACTTTTTTCTGGAATTCAGCAGCACAGCAGAAAGTTTCTGTCTAGCGTTCACACATCCATAGGAATATCTGCGGGCGTCTTGCTGGGCTGCGATTAAAGCTTTATATTTGTGGCTGAATATTTGAGGTTTAATCTGGTGTCGTGGATGAGCGGTGACCGCGAAATTCAAGGCTGATTCTAGACCTTTGTTGACTCAAAAGTATCGCCCGCTCGAGCTTGAAAGCGAAGTTCGAAGTTTTTGGGAAAAAAACAAGATACTCAAAAAACTGGAAGAAACCCGAATAAAAAACAATAGTGGCATGCTAGGCTACGTTGAGGGCCCCCCAACACTAAACGGCATCCAGCATGTTGGGCACGCCCGAGGCAGAGTCATAAAGGACTTCCGTTTCCGGCTGAAAACCATGCAGAACTTTTATGTTGCATTCTGGGCTGGCTGGGACACCCAAGGCTTACCCGTAGAACTAGAAGTAGAAAAAAAATTAGGCGCAAAAAACAAGAAGGAACTGATAGCGAGGGTAGGCGAAGAACGCTTTGTAGAAGAATGCAAAAAGAGCATTATGAAGTATCACCGCCTCTGGGTGGAAGCCGACACAATGCTGGGCATGTTCATAGACCAAGACAAGGCATACTACACCCATCAGGACAGGTACATTGAACGTGAGTGGCAGTATCTTAAACGGGCTTGGGAACAGAAACTCCTAGGAGAAGGCTACTACGTTGTCGCATACTGCCCCCACTGCCAAACGTCCCTCAGCAACGCGGAAGTGGGTCTCGGATACAAAGAGGTTGAAGACCCATCCATCCACTTCAAGTTCCGGCTAAGCGGAACCACCAACGAATACTTTGTTGTCTGGACCACCATGCCCTTCACGCTGGTCACGGACATGATTATAGGCGTCAACCCCAAAGAGGAATATGCCCGAGTCAAGGTTGGCGATGAAGTGTGGATTCTGGCTAAGGCACGCGTCGAACCAGTAATGGAAGAACTAGAAATAGAAAAATACAAAATCCTCAAAGTCATGAAGGGAAAGACCTTAGTGGGCACAAAATACGAGTACCCATTCAAGGACCTCATCCCCAAACAAGCAGAACTGGACGAACAGCCCAAAATCCACACAGTAGTAGACGAAGACTTCGTAGACGTCTCCACAGCCACAGGCATAGTGCATCTCTCCCCAGCAAACGGAGAAGACGACTTCGCAGCCGCCCAAAAACGCAAACTACCCATGTTCGCCCCCTTCGACGAACAGGCAAACTTCACCGAAGAAGCAGGCAAATTCGCAGGCTTCTTCGTCAGGAAAACAGACAGCATGGTTATAGATGAGCTCCGCAACAGGGGACTTTTACTTAAACTGAAAACCGTTAAACATGAGTACCCGACCTGCTGGAGGTCCCACCACAAGCTAGTGTGGATGGCACGCCGAGAATACTTCATGTGGACAGGCAAAATAAACGACAAGGTCATGGAAGCCGCACAAAAAGTAGAGTACTTTTTCGACAGCCCAAAAAACAGGTTCCATGCCTTCCTGAAAGAAGGAAAACGGTGGTGCATCTCCAGAGACAGAGTGTGGGGTTCACCCTTACCCATCTGGGTCTGCGAAAAATGCGGAGAAAAA
>CBFCZR010000142.1:0-3322 GCA_965602795.1 Candidatus Bathyarchaeota archaeon | reverse complement strand
TGGGTGGATTAAATGCTTTGAGTCTCGAGTCCAGCAAGGTTGTGACGTTGTGTCCAGCGGCTTTGCAGTCGGAGATTAGGCTCCGTAGCATGCCGTAGCCTTCGCTGAGGATGCTGCCTGAAAGTTTCTGGTTGGCGTATCCGCCTCCGGAAACGTACTCAAATATCAAAAGATTCAAACTTCACCCTCGCAGTATCTCCTTTTATGTGGGAACCATAATGAAAGTTATTCCCGTGATCGACGTTTTAAATGGTGTTGCCGTTCATGGCGTACGAGGTGAAAGAGACCGGTACCAGCCGTTGAGGAGCATCTTATGCGAGTCTGCAGACCCGCTAAATATTGCCTCAGCCTTTGAGTCCCTAGGATTCACTGGTCTGTATCTGGCTGACTTGGATGCAATATTAGGAAAGTCAGCTAACTTCAATGTTTACAGGCAAATTATGACCGAAACCGGTCTTGATTTGATGGTTGATGCGGGAATAGCTAACTTCGTCAGAGCAGAAGAAGTGCTTGCTACAGAGGTTTCAAAGATTGTGGTGGGCTCCGAGACTCTGGAGACTTTAGAGTTTTTGAGTCAAGCCGTCAAAGCTTTCGGTGAAGACAGAGTTGTGGTGAGCATAGACCTGAAAAAAGGAAAAGTTTTGAGTGCCTCAGAGGTTATCGCTTCGTTGGATGCTGTTTCCTTTGCGCAAGAACTCGGCAAGATAGGTGTAGCTCAGATAATTCTCCTCGAATTAGATCGGGTGGGAACCGAACAAGGAATCAACTGGGCGCTTCTGAGAACCATTCTTGAGAAAACAAGGGTTGATGTGCTGGTTGGCGGAGGAATAAGGAGCCTACAAGAGCTAGAGGAACTGAGAAAACTCGGAGTTTCTGGAGCATTAGTGGCCACCATCTTACATAATGGAAAACTGCCAGTAGATGAGTTGACGACCGCTAATCTCTTGTAGAATTTGGAAATAAAGTGAGAAACATGTCCATAGAGACTGCACAAAAAGCAAACAGGATGCCTGAGAAAGGCTTACCCAAAAAAACAATTCTAAGCGAGTTGGAAGCAAAACTCCAGCAAGACTTAACCTATTCTTCAGGCAAAATACTGTGTTCCATGTGCACAGACCCCCACAGCTTCGCCAAACAAATTTACCGCAAGTACCTCGAAAAGAACCTAGGCGACCCAAGCCTCTTTCCAGCGTCAGCAGAACTGGAGCAAGAAACAGTAAGTATGCTGGGCTCATTGCTTTCTAACTCTAAAGCATGTGGAAGCATCGTTTCTGGCGGGACAGAAGCGAACATCATCGCCTTGTGGGCAGCAAGAAATCTTGCCAAGACGGAGCACGGCGAAGTTGTTGTTCCTGTTTCTGCTCACTACTCCTTTGACAAGGCGTCTGACCTGCTGAATCTGAAATTGATTAAGGTTAAGCTCAATAGTAAATATCAAATGGACGTGAAAGCCGCAGAAAAGGCTATTACATCAGAAACTGTGGCGATTGTTGGGTTGGCGGGCAGCACAGGCTTAGGGGTGGTTGATCCTATACGTGAACTTTCAGAAATCGCCTCGACACATAACCTCTATTTGCATGTGGACGCTGCGTTCGGGGGCTTTGTGCTTCCATTCCTCAAAGAGTTGGGCTACCCGCCTTTAGAGTTTGATTTCAGCTTACCAAACGTTTGTTCAATCACCATCGACCCCCATAAGATGGGTTTAGCTCCCATTCCTGCCGGAGGAATACTGTTCAGGAATGCGAAGATGTGTGAAGCCGTCAACATGAAGGTTCCCTATCTAGCTGGAGGAGAGATTAAACAGTCTACTTTGTTGGGAACGCGGTCAGGCGCTTCTGCAGTAGCGGTTTGGGCGTTGTTGAAGCATCTTGGACGAGCAGGATATGCCGCTGTGGTTGAACGCTGCCTTAGACTAACTTGGAAGCTTGTTGAGGGCATACGGCAGCTTGATGGATTAGACATTGTGACTGAGCCCACCATGAATGTTGTTGGAGTAAACTCTGACACGGTTGATGTTCGGTTGATCTTTCAGGAGTTGAGGAAACGTGGCTGGGCTGTTTCTTTCTTCCCCGACTACCTCCGAATTGTCATCATGCCTCACACTAAGGTTGTACACATCAAACAGTTCCTTGAAGATTTGAAGAAAATCTTACATGAATTAAACAGCTAAGCCAAAATGGGTGTGTATCCGTCAAAATTGTACATATTTTGCCATTTTTGTGGCAAAATTCACTTCTTTTGTCAAAGAATTTTCCTGAATCAGTGCCCCTGTTTTTCAGGAAAAGATGATGTCGTAATGCTGAACATATTATTGCCGTATATCTTAGCGACTTAACAAGTCTTTTAGGCAGAACTGACGTAACTACCGTTCCACTCACGTAAAGGAGGAACATGATTTTTGGTCATCAAAAAGCCTGAAATACGCACCCCTTTACGTTTCAGTAGGTTATGTTAGAAGGTTAAAGAAATGCGAAGATCAAAGATGGAAATGTATGTTGATATCCTGAAGGTTTTGGCTCAAAATGGACCGTTGAAGCTAACTCACATAATGTACAAGGCTAACGTAAATTGTAAAGTTCTAAAACAAAACTTGGATTTCCTAATCAACCAGAACCTCATCGAAAAGCAGACGAAGCGTAAGAAAAGAAACAAAATAAAAGTTCGCTACGCAATCACGGAAAAAGGAAAAACAGTAATCAGATACTTCAACGAGGTTAACAGAGCTCTACAAATAACTAACGAGAAGTCTATCCCTGCATTGATATACTGAAATAGGAAATGCTGAATTTTTTGGTGACCGCGTTTTCATTAAATAGTGTTGTCGCTGGACCCCGTAAACATTTCCGGGAAACTTTGGCGGCGGCGGTTCCACCAAAGAAATCCCACAAATGCGATAGCTGCAATCGCGATTACCGTTACTGCTATTATCCATAAGGGAATTGCTCCCGATGTTTGGAGCGGTTCAGTAACTGGAACAGTCATAGTGTAGGTGTCGGTTGCGTTTTCGTCATCAGTTACAGTTAGGGTTACATTGTAGTCTCCTTCCGTTGCGAATTTGTGTGTGGGCGTTTGCAGTTCAGAAGTATTGCCGTCGCCGAAATCCCAGAGATAACAGAGTGAGCTGTTTTCTGGGTCTGTGGAGTTGTCTGCAAATTGTATATCCATTCCCGCTTCAGGGTTTTGGGTGCAATTGAAAGCCGCTGCTGGGGGTAAATTAACCACAGTTACTTTTTGAGTGGTTGAGGTTTTTGCTCCATCGTTGTCGGTGACTGTTAGGGCTATTTGCCATTCTCCTTTTTGGCTGAATGTGTGTGACGGATTC
>CBFCZR010000141.1:0-3326 GCA_965602795.1 Candidatus Bathyarchaeota archaeon | reverse complement strand
CAGATTATACTGGGCATAACCCAGATGCGAGTCAGCAGCGTGAACAAAACTGAACGGCTTCATTTCCCACTCGTTCTCCTTTCTCCAACCATTAACTCGTAAAACATTAGTTGCTTCAGTGACTTTTATACGTTAAAGCCCAACGCCCAAACAGCTCTTTTTAGTTCTTAGGCGCGCCTAAAGAGTCAACAATCATATTAGGCTCCTAATAGCAGTGGATTGTTGAAAAACAGCTTTTTTCTAAAAACCGTAGCCACCCAAAAACGCAGTCTCTTGTTTTCTATCTTTGAACTGTGTATCCGCCCAGATTTCGCGATTGCTTTCGAACCTTATATAGTGGTCTAAGTTGGTAACCGATAACGTAACGCTGCTGATTGAAACAGCGTTTTCTTGATTGGTTTAACTGCTGCTACTCCATTAACCCCCGATTTATGCCCGCCACAGAGCTCCCGCAAACAACAAAAACTACAATGTACCGCCTACTCATTAATGGAGGCAAACCACATCTCCAAAATGTGCCTAGGAGACGCGGGTTCAGAACTACGGCAGCAAGAGGCATGATATTTCGCTTTTTTTAGTTGGCACGAAAGAGGACGAAAGTAAACAATATTTAAGTTATTAGCGCAATCCAGCATGTAATGGCGGATTGAATTAGCGTTTTTGTGATATTATGTATCTGTTTCTTGTCAACTTGAATCCAAAAACGGTGAAGATGGAAACGAAGATAGACGAAATACGGCAAAAGTGATGAAACGAACTTCTGTTGTTGAGGTGAAGAAAAAGGCTAATAGGCTAAACTCTCACTCTTTGACGCGATTATGTTGCAGAAATCGGCAGTAATTCTTGCGGGAGGCTTCTCCAGAAGATTCGGCAGAGACAAGGGATTAGTTGTCTTGGCAGGTAAGCCCCTGATCCTTCATGTAATTGACAACATATCACAAGTAGTTAACGAAGTTCTGGTGGTGGTAAGTTCAAAAGAGCAGAAAAAAAATTTTGAAACCATCTTAGCCGAGAAAGCAAAGCTGGTTATCGACAAAGACGATTCCCAGAGCCCACTTGTTGGTGCCACAACCGGATTCGAAACTGCTGAAGGTGAATATTCGCTGCTTCTTCCATGTGACACACCTCTAGTCTCCGCAAAGATAGTTCAGTTTCTCTTAGACATGTGCACCAAAAGAAACGCCGCTATTCCCAGATGGCCAGATGGATACATCGAGCCGCTTCAAGCAGTTTACCGCACAAAACCTGCCCTAACCGCGGCAAAAAAGGCATTGAAACAGGGAAAAATGAACATGCACTCAATGATTGATAACATGAGGGGATTACGCTATGTTTCAACGAGCGTTCTGGAGCAACTGGAACCTGGCCTTTCGACCTTTTTTAACGTCAACACCCCTCAGGAACTGAAGAAAGCTGAATCCCTCCTAAAATAGCTGCTATTTTATATTCGCTATCGGTTCCAATGCTGCGTGTTAACACAAAAAAGTGTTTTAACGAAAAGATAACTGACAAAATTTAACGTTTATGTTTATATTATGGAACTATTTTTCCAGCATCAGCATCCGTTTTTGCATGTTTTGTGCAGTAAAGTGTAAAAACCAGAGTTGCAATCTTCCATAATACGCATTTATCTGCATTAGACCCCTATGTTGAGAGGCGAATAATATTAAACCGTCAATGTTAACTCCAAATAAAGAGGTATTGCCATTGAATAGAGTCGAGATATTAGCAGTAACAGATTTGCCTATTGTGAAAGAAGGCGACGACCTTGCCGCCCTGATTTGCCAAGCAGCCGAAAATCAGGGAACTCCAATCCAAAACGGCGACGTTATTGTGGTCACTCATGTTGTAGTTTCTAGAGCTGAAGGAAACGTTGTGAACCTCGAGACGGTAACGCCTTCAGAGTTCGCCAAAAACGTTGCCAAGACAACACACAAAGACCCAAAGCTCGCAGAGGTTATCCTCAGAGAATCCAGAAGCATCGTACGGATGAGTGACGGAAAGCTAATCACAGAAACCAAACAGGGATTGGTCTGCGCCAACTCGGGAATTGACCGTTCTAACGTTCCAGGAGACAATAACGTGGCACCTTTACCTGAAGATGCTGACAGATCAGCCCAACTTATACGACAAAAGATAAGGCAAATAGCTGGGAAAGATGTTGCTGTCATCGTCTCGGACACTCATGGGCGCCCTCTACGTCACGGTGAAATCAACATAGCCTTAGGAATCGCCGGATTCGAGCCAATACGAGATCGAAGAGGCGAAAAAGACCTTTTCGGCTACAACATCCGAGTTAAGAGAACCGCCATCGCCGATGAACTGGCCTCAGCCGCCGAACTGGTCATCGGACAAACAAACGAAGCAATCCCAGTAGCAATAATCCGAGGATATCCATATCCAAAATCTGAAAAGGCGAAAGCAACCAAGTTGATACGCCCTCCAGAAGAAGATTTGTTTATCTGAACCATTTTCTGGAATAAGAGATACATGACCGTCAAAACTGACATCACAATATCATTACTGAAGCTAACAAACAGCGATTCTGTTGCTGAAGAAGCTGTTGCCATGGACGCCAACGTTCCTGTCCACACTGCCAACAATGTTCTGAGAGAGTTTCGTGAAATCGGACTAATCGAATGTGAAAACGGAAAAATCGAAGTATCTTCGAACCAGCGTGTCAAACTTGCCATTCACGCCATCAACAATGGAACAGACATTGAAAGAGTATGCAAGGTTCTTGAATGGAAAGAATTTGAAAACTTTGCAGCCACAGCCTTTGAAACCAACAACTTCGCCGTTAAACGTAACTTCCGTTTCAAAGCCTCAGGAAGAAGATGGGAAATCGACGTAATAGCGATTAGTGAACCAATAATTGTTTGCGTAGATTGCAAACGTTGGCGGCGTGGTTGGGGAAATTCAGCAATAAAAAAAGTTGCTGCAGCACAGGCACAGAGAACAGAGGCGTTAGCAAATGTGCCTCAGCTTCTACAACGAAGAGTGGGGTTGGACGGATGGAAGAAAGCAATTCTTTTTCCGGTAATCCTCTCTTTGTTTCCTGGTCCCGTGAAATTCTACAGCAAAGTGCCTGTTGTTCCTATTTTGCAACTCCAAAACTTTTTGGATGAATTTCAGGGGCACATAACCGAATTAACGCATTTCCAAGCAAATCTAGGACCTAAGCTACCCGATTATCTCGGTAATAGTCAATAACGTTTCCGCATTTTTTGTTGTTCATCTAGACTGCGGAAATAGCGTCAACAACCGTTTTCTTCACTGCCCTCAACGCTGGATACAAGCTGCACACGCAGAGAAGCCCTAAAACA
>CBFCZR010000140.1:0-3489 GCA_965602795.1 Candidatus Bathyarchaeota archaeon | reverse complement strand
TAGCTTGAATGTCAGTAAGCCTTCACGGGAACTGTCTGTCGAAGAAATCATCTCGTCAACGCTAAAACTTTACAGTTCAAAATTTTTGCAGTTTTTCTTGCCCTTTCTGATAGCAGGAATAATAACAGGAATATCCACCTACGTCATAACCTCATCTTTCCCCATACCCCTACCCCCAGATATGCCAGCATCCCCAAGCACCACATTCATTCAAGAAGTACTAATCCCATGGTTTTTCGAGCTAATCTCAAAAGCCGCCATAATAGGCGCCCTTTCAGGTCTCATACTATGGATTGTAGGCACCACAGCCACCGGAGTCGTCATCAAAAACGCTTCCGACCAAATAGAAAAAGGCAACTCAAACCTCAACACCAGCTTCAACTTTGCAATATCTAAACTTCCATCCTTGCTCGCAACCCAATTCATCGCCGGAATACTGATAGTACTCGGATTCTTCCTTTTCATAGCACCTGGAATAATCGTCGCCATAATGTTCTCTCTAATACTCCCCGCAATAATCATCGAACAAAACGGCTTCACGGAAAGCTTGGGAAGAAGCAGAAAACTGGTAAGCAACCGCTGGATGAAAACCTTCCTTCTGCTCCTAATTGTAGGAATAACCGTCATCATCGCCAACACTGTTGCAAGCTATCTAGCAGGACCCTTAACCACAATTCACCCCATCGCCAATTCACTCACCACCAGCATAATCTCCGCCTTCGTAAGCCCCCTCTACCCAATCGCAATAACCTACCTCTACTACACAATGCTTGCCAGAGAAAAACCGCCACAGCCGTCCACCGTCGATTCCACAACCACCTAAAGAAACAGACAAAAAAGAATAAGGATGGTGCTCCGGCCGGGATTCGAACCCGGGTCTTCGGCTCGAAAGGCCGAAATACTTGCCAGACTATACTACCGGAGCCTAAACCAGAGCAACAACCACATAAAACATACTTACGTTTTAACCTTTCTCCATCAAAAAGAAATCTTAGCCGAAGAAGGAGTCCCACCAATAACCTTCGCCGAAGCAACACTAACCTCATCCACATACTTCTCATCAGTGTACACCCTAAGAATGTTAATGAAGCCCTTGAGAACATCAAACACCGACGAAATATCACTCAACCGCAGAGGAACCCTCTCTCCTGTTCGCGTCTTCTGGAAAACAGGAATCTCCATGGGCTCAAGCAACTCAGAATGATGATAAGGCACCGAAGGCACCGTCGGCACATCAATAACAATAGCTTCGGCTTCAATTCCAGCCTCTGACGCAATCTTGTTTCTCATCTGCTCCCGAACCTCATCAACACTGAAGATGCTAGGCACCATCTTTTCACGCGCATAAAATGTCCGGTCATAAGCGCACTTGAGGAGCCTACGCCTCTCCAAGTCCTCCATAATCCCTCTAGACTTTTCGCATTCCTTCAGTTTAGTCCAAACAGTATAATCATTCAACGCCAGATAATCCTCAGGAGAATCAAAATCCACCAAACCAAGCTCATCCTTTGCTTTCTCCATTGCTGTAGCCAACATTATCTGAGCCGCTCTTCCCACACGATGGAAATAGATGCTCCGGAACGATTCCAGCCTTGCCAGCACAAAAGATTCAAGCGCTGACAGGGCGCCAACATCAACAGCAAGATTTTCGCCCAGAACATCCAGCATATGAATGAGACGAAAAACATCTACATACCCATATTCTGCGCCAGTGTGATGCGTATCCCTCACCACAAAATCGAGTTTATCAACATCCACAGTGCTTTGAATGACCTGATCCAAGAAGGCTTTCCCTTTTCTCCGCAGTTCTCCAACCGCAAGTTTTGCCACCGCATCCGCGTCGTATCCCAGTCCGCTGATTATATCATGCAACTCAGATTTTTGGATAAGCCACCGAGTCATATCCTCATGGGTTTTGTTCAGGAACTTCACGAGAAGGTGCTCAAAAATGTGGGAAAATGGACCGTGACCCACATCGTGGAGAAGAGCTGCCATTCTGACGATTTGAATTTCCTCTTCCGAAAGAAGCGGAGAAATATTCTGGTTTTCCGTTAGTTTGCCCGCCAGGTACATAACTCCTATAGAATGCTCGAAGCGGGTGTGGTTTGCTCCTGAATACACGAACTCGGACCCCGCCAGCTGCCTCAGCCGATGAAGACGCTGAACTGGATAAGAGTCGAGGAGCTGCTTCTCTGCTTCGGTGACGTAAACATAGCCGTGAACAGGGTCTTTGATTTCCCCCCAATATCGCCGCATAGGGAACGTTTCTCCTCAGCTTGTCAATCTAGAGCATCATTATTTAAGGTAATCGATAATTAAAGGGTAGAGGCTGAACCACAAAGTGAAGAAGGGAACATTCGTCTGCATCGAAGGCTTGGACGGAAGCGGAAAAACCACCCACACCCATCGACTTGTGCGAAACCTGCAAAAGAAAGGATTCGACGCCGCCTACACCACTGAGCCGAGCCGAGGAGAACTAGGAAAATTTATTCGCGAGTCAGTTTTGCAGGGAAAGAAACGGGTGCCCAGAGTTGTGGAAGCAGTTCTTTTTGCGGCTGACCGTGTTGAGCACCTGGAGAAGGATGTGAAGCCGGCGTTGATGGAGGGAAAGGTTGTGGTTTCGGACAGGTGCGTGTACTCGTCGCTTGCGTATCAGGGGGCGGCTGGACTTGACTTGGAGTGGATTGAGGAGATTAACAGGTTTGCGCTTCCACCTGATTTGGCGCTGTACATTGATGCGCCGCCCGAGGTAGTGGTGAAGAGGATAAGACGAAAGAAGTCTGTTATGGAACGGCTGGAAACCCAGCGGAAAGTAAGAGAGGTTTACATGAAATTCGTGGACAACGGAAAACTCATTTCTATCGACGGGGACAGAAAAAAAACTGAAGTAGAACAAAACATCCTAAAGGTAATCCTAGATTTCTTGGAGAACCAGAAAATATCTTGACCAAACAGTTTGTTGTTGAAGCGAAAACAGGTTATAGTACAAATTTAGGCAGAATCTTGTCAAGAAACATTGACTAACCACATCATTTGTTTAGTCAAGAAAGTTTGACAAAAACCCTCTTAACTGAAAGTATTAAACTATATTTAGGGGACAATTAATGCGTTCTAAAAAGCTGTTTCTTTCAGGCACACTTGTTTTTGTTTTGTTAGTTTTTGGTTTTATTGTTTCGGTTGAAGCATCCTCGGAGATGTGGAGCAAGACTTACGGAGGAACAGATGGCGACGTAGCTTATTCTTTGATTGAGACTTCTGATGGAGGATACGCACTGGCAGGTTATACATATTCTTTTGGTGCCGAAGGCGCTAATTTTTGGTTGATTAAAACCGATAGACATGGGAACATGCAGTGGAACAAAACATACGGCGGACTAACAGCTCATTCGCTGATTCAGACATCTGATGGAGGATTCGCCATAGCTGGAGAAACAATTTTTTTCTCCACCTCCGCACAAGATTTCTATGTGGTTAAAACCGACTCAGATG
>CBFCZR010000139.1:0-3508 GCA_965602795.1 Candidatus Bathyarchaeota archaeon | reverse complement strand
TAAGCAGAGCTATGGCTGAAAGAAGATTTTTTGCGATGTTAAGCAGATTCACCGACACAACCATCAAAAGAATGATGCTGATGTCAACTGCCAAGTTCACTGTAAGCTCCGAAATGGGCAACGTCACGCTGAAAACGCCACCGTCTGAGACAGCGAAAAAGTAGGCAATCACAACTATCGCTTTCGCCACCCCAAAGCCGCAGCCTATAATGGTTTCGGAGAAAAACTGCCCCACCACCGCGAAGAATACCGCTATGGTAGCAAATTGAAGCAGCGGAGTAGCGTAATCAAGCGGAAGCATATCTGTAGGGTAAAGCATCATCGGCAAACAATAAACAACCAAAAAAGTTAACGCACCCCACACCGTAGCCTTGAGCGCTCGAGGAAACACCTCGTTTAAAATCGTTTTTGTGTTCAATTCAACCATACTGCTCCCACCATTCAACCACAAAAACTGGAGTCTCAAAAATCACGTGCATCCTTCCGCTGCCTGTTAGCTTTGAGGAGTCTTCCTGACTCGCGTATACAAGAAGTCTATCAGCATAGCTTTGCTGCGAGGGAGCATTGATGTCCGTCCTTCCAGAGGCTATATGCTCGTTCGAATCATCGTACACTTCGGCTCTCAAGGTTCCTGTTATGTCGATGACAGCATGATTTTCGAAGCTTACGGGTATTGTTCCCTCAACATGGGTGCCGTTATGAGAAGAAACAGAGGCCGTCCCTATAGAGAAGTACGCAAAGGGTGCCCCCCAAGGTATGGTGGCGTTCGTCGAAAGCTGAACTGGAACTGCTCGCGCGAAATTGAGACCCGCAAAAATTTCTACATTAAATGAGCTGTCGTTCAACAGGAGAGATACATGATTCATTGACAGGATGCTATCTAAGTCTACAGAAATCGTGTGAGTTGCATTAATGTTGCTGCCTCGCGGTATGGACGGAACAAGAGTTTCGGTAATGTCAAACACTGTTCCATTTTGGTCTGTGACGCAAGTTGTCAAGTTCAAATCAGCCAGTTCATAGTAGCCGTTGTTGGTTATTGAGAACGGCAAAGAAAAAGAGATGCCGTTGCTGGAGGGAAGCATCTCGACCTCCCCGACGTCTATTCCCAGATTCATAACCGAGTAGACAGCTGTGACAGAGAAGAGCAGTATCACTATCCACAGAATAACTGCGGCTATGCTGAGCATCCTTATTGCGATCTTCATCTATCTCGTTTTCCTTCATTTCCTCGGTTGAACGAGACTAAGGTTCGTTAACTTGTTCAGTTTCTTTGGGTTGTACTGGTTCTCTAGGCTTGACGTCTGGGGTAGTCCCTGACTGAGATTCGGGTCTGGCTAGGCGTTTAAATTGGGAAACAAGTTGCACTCCTCGTGTTGTTAGTCCTGAGCCTATCCAACCCATGACGCCGAGATACATGATTCGAATGGTTGCCCCGATCAGTGGAGCCAAGGAGCTGCCGAAAGCATCTATTAGGTCTGATGATGCGGTGATGGATAAGTCGGCGATAAGGAATAGATAGGCGCTTATGAATGTGAAGGCTAGTAAGCCGATTCCTGCCAGGAGGGTGGCATATGCTATAATCTGTACATTGTCTTTCATGGTGTGGACCTCCACTTTACAGAATCAATTGCTTGCCTACAATATTAAATCTTCTGTCTTACTAAACAATATTCCCTTTAATTACCCCACTTCCACAACCAACAACACCAAAAACCATCGAATACACCAATGTCCCCGATACAACAGCTTCGCGTGTTCAACTGTTCCTTTTCCTTTTTAATGCGCGAATGTAGTACGATGCTTCTTGAGCAGTTTTTACGTGAGCCACCTTTTTTGCCTTAACAAGTTTCAAACGAGTTGCACAGTATGGACATCTTTTAGTCTTCTGGGCTGCTTTAGCCAGCAGAAACCGCCCACAACCATAACAGACAACCACCACATACATTCAGCGCACATCCACCGAAGGAAAAGCTTTTTCTTTGAACACCTTAATGCTTTAAGAGGATGCAGATAAATGAGTCGCCTTTCCTTAGCAAATCTTGCTGTGAAATATTTTCGGCAAAACGGTTACAAAACAGAGAAGGACACCGTTATGGAGGGTGTTTCCGGGCTTTCGCGAAAGTTTGATTTGATTATTCGGAGAGGCAAAGAAAAGCGGTCTGTTTGGATTAAAGACTGGAACCGAACAGTCGGCGTCAACATGGTTATAAACATCGACAAAGCAGCAGAAGATGTCGGGGTTCCTAAGCCCATAATCATCGCCGAAAAGTTTAGTGGCCACGCCAAAGCCTACGCCAACCGCCGTGGCATCACTTTACTGTCAAAACAGCAGATTCTAAGGCTGCTGGGTTAATCTTTTTTAGAATTTTCTCAGAAACTCTTCTACTTGTCCTTCATTCTCCAGTTTTCCTAACCAATCAACTATCCCATGTCTACACTCTGCTCTTTTCTCTAGCACCAGCATAATCTCTTTCACCACCGCCTCAACGGTCTTACCGCTAACATCGATCTCGCAGACTTTGTCGGCGCCACAGGCGGACAGGGCGTCCCAGAGGCAAACATCCAAAATTTCGGCGGCTAGATTCTCCCACAGCTTCTTTTCCTCATATCCGCGCTTCTCTAGTGCATTCTTGAGTTCGCGGGGGTCACGTCTGAGAACAAAAACCGTGTTCACGTCTTTCTTGGGTACAACATCAACAACGTAATGTCCCTCAATTATGACTGTGCCTTCCGTGTTCGCTAGGATTTGTTGCAGCTGTTCTGAAACCTTTTCTGTGTCTGCAACCAAGGTTTGTCTGTTCTCGTCTATGCCGATGATTAATTTCTGTTTTTTTACAAGTTCTGTTACGCCTACGTACATTGCATTCAGCTTAGACGCTAACTTGTGGGAGACTGTGGTTTTTCCCACGCCCGGAGTGCCTGTTACTAGGATGGCTTTTGTGACGTTTTTCACTCTCCCTTCTTCTGAATAGTGGTTTAAAGAGTTTTAAGTTAATTGTTATAAACAAATTCTGGTAATAGGTTAGTGTGTATTGGAGATTTGGGCATTGAGGCTGTTAGAGGTTATTGAAAGAGTTACGCGCAAGATTGCACCCGGTCCTGCTCCATCCTTTAATGAGGCTCACGTAGTTAAAGCACTAGAAAAAATCGGTGAATACGAAAGTGTGGGCAGAATAAGGCTGTCAAAAGAGCTGGGGTTAGGGGAAGGCGCAACACGAACGCTTCTGAAGCACCTGAAGAGTGAGGGAATAACTCAAAGTTCAAGAAGCGGAATCTCATTCTCTGATGAGGGAAAGGAACTGTTTTCTGATTTGCGAAATAAAATCAGCGAAGGAGTGGAGGTTCCCAGCAGCCCTATAACAATTGGAGCATTCAACATTGCAGTTCTAGTTAGAAACTCAGCTGAGGCGGTGGGGAGTGGTATGGAACAGCGGGATATAGCGATTAAGAGTGGAGCGTCAGGGGCAACTACTCTGGTTTTTTCTGGCAACAAGTTGTCTATGCCTAA
>CBFCZR010000138.1:0-3725 GCA_965602795.1 Candidatus Bathyarchaeota archaeon | reverse complement strand
ACCATTGTAAACCCGTTGCTATACCCCATAGAAAAAATCACTAGCAAAACACGGAAAAGCAACATTAAGGACCAAAAGTAAAATCGGTTAAGTTTGTTTTTTAAATATTCAAACACTCATATGATGAGGGTACATTAGAAGTGGAGCGAAAGCGTATGGTTACTGTTTTGGATAAGCCTGAAAGGGTCAAGGAAGTTGACAGAAGCGACATGCTCGACGATTTGGTTAAAACTCCCAATTATTGTCGAGATGCAATAAAGAGGGCAAAGCAGGTGAGTATGCCTGAAAAGGTGAACCCCAAACATATTGTGGTTGTGGGTATGGGCGGCTCAGCCATAGGCGGAGAAATCCTGCATGGCTGGCTCCGCGACACGCTCCCCATTCCAATCGAAGTCTGCAGAGACTACACTCTCCCCGCATACGTAAACAAGGACACCCTAGTCTTCGTTAACAGCTACTCGGGAAACACGGAAGAAACCTTAACCGCTTTTCTCGCCGCAATCCGCAGAAAATGCACCGTAACAGCAGTGACTTCAGGTGGGCAACTTGGATCGTTCTGCAAGAAACTGCAGGTACCCTATATGATAATACCTGAAGATTTGCAGCCTCGCGCCGCCATTCCCTACCTGTTCTTTCCTCTTCCTGTTCTAATGGAAAAGATGGGAATAATCTCAGACATAGACGATGAGCTGGAGGAGGCAATACAGACCATAGAAAGGGTAGTTAAAGCAAACGCTCCAAACGTGCCTACAAAAAATAACAGTGCAAAACAGCTTGCCACAGAACTAATTGACACTATACCAGTAGTCTATGGCTTCAGGCACTACGGTTCCGTAGCTCAGCGGCTGAAGACGCAGTTCAACGAAAACAGCAAAGTCCCCAGCAAATACGAGGTCTTCTCGGAGCTGAACCACAACGAAACCGTGGGATACGAAGCCCCAGAATCGCTAACCAAGAAGCTGTCAATAATCCTCATCCGCGACCCCCAAGAGCCTCCTGAAATCAGAAGCAGGATAGAAACCACCACAAAACTGGTCTTCAGCAGAGCCAACAAAGTACTAGAGATAATGGCAACGGGAAAAGGAAAACTGGCAAAAATGTTCTCTGTCTTGTGCACGGGCGACTTTGTAAGCGTCTATCTAGCCATATTACAGAATAAGGACCCAACACCAGTGAACATTATTGACAGGGTGAAAAGCGAGTTAGCCAAGAAAACGCGTATGAAAGAACGGCTTGAGGCTGAGCTGGCGAAGCTGAAATGAACATGGTGTTTTTATTTCTGTAATACTGTAAGACTATAATCCCACTAATGGATGCGGAGCGAAAGAAACTGTGAAACCACCAAAAGACAAGTATGAAATTATAAGCGAAATGGGGAAGCGGCGAGGCTACTTCTGGCCCTCATACGAAATATATGGGGGAGTCGGCGGATTCATAACTTATGGTCCCCTCGGAGCATTGCTCAAAAAAAGGCTAGAAGACAAGTTTAGACGCTTCTATCTTCAACCCTTAGCTATCCTCGAAATAGAAACGTCGGTGATTATGCCCGGCAACGTTTTGGAAGCCTCCGGGCACGTAGAAAACTTCAAGGAACCCACAGTTGAATGCGTCAAGTGCCAGCGCAAGTTCCGAGCTGACCATCTGCTTCAAGAGCTCGGGGATATGACTGACACAGAAACCGAGAAGCTCAGCCTCCAAGCCGTCGTGGATGAGCTAAAAAACCGTGGCATCCGCTGCCCAGAATGTGGCGGAAACTTCACAAAAGCTGAACAGTTCATGACCATGTTCACCACCACGATTGGACCGTACTCTGATTCAGTCGGTTATGGACGTCCCGAAGCTGCACAGGGAATCTTCGTGGAATTTAAGCGCATCTTCGAAAGTGCCCGAAACCGTCTTCCCTTGGGGGTTGCCCAGATTGGTCATGCCCTCAGAAACGAGATTTCTCCACGGCAGGGTCCGGTGCGGCTTAGAGAATTCACGATAATAGACATCGAGTTCTTCTTGGACCCGGAAGACAAAAAATGCTTGATTATCGGCGATGTGGAAGATGAAACTTTGCGGTTTGTACTCGCAGAAAACAAACTGAAAGGCGTAACCGAACCCGTAACATTGACGGTGAAGGAGGCGCTAAGCAAGGGCATCATCGAGGAAGAGTGGATGGCATACTTCATGGCACAAGCCAAAAAGTTTCTGGTGGAGCTGGGCGTTCCAGAGGAGAAGCAGCGGTTCATCGAGAAACTGGACTATGAGCGCGCGCACTATTCTGTGCAGGGCTTTGACCAAGAGGTGTATCTGGAAAGGTGGGGATGGACAGAAGTTTCGGGTCACAACTACCGGACAGACTTTGACCTGAGCCGCCACATGAAAGCCAGCGGCGTAGACTTGACAGCATTCAAGGAGTCCGAGGATGGAGGAAGAAGATTTGTTCCTCATGTTATCGAGCCCAGTTTTGGTTTGGACAGGCTGGTTTATGTTGCCCTAGAGTATGCTTACACAAAACGGAAGAAGAGAACCCTTCTGGGTCTACCCCGCGACCTTGCCCCGATGCAGGTCAGCGTTTTTCCTTTGATGCGTAAGGATGGCTTACTTGAGAAGGCTGATGAAGTCTATCACATGCTTGTCAATGAGGGCTTCACTGTGGATTGGGACTCGTCAGGCTCCATTGGGAGACGATATGCGCGAGCAGATGAAGCAGGAACGCCTTTAGGGATTACTGTCGATTATCAAACCCTTGAAGATGGCACAGTGACATTGCGTGACCGTGACAGTTGGAAACAAGTAAGAAGCGAGGCTGACAAGCTTCCGGAGCTGCTTCATGCATACTTCCGCCACAAACTAGAGTTTGAGGGTTTGGGAGAATTGGTTAAACGTTGAAAACTCTGGAAAAATAATGGACAATAAATCCAAGTTTAACTAACAGTTTTTAAGAGACTGCATTCTATTTAATTTTGGTTATCACTAACAAATTCGATGGGGCAACAGTATGGTATTTCCTGTAGAGACCGAAGAACGGGTGAAACGGAAAGCGCTTGACGTTTCTAGAGACCATCTTAGAGAAGTGGTGGACATTTCTCGAAAAAGTTCGCAACTGGTTTCCGCTTTCGTGAATGGCGACAAAAAAAAGGCTCAGGAGCTGTTCTCTGAAGTCAAGAATGCTCAAAATGGCGTGGATGCTGCGCGACGCAATGTTTCACGGGAACTCGCTGAAATAGGAGCAATATTGATGAGCCGCGAAGACTTTCTCAGATTCACTAACTTGACAAGCGACATAGCTGACTACTGTGAAGGAATCGGCTTTCGGCTGCTTCAGATTATGGAAAGGGGATGGGAAGTTCCGAAGCAGATAAAGGAAGACCTGATTAAGCTTTCGGACGCTGTGTTCGACACCGTCTCCAAGCTTAGAGAAACTGTTATGACGCTGAGTTATGGCACTGCTAAAGCTCTGGAAAAAGCCAGAGAAGTGGAAGCTGCAGAACGGAAAGTGGATGAGATTTACAGACAGCTAGAAGTAGACATAATAGACAACAAAATGGATCTTCCGCCCATGTTTCTCTTGTGGATTGTGGTTCAGCATCTGGAGGATGCTGCTGACAAGGCTAAAGACGCCTCAGACGCCGCTCGGGTATTGGCGCTCACCATCTAAAGTGAAGTTGTATGCCTGAGAAGATTGAAACCGAACTTTTAGACAATTTTCTTGTAGTTTGGAATCCTGAGCAAGGGTC
>CBFCZR010000137.1:0-3728 GCA_965602795.1 Candidatus Bathyarchaeota archaeon | reverse complement strand
CAAAGTGCCTGTTTTTCCTATCCTGCAACTCCAAAACTTCTTAGATGAGTTTCAGGGGCACATAACCGAATTAACGCATTTCCGAGCAAAATTGGGACCTAAGCTACCCGATTATCTCGGTAATAGTCAATAACGTCTCCGTATTCTTTGTTGTTCATCTACACTGCGGAAATAGTGTCAACAACCGTTTTCTTCACCGCCCTCAACGCTGGATACAAGCTGCACACGCAGAAAAGCCCTAAAACAGCAAATAGCCCTGTTGACACTGAAATGCCGAATGATTGGGAGAGGACGGGGTCAGGAATAAAAAACTTGAAGGTGATGAACAAGCCAGCAGAAATTCCGATTGCTCCACTCACTAAAACGATTATCAAGGCTTGAGAAAAAACGATCTTCATTATGTTGCTTGGTTTGGCGCCCAAGGCTCTCATAACGCCGAATTCGTGCTGCTGACCGGAAATAGAGAGCATCAGATAGCTGAGAAGAGAGATTGCAACTGTTGCCAGAGAGAATAGAGGCAGAAACATAACCAAAGACCAGATGTTACTCAGAAAGTTCACGTGCTTATCCAGAACTGTGACAAGTTCTACAACCTTCAAATTCTCTGCTGAAGCCTCGTTTTCTATGTGAGATAGAACCTCAAAGTTTTCTGAAGCGTCAATTTGAAGAAAAAGAAGATTATATCCGTGTTGGTCAATGTCTTTGTACAATGTTTCTAGGGGCATGTATACAACTTTTCCGTTGTTGAGAGGGTCCACGCACACCCCAACTATGCTATAGGGCATCAAACTTTCATCGAAAACTTGATTGACTGCTTTTGAGCGTCACTGAACATGTTTACAGCCAACGAATCCCCGACTATTGCAGCATCTTGATCAGTTTCACCCAGTTTTCTTCCAAAAATCAGCCAATCATTAACAACATTCTCAGGTTCTACACCCAAAATTAACGCCTCACCAGACCGATTACCGCCAATAAATATTGCCCCTGTCTGCTCAACGGGGTCAACAATAACTCCAGGAACCTCTCGGACAGAACTTTCCAACACTAAACGAGCATCCACTGCCTTAACCCCATGTATATCCTCCATTTTGCTTACCAAAGACTCCGAAATACCAAACTCTGAATCAAGATACTCAATTTGCTCCAGTTCTTTATCCTCAAAAAAGCGGTAGAGAAAGCTAACATAACGATCCGTCAGAGTTGGATGCCCCACAAGAACGACATTTCTGCCGACTGCACGTTCAACATAGCTTGCAGTAGTGTGATTGGCAACCAATCCACCCGCAATAGTCACCGTAACCAAAGTCAAAACCACAGTAAGATAGATTATCGCTTGGCTAGTAGCAGCTTTTCTGCGCAACAAATTTCGAAAAGTCAGCTTGAAAGTTAAACCAAGTCTTGAAGGAAGTTTCTTTCCCAGCCCAGCGGTTGTTCCCAGCTTGTAGATTGGGGACATGGCTTCTGTTGGTTTTGCTTTGGCTGCTCGGCGTATGGGTGAAGCTCCGAAGATGTGGGAGAAGATGATGAGAACAAAACAGACGACAATAATTACTGTTAGGTTAAGGTTTTGCGAAATAGAAAAGCCTACAGCGTTCAAAAAACTGGTAGAAACGTAAAATGCTGCAACTCCAAAAACTATTCCGGTTATGGTGTTGAGGAAAACAAGCAAAGAGAGTTCTGTGGCAAAATAGGCAAAAATGGAGCCGCTTAAGCAGCCTGATGCCTTCATTATTCCGATGTCTTGCATCCGTCCAGACATTGTAAGGCGAACTAGAAAGGAAGTTATGATGGGGCCTGTTATGATGTTTAGTATACTGACAATCAGAATAAATTGGGAGAATATGTTGGAGAATCCGCTGGTTAATTGTCCCCCTCCGGCGAGGAAGCTGATTTCGAACCCTAAGTTGGTTCCGAAGAGAATGAGAAAAACTGTTGCAGCCGTAGATATAGTTAAACCGAGAACAGTTAACGCGGTCTGAGTTCGTCTTCTCGCCAAATCTTTGACTGGAAAGGAAATCTCACTCATCTAGCCGTGAGCCTCCCGTCCTTCAGAAACAAAGAACGGCTTGCAAGTTTCAGCAGTTTTTCGTCATGCGTAGCCACAATAACGGTTTTTCCTTCCTCCCTGATTTTCTCTAAGATGCTAATAATTTCTAAGCCTGTTTCCGTGTCCAGGTTTCCGGTAGGCTCATCTGCGAGAATGAGCGGCGGGTTATTAGCTAATGCTCGGGCAAAGGCTATTCTCTGGCGTTCACCTCCGCTGAGTTGGGCGGGAAAATGGTTGGCTCGATGCTCTAAACCAACTAATTTTAGTAGGGTTTCTGACCTGTCTTTGATTCGTTCGCCTGACCAGCCAGCCAGTTCTATAACAAACGCGATGTTCTCAACCGCGGTCAAGGTTGAAATGAGGTTGTAAGATTGGAAAACAAAGCCGATGTAGGCGGAGCGGAAGGTTGCCAAAAAGTTTTCGTCGTATGTTCCGAGGTCATGGTTGAAGACAACAATTTTTCCGCCTGTTGGTTTATCTAAGGCACCAATCAGATTGAGGAGAGTTGTTTTTCCTGCACCCGAAGGTCCATAGATAGAAATGAATTCGTCCTCTTCAACTGTGAGGTTCAGGTTCGTTATGGCTTCAACAACCACATCGTCGATTTCAAATTGTCTGCACAAACCCGAAGCCACAACAGCATTCTCTTTCACTGTCTGCCGCCCCGTTTGGAAATAGACTCGTAGAGACTCCGAAGCTGCTTCACTTCCGTTTCCCCTTTTTGCAGTAGACACACGATGATTGGTTAGCCTTTGAAAGCCTTATGGTACAATCATTTAATGATGTCCAAGAGGGAGTGCGTTGATGCTTTTGTATCCACGGAATCCCAAAAGAATTAGCTTAACGTCAGTATTCTTCAATTTTGGCTTAAAAGCTACGAACACGCACATGTTTTACGTTCAAAAGCCTACCCTTTTTGCGTAAAAAACCTGACTGTTTATTGTTGGCTCTGGAACATTCGCCCCTCAGAAAAGGCGTCTGCAGCACACAGCACAAAATACAAAGAACATTTCAGATGCTTGATTTATGGTCGTTTTTCGGTTTGTCACTCCCTGAAAAAACTGCAGCCTAACAGTTTGACGAAACTGTTAACTCAACAATGTTTTTACACTAAAATGCTTATTTTGGCGTTTTTCCCTACCCAGATTTGATGTTTTTGCTGCGTAGAGCCTTATTGAAAGCCGGAACTCCGGAAAGTGATACTTAAACAGGGTTCTGTTTGAATAGATTAAAACCTTTTTTTCAGTAACTTGGGGAAGTATCTTCGCCAGTCCAAGTGAGCGTACCGGGACATGGCAGAGCCAACGCCGACCATGCTGCGCAGTGTCCAGCCGCCATAAACTGAAAGGTCGAATCCTGTGAATCCGAAAGTCTCAATTAATTCGGTGGCTCGCAAGTGACGCAGAGCATGGGTTCCGAACGGTTTCATGTGGGCCCTGACTGGTTCAGGTTTCGGATTCAGGGGGTCATACTTGTTGTATTTGTCTATGGGATAACTCAACCCTGAGAAAGTCTCTTGTGCGTATGCCCAGGCTTTCTGGCGTGTGAACGGGAACACTTTGTCGTTTCCGTGCTCGAGGTAATAGTTGTAGAGCTGTTCTGTCCACGGCTCGTACGCTTTTTCGAGAGGCAGGGCGATCTTTCGTATTTTTCCGTCACGCTTCGCGGTTCTAACTGT
>CBFCZR010000136.1:0-3750 GCA_965602795.1 Candidatus Bathyarchaeota archaeon | reverse complement strand
GCGTCGAATCTTCCCAGAACCGAGTTGGCCATCATTACGCCCTTTATCTTCCTTGAACGCACGATCTCCTCTGAAGTTCCGGGTCTCATCGTCAAGAGTACGAAAGCTCTTATCTTTTTGGTTCGGAGATCTTTTGAAGACAACTGTGTTTCTCTCCTCTTTAGAATAGTGTTATCGCCGTCTCGGTGTGGACGATGTTGGGGTCCTTCTCTATTACTTTGTATACCAATTCGTTGAGTGATTCTAGATCTGGAGCTTCCAACACTACTATGACGTCGTGTCGTCCGTAAACGGAGTCAGCATGCAGAACGTTTTCGAACCGCATTTTGATGGCTTTGACTACGTCTTCAGATGTTCCAGGTCGTGTTTCAATGAGCAAATATGCTTTCATGCTTATTCACCTCTCCCTCATTCTATTTTTAATAGTCTAGGTATTTCATTATTTCCCACGGAGTGACATAGAGGCAGTACTGGTTCCAGTCGTTGGTCTTGTATTCTATGAAAGCGTCGAATATGTGGCTTCCAAGGGTATCATGGACAATCTCATCGCTCTTCATCGCCTCTAAAGCGTCCTTCAGTGTTGTTGGCAACTTCTTGATGCCCAGTGCACGTCTCCTTTCAGGGCTCAACTCGTAAACGTCCTCGTCCACGGGGTCGCCGGGGTCAAGTTTCTTTTTTATGCCGTCAAGCCCAGCCCTTAGGATGCACGAAAAGGCTAGGTAACTGTTGCAGGATGGGTCAGCGGAGCGTAGTTCAGCGCGTTTGGCTGCGGCGTGCTCTGGACCTTTAAAGTATACGGGAACGCGTACCATGGCTGATCTGTTGCGGCGGGACCACATTATGAAAATGGGCGCCTCGAAGCCGGGCACCAGCCGCTTGTAGGAGTTTACGGTTGGAGAAGTCACGGCGGTTATGGCTCTGGCGTGCTCTAGTATGCCTCCGATGAAGTATCTGCCTGTTTGGCTGAGTTCAGCGTATTCGTCTTTTTTGTCATACATGACGTTCTTTTTGCCTTTCCATAGGGAAGCGTGAACGTGCATGCCGCTGGCGTTGTCAAGGTAAACTGGCTTGGGCATGAAAGTGGCGATTAATCCGTGCTTTTTTGCAACGTTTTTGGCTACGAATTTGTAGAACATTGCTCTGTCAGCGGTTTTCACCAGCTCTCCATACTTGAAGTCTATTTCGATCTGTCCTGCGGTGGCAACTTCGTGGTGGTGCATCTCGATTTCTGTGTCAAAGTTTTCTTCCAGTAACGAGGCAACTTCGTTTCGGTACTCAACTGTCGTGTCTTCTGGTGGGGGTCTGAAGTATGCTTCTTTTGGTCTTAGGGTGTGAGCTCCTGGCGTGGTTTCTGCGGAAACGGGTACAACCCTTGGTGCGCCCCATGAGTCTCCGGCGCCGCCTTTTGGGCTAACCCACATGTCCCAGACAAGGTTTGCGGGGTCTATGGAGCTGAAGACGAAGTATTCCAGTTCTGGACCGAATAAGCAGGTGTAGCCCATGTCTTTTGCTGCTTTGACTGCTTTTTTGGCTACGTATCCTCTTGGGTCTACTTCGGATGGCTCGTTGCCTCCGAAGGCTTCGTAGATGTCTCCTATGATTATGGCGCTTTTCTGTCTCTCGTCGGTTGTCCATGGGATGATTGCTAATGTTTCTGGGTCGGGTTTGAGGACCATGTCTGATTCGTGTATGGTTTTGAAGCCGCGTACAGAGGAGCCGTCGAAGCCGATGCCTGCGGTTAGGACTTGTCCCTCCGTGTATTGTTTTGCGGGTATCACTACATCCTGCATTAGACCTCGCATGTCTACGAAGGCTGTGTGTACCCACCGGATTTTGTTTTTCTTTAGTGTTTCTTTGGCTGTGTTAATAGCCTCCATGTTATTCACCATTCATTCAGCTGAATGAGGAAATATTACATGTTTGTATATAAATGTTTCCGTTAAGCTGAAGGAAAATTTATATACTTGTTACGTTAATGAACAAGTGTTCACGGTGAAACAATAAACCAAACTGCGTCATGACAAATCATTCAATGAAAGGAGGAAATTGAAATTGAGTTACACTTCTCATAAAGTGGATGACGTTGACCGCAAAATCATCCGTTTACTGCAAGAGGATGCCAGAAAAAGCTTCAACAAGATAGCTGACAGCCTGGGGATAGCTGTTGGGACAGCCTACAACCGCGTAAAGAATTTGGAGGATATGGGCATTCTGAAGGGGTACACGATACTGTTGGATTCGGCTAAGCTTGGTTATGGGTTGACTGCTCTCATACTCATTGAAGCAGAGGGGCGGTATCTGCCCGACGTGGAGAAGCAGCTTGCCAAGCTGGACGAGGTTATATGCATCTACGACATCACCGGAGACTACGACATAGCGGTGGTTGCCCGATTCAAAAACAGAACCACCCTAAACAACTTCATCAAATCCACACTGAAGATGCCACACGTAAGCAGAACAGTCACAAACGTCGTACTCAATGTCGTCAAAGAAGATTTCAGAGTAAAAGTATAAACCACAAAGCCTCAAGCGTAAACAAGATTCTTATTTGTTTTTGTTGTTCTACTATTTCTATGACTGAGTATTCTCTGCATTCCGCGATTAAAGACTGGTACAGTGGGTCAGGAGATGCACTTGAGGTTAAAGTAGACGATTTCATAATTGACGTTCTCAGAGGCGAGCTTCTAATCGAGATTCAGACCGGAAACTTTTCTGCAATCAAAAAGAAACTGATTAAACTGCTTCCAAACAATCAAGTTCGGCTGGTTTACCCCATAGCCAAACTAAAATGGATAGTTCACGTATCTAGGTCCGGAGAGTTTGTTAGGAGGAGAAAGTCTCCGAAGAAAGGAAAATTAACTGACCTCTTTTACGAGTTGGTTCATGCACCAAGCCTGATTAAGGACAGAAATTTTTCGCTTGAGGTTTTGCTGATTGAAGAAGAGGAGATAAGATGCAATGATGGCAGAGGAAGCTGGAGAAGAAGAGGAGCTAGCGTCAAAGACAGAAAGTTGCTGGATGTGTTTGACAGAATTGTTTTTGAGGACAGCAGAGATTTTCTAGAGTTTTTACCGAAAGAGTTGGACGGATATTTCACCAACAAGGTTTTGGCGTCAAAAATGGGGATTTCTGTTAGGTTAGCCCAGAAAATCACTTATTGCCTCAGAAAAATGGGTGCAATATCAATCGCTAAAAAGAAAAGAAACGAATTGCTGTTCCAACTTTCCTAAAATTGATATTTCTGTTGCTATGATTTTCTCCTTTTAAGTACAAACCACAAAGGCTCAAGCATCGCCGAGAAATGGCTTGAATTAAGGGTTAAACTCTAACCTCAAACACAGATGTCTTCTTTTTTTTGAAATTATATTCTCCAAATTTTTAAAAACTAAAACATTGTATTCCAGATAAGAAACTTGGTGAAGGAGTCAAACAGCCTGTGAATAAGCTGCTCATCATCGGATCTGCACCTCAAGAGAAAGTGGACAGCATTAAATGGACACAGCCTTTTCAGGACATGGAGAAATATGACTCCCTCATAATTGACCTCACGTCATTTCCGAAAGATTATCCTCCAACACTCTTCAACAACATAGGTTTGTTGAAGAGAACGGCTCGCATCTTCATTCGAGACAACAAAGAAAACTTCTGCATAATGGAAAAAACCTTAAAAATCCCGTTCAAAAAAATCCCCCTAAACTACTCATGGATTCCCTTCCCACAAAAGCTGACAGTGAACCCCATGCTGCTGGG
>CBFCZR010000135.1:0-3797 GCA_965602795.1 Candidatus Bathyarchaeota archaeon | reverse complement strand
GTCATCTCTTCTTTTAGGGAATCGTTGTAGAGGAGGGCGGCTGGGTGCCGTAGCGGCAGTATCTTTCTGTTGTCAGCTAAAAGGAGTGTGCCATATTTTTTTGAGAATTCTTGTTTGGCGTTGGGTGGCTGAATATGATATTTGTCAAAAATGTGCCTTTTTGCGTAGTAACCCAAGGTGACTATCACAAACGGGTTTATCAGCCTTATCTCCTCATCTAGATGCTGAGCACATGCTTGGATTTCGTCCTGTTTGGGTTTCCTGTATTTCGGAAGCATGCACTTGACCAAGTTGGTAACGTATATTTCCTGTCGGCTCACATCTGCTTCCTGAAGTAGCTCATCTAGTTGCTTGCCAGAAGGGCCGATGAACATTCTTCCGTCTCTGTCCTCGTTCTCTCCCGGTGCTTGAGCAACCATCATCACTCTGGCATCATAGTTTCCTTCGCCGGGGAGGGCATTAATTCGGGTTTCCCACAACCTGCACTTCTTGCATCCTCTGATTTTCTGCTTCAAATCCTCAAGCTTTTCCATTCTATCGCTTACCAACACAAACGAGCCCTGACATCATTTATGTTTTGGGTATACTTTTAGATTGTGAGTAACCTGAAGGCTATGCCGCCTACAAACAGGGCGAATACGATTTCGAAAACAGTGATTAGCAACGCTTTTTTCCAGCCGAACTCCTTGACCAATGCGCCTATGGTGGCTACGCACGGAATGTAGAGCATTGCCACTAAGGTGAAGACAATCATCTGAACCGGCGTCATAACCTGAGCAAAGTTTGCGGTTCCAAAGAGCGTCGCCAGCATAATCAACGTTAACTCCTTCCTCAGCACACCGAAAATCAGCGCTATTCCCGTAACTGCTGGCAATCCCAGCCAAGCAACAGTCACTGGGCTGAATACGTCGATTATTGGCTCCAGCAAGTTTGCGACCTCTACAAGTTTGATTACGAAGCTGCCTGCAATTATGAGGGGGAACGCCATCACTATGAATTCTCGCAGCCTGAACCATGTTTGCTTAGCAACTGTACTCATGTGGGGTATTCTGTAGTCGCTCATCTCCATTATCAGCTCGGTTGGCTCGCCGGGCAACGCCTTGAACGCTATTCTTCCCAGCACAAAGATGATGGCTAGGTTGATGATGTACAGAGCCAGCGCCCACTCGATGCCTACGTGGGCTCCAACCAATCCAAGAATGATGACCGATGTTGCGGCGCAGGGGACAAGGGTTACAACGAAGGCAGTTAACAGCCTTTCACGACTGGTCTCCATTATTCTGCATCCTAGACATCCTGGAACGTTGCAGCCGAGGCTGAGCATGACCGGAATGAAGGCTTTTCCGTGTAAACCCATTTTGTGCATTATGTTGTCCATCAGAAAAGCAACACGGCTTAGGTACCCTGAGTCTTCGAACAGATACAAGATGAAGTAGAACGGAAGAATGTATGGCAGCGCCACTGTGATGCCGCCTATTATTCCCTCCATGACTCCGCCCCAAACAAGTTCTCCGATGATTCCTGTGCCTAGAACACTATCGAAAGCTGGCTTTAAACCAAACAGAAGGTCCCCTAAAAGGGCAGATGTGAAGTCTCCGAAACTGAATATCCCAATGAAAACTGCGAGAACTGACGCTAACATTATGGGAAAACCAAAAATTCTGTGAGTTGTCACTCTGTGCAACCTTTCTCTCAAAGGAGCCTTCAAAGGTTCCGTTATCTGCTGGATTTCATCTGAAATGCTGTTTGCAACTTGGTATCTCTCACAACTAACAACGGTGGGGCAAGAGTGGCCGTGAAGCTGTACAAGTTCGTCCCTAAACCTTTCTGCAGTTGCCACAATCTCAGGACTCACTTCAAGAACCTTTTTCTCTACTTCCCTATCTTCCTCTAGAAGCTTTATTGCAGCCCATCTAGCAGGGTACCTCAACTGAACTTTGCTAAGCAGTATGACGAGGTCTTCGATTCTTTCTTCGATTTCTTTTCCGTATCGTGGCTTCAGAGGACTTATTTTCCTCTTTTGTTCAATGACCTCGATGGCTGTTTCCAGCATGCTGTAGATGCCCTTTCCGCTCACTGCAACTGTGGGAACAACCGGCACTCCCAGAAGCTTCTCTGCCTTCTCGTAATCGATCACGATTCCCTTTTTCTTGGCCATGTCCACTTGATTTATGGCTATGAGCAGGGGCGTTTCCAGTTCGAGAAGCTGCAACGTGAAGAACATGTTTCTTTCCAGAAGAGAAGCGTCAACAACGTTTATCACTAAATCAGGCTTTTCGGTGGCGATGTAATCCCTTGAGACCACCTCTTCAATGGAGAATGTTGACAAAGAGTAGATTCCGGGCAGATCGATTATGTCTACAGTGTAACCCTTGAAGTGGAGTGTTCCCTCTGCTTTTTCAACTGTTTTTCCTGGCCAGTTTCCAATATGTTGGTGTAAGCCTGTCAGCTGATTGAATATAACTGATTTTCCTACGTTAGCATTTCCTGCCAACGCAATTCTAAAATGCTTTTCGCTCATCGTTCGACATCCACTAAAATTCTGCTGGCCATTCCTCTACCTATAGCCAACCTTGAACCCCTAACGCTAACTTCTAGGGGCCCATTGAAAGGCGCTGACTTTACCACGGTTACCTTGGTGCCTGGAGTTAGACCTAAGTCGCATAGTCTTTTGCCAAAACGAGCGACCCTAAAACGCTTTCTCCAATGTCCTCTTCTCCCTCTATGTCCGCACATTCCCCCGTGCTCTGAACTGAAATCTGTAGAAGTTATGACTCCACTTTCACCGTTCCTCAACGAAGTTAAAGGCAAATTCATCAGTTCCTCACTTCTCCTCCGTTAGTCTTAACATAGATTACCGACGCCAAGTCATGGTCAACTGTACAGCTCTCGCCTTCAACAATGATTGTTAAAAAACCGCTAGGAACTTCATTTGCAACGTGCACCAGTTTTCCAGGTACAAGATTTAGGCTAGCAAGCTGCTTTAGCGTCTCGGTTTTTTCTTCAGTTATCTTGACGATTACGCCACTCACGTTGACTCCGAGTTCGCTGAGAACCATGGTTTCTTCTTCAAAGATTCCTCCACAACTTGTCGGTATCGGGTTTCCGTGAGGACACTTTTTCGGGTGACCTAAGGCTTTCTCTAGAGGCTTCAGAATTTCTGGAGAGAGAGCGTGTTCTAGTTTGCAGGCTGGGTCGTGAACTTCGCTCCAGTCTAGATGTAGAATGTCTGTAAGCAGCCGCTCTGCTAGGCGGTGTCTCCTCAGGACACTTGAAGCAATTTTTCGTCCATTCGCAGTTAGTTTTACTCCTTTGTACGGTTTATGGGTAACTAGCCCTTTCTTCTTCAAGTTCTCTATTGTGTTTGTAACCGAACCTGGAACAACGTTCAAGCTTCTAGCAAGCTCCATGGTTCGGGCAAATCCTTCCTTCTGCTCTAAACGGTAGATTGCCTCAAGGTATTCCTCGGCTTGGCTAGACACCGTTTCTATTTCACCGTTCAACAATTTCACCTATTAGAAATTACGACGTCTCGTAGTTTTCTTACTACCTGCAGCGTCATAGATAAACTTTGCTCCCAAAACAACAATAAAGCACCCAAAAACAGTTACTTACCCAGTAAGCAGCGCCGCAACCAATCTGTGGATGTTACTGTACCAGAAGCTTTTATTCAACTTACGTTTGTGGCACTTTCAGCTTCTGATGTCAGGCTTGTTCTGGTTTGAAGTGTTTTTTGAAAACATCACGGATTTCTTCGGGCTTTTTCAGTATAACAAGCCCATCCATGGCGGCTAATT
>CBFCZR010000134.1:0-3806 GCA_965602795.1 Candidatus Bathyarchaeota archaeon | reverse complement strand
ATACTCCGGGCAATCTCGTCTGTGCCATCGGTGGAATGCCCATCCACAACCAGCACTCGATAGTCATAGCCATCCATAACCTGTTTCACACCGCCCACCACTTTTCCCACTGCTTCGCATTCGTTCAATGTGGGAATTACAATGGCGATTCTGGTTGCAGAACGTTTAGCTTCGATAGTTTCTTCCTCCATGGACCTGTTGAACCTAATATTCACACTTCAACTTAGTATTTATGCATCACTTAAAAATCCACTAAAACAAAACGGTGTGGGGAGAGAGGTTAGAATCCATGAACCCCTATAGAAGCGCCTATTAACAGAATCTTTCTTAGCAACCTTTGTTTTTATCTAAAAAAATAAAAAGAAAAAAGGTGACCGAGCTGCTGAACCTGAAGCATGATTGCTTGAAGGTTTCCCTCAGTTCCCTTTAGCTAGATTTGTCAATTCTTGACCGCTTTCGCAAAACGACTGTCGCAGCTACTACAGCAGCAGACGATAGTAACATTAGCACTACTAAGCTCAAGCCTTCTGGGATAGTCTCTGAGGTATAATTTTCCATGCCCCAAGTAGATGGGTCGTTTGCGTCACTGCCTTCTGGCCACGCTGCAGTTGTGTCGGTGCTTGCGTCATAGGCTGCTAGTCTCAAGTTCCATGTAACGCCTAGTTGGACGGTTCCTACATTCTTCGGAATCACGAATTCTAAAATCCAGTGCTCTGTGCTGTCAGTAGGTGATGTGCTCAACGCGTTAGCCCATTCTATTTCGGTTTCGTCTAACGATACTTCAGTCCAGCCTGATCCGTCTCCTTCATACCATACTAGATCCGTGTGTCCAGTAATCACAAACTTGAAATCACCAGCCTGAGGAGCACTGCCCCCGCTCATGTCACCGTCCATGCAGAATTCCCAGTAGTCTTCAGCATCGTCTGTGGTGTCACTGAGGAATTCGACAAGCCACTCTGTCACAACCGCATCACCAAAAATCCATGTACTTGTGAAAGAAACGTCTTCACCTATCGTAGTAACGTCACCACCGTCAGTCCATTCATCATCAGAGGTCCACATTCCATCAACGGTAGGCGGTACTACCTCACCCCAAGAGATTCTTTCATCGGCTTGCGCGCTCACGCATGTGATGGCTCCAACGCTTACCAGCAAGAGCACAATAAAAGCTATCGTGGTTATTGTGTAGAATTTCTTTTTCATTACTTTTTCACCTCCACTCTAGTTCTTTCATTCCGAAAAGAGTGGGAAGGAAACAAAGTGTTAACCCTCTCCCCTTTCACTTTTAGTACAGTTCTAGCTATTCTATTGGATGCACGTTTAAAGATTTCTGAAAAACATTTTATGCTCCATACAATAGAATTTAATATTAATAGATACATCTTTAGGTTCAACTTACAAAGCAGGTCAAGAAACTCCAGCCTCAGAAATTCATCACCCGATTAACTAATTTTCTTAGTGGATTGCCTTGCTTTGTTTTTCTGAAAGAGGACTTTTTTCTGTAACATTGTTAGAATATACTAATGAAAGTGTGAACACTCGACAGAAATTTTTGTTGTGCTGCTGAATTTCAGAAAAAAAGCTGTTTTCAACAATGTACCTCTATTAGGCGCCTAATAGAGTCGGCTCACGTGTTTTGTGTTAGCAAAAATTTGTGAAGAAGACTGTTTTCAGCAATGATTGGGGGCTAGTTTTGTTTTATGGTGTGTGTGTGATTATTTTTCCGCATCGTGGGCAGTGGATGTGGCGTAGACTGGATTGTGAGTTGTAGCCTGAGATGGTGGCGTCTTTCTTTGGTAGGACGTAGCCGCAGCGGGGGCATACGTAAGAGTCCTTGGGCATCTTTCATTCTTCCTCGTAGAATTTTATGATTTTCTGTGCTACCTTCTCTGAGATTCCGTGTTTCCTTAGTTGCCTGTAAAGTTTTTCGGAATCCTTGGCTGTGTATCGCTTTATTTTGCGGAGAAGAGACATCGCTTTCACCTCTGGGGCGCGGCTTCGCCTATCTCCACCAGTTTGGTTCTGACCGCGTCTGCCACAAACTCGGTTATACTTCTGTATCCCATATCTGGGCGTTTTTTGACGATGGCTTTCACCTTGTCGTATAAGCCTGACGGCAAATTCACAGAATCATAGCCCTTAACCGGCATCAACCAACAGCCCCCTCAACAAGAACCGCCTTAAACGTTTCTGACGTACTTGTCATCGTTTACCGATATTCAGTACATTTTATTCTGTGGTTACCGTACATAAGGTTTGTGATATACCGATAATCGGTCAAGTATAGAACGTTATTTAATCTAATTATCGATAACCATTAAACGATACATAATGGAAACCATACCCCATGAATCTGACTTATCCGATTTAGAGCAAACAACACTACTGCGCGTGATTGTCTATTTGTCAATGAAAGGGAAAGCCTCAATCTCTGACATGAAAAACAACATTCACGGAAGCCAAGGAGCGATATACAGGGCAAGAGATTTGCTAGTAAAACACAAATTGGTGGAGAAAGGACTTCCTGAAGGTTCAGCTAGAAGAGTTGACCACTGGTTAACAGAAAAAGGAAAAAAGTTTGTCCCACTAATCATGAAAATGACCAAAATCCTATCCGAGGACTCCTAGTTTCTGTTTTACCTGCTAGAACTTGTTTTTCTTTAATTATGGTCCAATAGTGTGTTCATCTTTGCTAAAGCAAGGTCACTAGTTTTTGAATCTTCTGTTTTCGTTATTCATATTTAGCTTATTTTCCAGCAACGGCGATTAATGTGAAATAGAATCCTCTCAAGTATAGAGGGGATGTGAAAAATAACAAAAACAGGTATCAGCATCATGTGCCTGAAGAATTAATTTTCATGGGTTAAACATATATAATAATTCTAATCAATAAATATTTTTAGGGGAGTATTATGAAAACAGGTATTTGTTTAATTTTTATTTGTGTAATTCTGTTTGCTCTAATTCCTTGTGCAACTGCATTAACCACTCCATCAGTCGAAATAATAATCTACAGGGTACAAAGAGTTGATCCAATAGAACTTGAATTATTTGAAGATGGAGCAGATTGGAACTATAAAATCACTTTAACCTATTCTGAATCATCACAAGAAATTGTTTTTAACGACTCAACATATCATGAGGAAGATGACAGAATTTTTTATAATGTGCATGTTTTTCAATCAGTCGACTCCTTGAGTGTTACTATTCAAATCGACCTTTATGAAGCTGATTTTTTAGGGTCAGAGACCGCTGATATCAGCAGTAGTGGACAAAGGACGAGTTACATTGGTTATTACAATCTAAAAACAAATTCGTTGACCGGAGACACAGTTGAAAATGATGGTCAGTTCCATAAAACTTCAGGAGATTTTGATGGGAGTACAGGAGTTGATGAGAATGATGCTCACCTCTGGTTTTCTATCTCTGATACCTATGAACTGCCAGTAGCGGATGCAGGTGAAAATCGTGAATTTTATGCAGGGACAAAGGTTAATTTCGATGGGTCAAGCTCAGAAACTTCTGGCGCTTCAATTACAAAATATCAATGGGATTTTGACGCCGATGGGGTTTTTGATGCTGAAGGAGTTCAAACAAGTTATACGTACGAAGAAAAAGGTGAATATGTAGTGACGCTGTTAGTAACAGATAATTTTGATGAAACCGACACAGATACATGTACTATAAACATAATTAATCGATTGCCAACTACATCTTTTTCATATTCTCCATCAGCACCAACATTTGAAGATCAAGTGAGTTTTTATGACACCTCAACTGATTATGATGGAAGCCTCGTTTCTTGG
>CBFCZR010000133.1:0-3818 GCA_965602795.1 Candidatus Bathyarchaeota archaeon | reverse complement strand
CTTACATATCATTTGGTGTAGACTCGCTTATAATATCTGTAATTTCAGTTCTAGTTGCTGTAGCTTGTGACTTTCTGCTCTCAATGATAATGGGAAAAAGGGGACCCTTGAACATATGGTCTGCGGCTGTCTTCGGCTTAATCGTTGCCATGTCATACACTCTAGGTGAGGCCACGCCGATGCAACCTGAAGAATTCTCGATACTGGGTGGTTCTGGCATGGATAAATTTCTGTATCCTGCTTTGATTTCGGCTGTCGGTTTGATTGTTTTCAAGAAAATTCAAGGACTGGCTGGACGAAAATACGTGAACCCCGCTGCAATCGCGAAACTTCTGATTCTTGGTTTGCTGCTTATGCCTGCTCTAATGCCCGTAAATCACACCGATAGAATAGACCTGCAAAATCGTATGATCCCAAGTCAGATGGCGGGTATCCCAGACGTCTACCCAATGGCTACTTCAGATTTTGGGTACAATCTGGTTTCATGCTATGGTGATCCCAATGCAAATCCTAATAATCCCTATGTTTATGGCACATACGATGACCCCCTACTAGATGTTGTCTATAATATGCTGGTGCAGAAATATCACACTTGGATCGGCGGCGTTTCAAGCATCGCTGTACTCGCTGTAGGACTTGCCTTGTTTGCAGTTCTCCGTAGATATATTAAATGGCGAATAACTCTGGCTTACCTAGTAACTACACTGTTGTTTTCTTTTGCTATGAACCTGATTTACGGTGGAGACCCACTATTTCGAGTATTGTTCCATCTATTCATGGGCAGTTCAATTTTCTTGGCATTCTTCATGGCAACTGACCCTGCAACTACTCCTATAACCCATTCGGGTCAAATGATATTCGGTGTAGGCTTAGCCGTATTGACAATCATCATTCAAACTTACACTGGATTCTTGGGCGGATCTATTCTGGCGTTGATAATCATGAACCTAACTACTCCATTCCTTGACCAAATAGGAATTCTGAAACCTGAAGAAAAGAAACCTGAACGAAGGCGTCCTGAAGCTAAACAATTTACCGCCACCACAACTTATGACTGCCTACGCTGTGGTGCATGTATGTATGTGTGCCACAATTCATTGAGTCCAATATTGATTAAACAGGCATTTGAGAAAGGAAACGCAAAAGCACTGATGACTCTGGCGGCAGACTATTGTACAGGTTGTAGGACCTGCAATTTCGTTTGCCCAGCAGGAATAGATCTGGAAAGCTACACAATCGGATACCCACTGCAGGCGGATGAGGCTAGAAAAATAGAGGAACAATTCTTGAGCGGAACCGCAGACGAGAACATTGGTATCTACTCGGAGATGTTCTCAGCCAAAAGTGACATAGACGGACAGGATGGTGGAGTGGCCACTGCATTGCTGGTTTCAGGCATGGAAAATGGAATGTTTGACGCTGCAATAGTGGTTAAACGAACAGATGGCTATTGGACGGAAGCGGTTATAGCAGAAAACGTCGATGAACTGATGGAATCTAAAGGAACAAAGTACCTACGGGTTCCGTTGATGTCAAAGTTAGGCGAGCTAATAGCGAAAGGCAAACGCAAAATTGCTATTGTTGGCATGGCCTGTGAGGTTCGAGCCGCAAGAAGGGTACAACCAATTCTTCTTCGTGAATATCCAAACCTAGAACTAACCATAATCGGATTGTTCTGTTACGAATGCTTCGACTACTACAAACTCAAAGAAGAAACAAGCAAACTATTGGGAGTCGATTTGGACTGTGCGGAGAAAACACAGATTCACAAAGGAAAATTCATCGTTACACTCGATGGAAAGGAACACTCTGCAAAAGTAAAAGAATTGAACAACGCTGTTGAAGAAAGATGCCTCGATTGCCCTGACTTCACTGCACAATACTCTGACATCTCTGTTGGTTCAGTGGGCAGCGACAAAGGCCACTCAACTGTGATAGTGCGATCGGATGCTGGCAAAAAACTAGTTGAATCACTCGATTTAGCCAAAGGTAAAGTGGACAAGGACGAAATTACGAAACTGTCTGTTCTCAAGGAAAAACGTGCAAAGCTGGATAGATCAGAAAAATAGCAAAAACAATCACTCAAACTAGAGAATGAGCACAAAACCGGAAAACTCTATATGCACAATTTTTTGTGCATAACTACTACTTTTTTTATTTGCTAACAAACAAGTTTGAAATATAAAATAACCATATTTTGGATAAACCTCTGCTGTTTTGGGATGTTTTTTATGCTTAATGGATTTGCATGTAGACGGTGTGAAAAGCTTATTAAGTAATAGTTCTGTAAATAAAAAGAAAGAGGTGAAAGAACTGTCATTTACAGAGAAACTTTATGCTTTAATCTTCAGTGAACTTTCGCTTGGTCTTGTCTTACCCATCATTTTCGGTATATTGATTCTCTTCTTCCCGACATGGGGTTACGACTTGCTGGAGCCCATAAACATCAGTTTCCCCGACTTTTTGTGGGGTGGACCGCAGATTCCATTAGAACATATTTTGACTCAAGGCGTTGCTCAAGGTTTGCTTGCTTGTGGTATACCCGTATTTCTAGGGCTTGCTTGGAATAGGTGGGCTGGAGGCGCTGGAGGTTTTCTGCTTAGTGTCTTCTGGGTCATGGCATCCTTTGCACAATTTAACCAATATGGATATTTTTATCCAACTTTGGACTGGTTAGGACAAGTAGTTGGCGGAATGCTTGCCGGATACATTGCAGGAGCTTTGATGGCACGTGCAAAGATGCGCGGTAAAGACACATTGAAACATGCGCTAATTGCGGCGATACTGGCTGCCGTTGTCGCAACAATATTTGTTACAGCAACATATGTATGGTATGCTGATATGTTCGCGATGAGCACTCTTCCTCCAGCTGGATATGGTACTGTCGAAGGAGGCGCAATGGGACTGTGGGATTCAATAAGCTACAATTACTTCATTAATGGCGCAATCTATGGTGTCTGGGCTATCATCGGCGCATTTATGTCCAGAATCGCTAGATGGTTCCGATAGAAATCACCAATCAACAACCCTCTAACATTCTTTTTTTTGTTTTTCATAATTATTTTTATTCACTACAGCTAAACGGTATACTTTCTTGATTTCATCTTCTTGCCGAAAACGTATTCTGCTTACGTATTGTTTTCTTCAGAGTTTGGCATCTGTTAATGCCTTTTTCCAAAACCTATTAAACATGCGACTTGCTGTATTTGTGAAAGTGACAACGCTCAGGGAAAAATTATGCCTCTACATGTAACCCTTGTGAATCCCCCCTCCCCTAGTGGAAGCACCGGACATTTCTCCATCGCTCTCTTAGGTTTGGGGTATTTGGCTGCTGTTCTAGAGAAAAACGGGTACGAAGTTGATGTGATCGATTGCGCAGCTCTGAACACCTCATTTGAGGAAGTAAAAAACGAACTTAGTAAACGGCAACCTGACATAGTTGGGTTGACATCAACTACCCTCACCTACAAGTCTGCGCTCCGCATAGCAGAAATCGCTAAAGAAGTTAATCCAAAATGCTTAACCGTTCTAGGGGGCTGCCATGTTACCTTCTGGGACGACAAAGCACTACACGAATGTCCCTACCTAGATGTCATTGTGCGGAAAGAGGGCGAAAACACGTTACTGGAGCTTGTAGAAAGGATAGAAGCGGGCAAGCCTTTCCATGATATCCTAGGCATAACCTGCAGAAAAGGAGAAGAAATCGTCCGGAACCCGGACAGACCCTACATAGAAGACCTTGACAGTTTGCCTTTTCCTGCTCATCATCTCTGGCCTATCGACCGCCTCCGCAAATACGGCAAAGCAATATTCCCTGT
>CBFCZR010000132.1:0-3895 GCA_965602795.1 Candidatus Bathyarchaeota archaeon | reverse complement strand
AGTTAGTTACATTGCCGCCAACAGCTTTATCCTTTAGTTGTACGCCTTCCATCCAGTAGCCTTCACCTGTGGGCTCTCGCCATCCTTCAGGAATCCATGTGAGATTGTACCATTCGCCGTCAACCCATGCGCCCTCAGATTCCCATCCAACACTACTTGTCCAATTTTCGCCAGCGAATATAGAATCAGACGATTTGCCTCGGGTGATTTTTTCTGCTGCATCGAAATTTATCCAATCAACAGCAGCCCATTCATCTGAATTGTTAGTGATGTTGAGAACAACAAAATATGACAAGTCAGTGACGTTTTTGTTGTAAACTACCGAAGTTTCGCCGACGCTGAAGTTTGTATACACAATACTGGCGCTAATGTCCGCTGTAGGTCCCTTGGGCAGCCGCGTAGAGTAATGTCTTAGTTCCAGTTCTGAGATTAGAAGAGGCGAAGCAAAAGCAGTCCCTACCAGCAATGAAAGAATTCCAAACAAAATCAGGTTTGCTCCAATTTTCATCTTTAATCACCAAAACATCATTACTGAAAAGCCACTATTAGCTCTACTTTTAGAACAGTTTCGTTCTATCGATAGAACGGCAACAAACTAAAACATACATAATGGTTGTAGAACCGAGATAGAAAAGTTGGATTCAACCGACAACAGCAGCGCTCATCCACATTCATTAGTCGCACAGGAACCCCGTTTTTGTGACAAAGTTTTAATCCTTCCATTGTATCTGTTTTTGGTGGCGGGTCTAGGCGGGGGGCTAGGGGTCCCCTGAACCGTAAACCCTCTACACGACGGGCTGAATGCCTTGGCGAGGCGTCAAAGATCGTTAGGCATCCCCAGTCCTCTAGCAGTGAATATCCGTCCCTTTAGGCTGGCGGTCATGGAGCATCCTCCGTAGGGAAGGTGTCCACCGTGTCTACCAGGCGAACCTGGCCAGGCCCGGGAGGGAGCAACCTAAGTTTGGACGTTCAGCGCTTAGGGGGTCGCGGATACGAGTTCAGAGATTGGGGAAACTGGCGAAAACTGGGCATCGAACCAAGGCGACCCGCCACTTCATTCATATTAGGCTCCTAATAGAGGTTCATTGTTGAAAACAGTGTTTTTTCAGGAAAACCAAGCACATACTTCATTTGTTGTTTAGGCTTTGAATGCTGAGGGGCAGAGTTTGTTCAAGACGCAGGAGTCGCATTTGGGTTTTCTTGCCTTGCACACGTTTCTTCCATGAAATATCAGCAGATTGTTGATTCTTTTCCAGTGGCTCTTCGGAACTATCTGCATAAGGTCCTTCTCGATCTTGTTTGGGTTCCTGTTTTCTGTTAGCCCAAGCCTCATGGAGAGCCTGCGAACATGAGTGTCCACGGCTATTCCCACGATAACACCGTAGGCGTTCGACAAAACTATGTTAGCTGTTTTTCGGGCAACACCCGGCAACTCAAGAATCTGCTCCATTGTATTTGGAACCTGCGAATCAAATTTTTCCACCAGCATCCGACCTGTATTTTTTATGTTCTTGGCTTTGTTTCTGTAAAAACCCGTGGACCGAATTTCCTGTTCAAGCTCATTTAAATCTGCGTTGGCGTAATCTTCTGCGGTCTTGTACTTTTTGAAGAGAGATTTGGTGACGATGTTCACCCTTTTGTCTGTGCACTGAGCAGAAAGAATGGTGGCTACCAGTATCTCCAGAGGGCTGCTGTAATGCAGAGCAGTCTTCGCCTTCGGATACTCCTTTTCCAGCAACTCAATAATCTTAAGCACTCTCGCCTTCTTTTCAGCCTCTGTCTCCGTTTCCACCATATTTTCCTCCAAACCGTCTAACAGCTTCACCCATCTTTTCAGGCTTCTCAACTAAATTGCATGTTCCCTCAAAGCATACATACGCTGTCGGCGCATCCGCAACCGGATACCCAAGACTCTTCAACCGCTCACTGTCGGCGTCCGGGTCAATGACCTCTACGACCTTCAAGGAAAAGTATGCTCTCAGGCTCTCAGTTAAGAATCGGCGGGTCAAATAATCTTTTCTGGAACCCACAATATGCACCGGCATAGGATGAAGATACAGCTCAACAGCCAAGCCATAAACGGATGCCATAATACCATACCGCTGGATGCTCGAAACAAAAAACTCCAACGTTTCCTTGGCAGCTTCCAAATATTTCTGTTTTCCCGTCAAATGATGAAGCCTCAATAAACCGTCAGCGGCTACGCTGTTTTCCTCCAGAGGCTTATTCGAAAGCTTCAAGGCTCCAAAGCCGCCTGTCTCCTCTGGCTTATCAGAGAATCCTCCACTGCCGCTCCAAAGTTTGTCTAACGTAAAGTCTGCAATGTTTTCTGCTTTATCCAGAAACTTTCTGTCCAAGGTTAACTGGTAACAGTCAATCAGGCACCGCATCATGTGAACTTGGTCTGTGAGAAGACCTGAAAGATGCCCCTTGCCCTCCACAAGGTAATGGGCTACTCCATTTTCGGGACTGAAACTGGTGTCCAACAACATGTTCACTGTCCGCAGAGCAAAATCCTGAAGGGGCTGGTCATCAAGAACCACCGCGGCTAACAGGTAAGCTGAACTCATCATGCAATTCCAGTTTACAAACACTCTTTTGTCTACTCTCGGAGGGGTTCGCTTCAGACGTTCAGGTAAACTTAGCTTATAGTAAACTTCGTCAGCGTCTTGGCTGCCATAAAATCCGCCATTTTCTTGATCGCTAAGCTTACCGTTGACGTATGCTATTATTCCTTTGGCTGTGTCCCTGAAGGCTTTCTCTCCGGTGACCTGATACGCCTCCAAGTAGTTGATGAGGAGTTTGGCGTTGTCTTCACACATCTTCTCATAATGCGGTATGCTCCAGTCACGGGTAGTAGAGTAACGGAAGAAACCGCCCTCTTCCTTATCGTAGATGCCTCCATTCCGCATCTCAGTTAATGTTCTCTTCACAATATTCAATGCTGCCTTGTGTCCCTGCAGGTGATGCTGCAGAAGCGCCAACCTTAATGCTCCACTGTGTGGAAACTTTGGTGAGTTGCCAAAGCCACCATGCAAAGAATCGAACCGTGAAGCAATCGCCAGAGTCAAGCCGTCGATGATAGAGTGGAAAACTTCGCTGTCCGCACAATGCTCTGTGGATGGAAGTTCGGGTTTCTCTTTTTGCAGTTCCTCTATTCTGGATTTTATGTTGTTTTTGTTTTTCTGGTAGAAGCTACTGATATGCTCAAGTAGTGCCTTCATCTGCTGCGGGGGGATGTAAGTGCCCCCATTCAATATCTCTCCGTCAGGAGTCAGAAAGGCGGTGCTGGGCCAGCCGCCCATGTTATATCTCTTGTCTATGTCCGGTCTCTGGTCTCGGTCCACCCTTATGGGCACAAACTTTTCTTTGATGATTCGTGCAACTTCGCTGTCGGAATAGGTGGTCTGGTCCATGACGTGGCACCAGTGGCACCAAACAGCGCTTATTCCCAAAAGAATGGGCTTGTCAAGCGCCTGTGCCGTTTTGAATGATTCTTCATTCCATTGTAGCCATGAAACTTTGGTTTCCGTCAATAGAAAAGCCTCGTTGACTTCAAAACTAATTAGTTAGTTGTCTGGGTGGCTAAATAGTTTGAGCATTTCAGTTGTTTTTTGGCGTTTGCCGTAAAGCTTATAAAATACGCATGAATATATATTCATATGAAGTTTATCTCAAGTAAATTGGGGAATCAACTGAAAAGGAGAGAAAAAACAGAATGCAAAAAACTGTTATAGAAAACAAGAAAAAAGAGGCCCCATTTCAGCTATTCTTCCTCAAAAACGACGAAAACCAAAACGTTGAGGTAACAGAACTTGAAGAAATCAACTTTGATGAACTGAAAAGCCGCCTAGAAAAAGGAGAATCGATATTTATAACCCGCAAACAAAAACAG
>CBFCZR010000131.1:0-3912 GCA_965602795.1 Candidatus Bathyarchaeota archaeon | reverse complement strand
TGGGAGGAAGATGAGGATGATGAAGACGAAGATGAAGACGAGGAATGGTAAAACAGACCAGAAAACAAAAACTTTCTTTTTTATGATTTGATTCCCTTCTAAACGAAACACAGTTCTAGAAAAGCGACTTTTAAGCAAGATGGTTACGGTTTCTCAGAAAAAAAGCTGTTTTTCAACAATACGCTGCTATTAGGCTCCTGATATGAAGCAACAAACTGGTAGAAAATTTCGTAAACCAGTCTTCAGCAAAGTTTTTTTCTTCTTATTTGCACTCCCTTTTCTACGGCTATTACGTCAACCAAATCCTGTATGCCTGAAGTTTTCAGTTTCTTCTCGAGCACTTCTTCTATCTGGAAGACGCCTGCAGGATTGTTCATGTTAACCAAGATTTGAACAGGCTTCAGTTTTCCCTTCTCAATCTCCACCTTGGTGATAGATAAAGCAGAGAGCGAATGAATGTCCACCTTGCCGGTTCTGTAAGGAATTCTGGTTCTTCCCCGCGCCATATCCGTTCCATCCGCTATCTTCGCCGCCCCAGCCTCCACACTTAAACAGTCAACTTCATCATCATGAGAAAAAATACAATGCAGTATCTCAGACTTCAGCCTCACCGCCAAAGCCACGTCTTCTGGATAAACCTTCTTTAGAATCCTGTCCAAGATGGGGTTGGCTATCACGCAGCTATGGAAATTATGGTCAAGACGATGAATGCTGTTCCCCAAGTCGTGGAGATACGAGCCGCAAAGGATAACAACTTTTGCATCCTCGAGGGAGCAAACCTTATTCTTGACAGTCGTAGGCGTGACTTCCTGAATTAAGAGGTTAAAAATTTCTAGGGCACTTCCCGCAACGATTTTGGAGTGAACCGGACCGTGGTCATTGTATTTTAGCCGTTCAACAGCCATAACATTCGACATGCGGAGAGTGTTCTGTATCTCCAAATCTGTTTCCAGCAAACGAAACATCTGCTCAACCTTCGGTTCATCCAGATGAGCGTTTATCAGGTTAGATGAAACTGTCACCATTACACGTTCACCAGATTAAACTATGAATGTAGCATATAAGAAGCTTAAGCAGCACAAATCTAAGGGCAAAAATCGGCTTTGTTTTTATCTTGTCAGCGAAAGTGTATCCCTGTTTTTTAGGTAGGTTACAGGGTCAACTTCCTTTATGGTTGTCTCGTCCACGTCTATTATGTAGATGATGTGGATGCGCGCGTTTCTGATTTCTTCGAGGCTGACGGGTGGATTCTTGTAGTAGAGGTCACAGAGAGTTTTGAGATACTTCAGATCTGCTGAGGTTCTGCTCCGAGGAGGTTTAACCAAGGTATCGGGAATCTGCAGCAGATAGTATGGTGGCACGCCTAAGGCAAATTTGTCCGAGTGATTGCCATACCTTATTATTTTGCTGGCTATCCTAGACCTGCGGTATTTAGCGGGGTTAAGGGCATGACGTGGAGGAATGAAACCTGTCTCCACTTCAACAATGTGGGAGCCTAATCCCTTCACTCCGTAAAGGTCACATACCAAACCATCTATTGGGCGCTCAATGTCTACCTCGTAACCCTTAAGAACCAAGTGCTTGGCGCATACAAGCTCCATAACTGAGTGGTTAATCTTGACAACATTCTCTTCATGCAAGCGAACCAATTTATCTCTTAGAACATTCAATTTTTTCTGTGATTCTTTGTCTGTGTTACTGTTTAACCTCGCCAATAGAATCTCCAGGTCTCTGTTGAACTTGTTCATGTCTCATCATTTCAGAAATTTTGCAATTCCCAATCCAGCTAATAAAATGGATATAAGTCTGTCAAAAGCTTTTAGGCATACGAAAATCCAAAAAGTCTACCCGATTCGAATGAAAACGGATGAAGCTTCCGCTGTTATAGTGCCGGTAACGAGTTGGGAATCAAAGAAAACATGGATTGCTGGTCCTGCAGATTTTTAGTCTTTGATGGCTTCAAGCAGACTCATGACGTTCCAGAGCTTCACTCTGGTGTAGGGGGGCATGTTGGGGTCCTGCAGAATCTCGTCCAAAAGGGATATGGCGTTGGCTGCTCTGACCGCAGGGGTGTTTTCGGAGATTTGGAGCGTTGAGATTGACTGTTTTGCTGCTCTTCTTATGTTTCTTGGAGTGGTGGTGTCTTCGGAAACCATGCCAAGAACATTCATGGCTTCTTCTATTCTTTTCTCGTATTCCTGTAATTTCTTTTTTCTAACCATATAGAAGCCTCCATATCCTTCCTTAAACGGAGTGTAACCTATTTATTCTTATCCCATAAATAGGCGACGATTTATGCCATTTACTGAGCACAAACCATTCATTAATCGGCTTCGATAGATAGTTAATTAACTGACAGCAAAAATATATTTCTCTAACTGTAAATCTTGTTCAGAAGGGTTTGACGTGACTAAAGACTCAAAAAACATCAAAGCTATGGCGGATTTGCTTAGGCAGGGAGCCACCCTCACTGAGCATTCCTGTCCAGCCTGTGCTTCACCCCTCTTTAAACTGAGAAGCGGAGACCTGTGGTGCGCCAGCTGCCAAAAGCGGGTCATGATCGTTAGGGAGGGAGAACCAGAACCAGAGGCACCTAAAGCTCCCGCTTTCTCCAGCCTAGAAGCAACAATCTTAGCTAAAATTGAGGCAATAGAGAAACAGCTTGCAGAAGAAACAGATGCAGAGAAACTTAACAGCCTAGGAGCCACTTTGTCAACTCTTCTTGAGAATCTTGAAAGGATACGAAAGATGAAAAAAGCATCCTAATCCGGAACAAAAGGCGTTTAGGTTGCTTGGGCGTTACGAAAATTTCCCCGAAAATGTTCACGGCGTAGCCCATTTTGAGCATCAGAACTCACCGAAAGAGGCGCAGAAGGCTATTCTCTACGCGTTTCATTGCCTAAATCAAGAAACTTTTGATTTGAGTGCCGTAACCCCCTATTTGAAACGGAAGTGTGAGGTCAGCTTCGAGTTTGGTGTGGCTGATGGATTGGTCTTCAATTTTTTGGACCAGAAGGAGCTTGATCGATGCCTGAAGAGCGTTGACGAAACAGAAGTGGATATTTTAGATTTTTTCTTTGCTGTTCGATATCATCGTGTCGGGAATGGCGGTGAACGTGTTCCATTAAAGTTCGATTATTGTGTGCTTCGTTTCTCATTTCAGGAAGGAGGCTTGGAGCTGCGGATTCGTCATGAAAGGGGAACGCAGCGTGTTCCTTTAGATGAGTTAACAGAGTTTTTGGTTAAACAGATGAACGTTGAGTTGTTCCAGAGGCGGTTGACGCCCTTGTTTTTTGGTGCTTTCAAAAAAGTCAGCATATAATCGGCTGGTCTGTTTTCGGTGATGTTGTGTGGCTCTAAAAAGTGATAGGTATAAATACCGAGAAGTTACTAAAAGGTAATAATGAACTCGATAAGGCTAGTTTCTGCAGACTTTCAGCCAGACCGTCTCGTAAGGGGCAAGGAGCTAGAGGCAAAGAAAGAATTGAAGGTTGAGCGTTACTGCTCAAGGATTGAAGATGCTGAAGGCTTCCGCGGAATCTGGGAGATAGTTAAGGAAACCGTGCAAGCTTGTTTAGGCGAGCACCGGCGGGGGATGCTGCTTTTCTTGGATGACCTGCCACTTCACTTGGGTGCGTACCATCAGTTGGGTACAAACAACATAGTTCTGAACAGAAGACTAGTCAACATTGTCGAGGCGGTGACAAAATCGAGGAAGCTTGTGAATGCCTTCGTCTACAGCATCTTAACCCACGAGTATCTTCACGCGTTGGGGCATGTCTCAGAGGCTGAGGTTCGCTCCCTAGTCTACGACATATCCAAACAATGCTTCGGCGAAGACCACATAACCACAACATTGGCTGAGAAAACTCCCTGGTCTCTCCTCAAAGGAATCCCGCTAACCGATATGCC
>CBFCZR010000130.1:0-3947 GCA_965602795.1 Candidatus Bathyarchaeota archaeon | reverse complement strand
TACATGCCGAAGAAGGGGGGAATACATCCTCGAGAGGCGGCAAGACACCATGCAGCGGTTTCAGAAAAGGTTCTCGCCGAGGCCTTCCAGACGGCAGCAGTAAAGCCTCAGGACATAGATTTGGTGGCGTTTTCTCAGGGTCCAGGGTTAGGTCCCTGCCTACGCACAGGCGCAACCGCAGCCCGCGCCCTAGCCTCCTATCTTGACGTTCCGCTGGTGGGAGTCAACCATTGTGTGGGACACATCGAAATCGGGAAACTGGCAACCGGCGCCGTTGACCCTGTTACTTTGTATGTTTCGGGGGGAAACACCATAGTTTCAGCCTTTGAAGCGGGCAGATACCGGATTTTCGGGGAAACCTTAGACATCGCCATTGGTAACTGCTTGGATGTTTTTGCCCGAGCAGTAGACTTGAAGCAGAAACGTGGGGTGCCTTTCGGTGCGGTGGTTGAGGAGCTGGCAAGTAAGGGAGAAAAGTTTGTTTCTCTTCCTTACACCGTGAAGGGCATGGACCTGTCCTTCAGCGGGCTGCTTACGGCGGCTGTGCAGGCATATCAGTCAGGGCAGTATTCTGTGGAGGATGTGTGTTTCAGTCTGCAGGAGGTTGCTTTTTCGATGTTGACTGAGGTGACGGAGCGGGCTTTGGCTCACACCGAGAAGCCGGAGGTTCTGTTGACTGGGGGCGTGGCTGCTAACCGGAGGCTGCAGTCGATGCTGGAGACAGTAGCGGAGGAGCATGATGCCCGTTTCTGTGTTGTTCCCCTCCGTCTTGCCGCAGATAATGGGGCTATGATTGCTTGGGCTGGGATTCTTGCCTACAAGAGCGGAGTTTCTACGCCCATAGAGAAGAGCTACGTTAATGTGAAGTGGCGCTTGGAGGAAGTTTATGCGCCTTGGGTGGAGAGATAAACATGCTGATAAAGAAGGGCGCCGAAGCCAGCCTATACCTGGAAACATGGCATAACCGAAAAGTCATCATGAAGAAACGGCTACCCAAAAAGTACCGCATCCCAGAACTTGACCAGACGATTCGTTCTCAGAGGACAGCATATGAGCCCAACATCATCCACAAGGCTAAGGAGGCGGGGGTTCCTACGCCCACGATTTTTATGGTTGACGTGGCAGACGCCAACATTGTCATGGAGTTTGTGGAGGGAAAACAGGTCAAAGAAGTATTAGACTCTGTTTCTTCGGAGGAAAGGCTACGGTTGAGCCGTCTTATTGGCAGGATAATTGGGCGCCTCCACAAGCACGGAATAATACACGGCGACCTCACAACCTCAAACATGATTCTGACGCCGCACGGCAAGGTTGTCTTCGTCGATTTCGGGTTAAGCGAAAGGTCCAAGGAACTGGAGCCAAAGGGAGTTGACCTGCACCTCATGAAACGGGCTCTCCATAGCACCCACCACAAACACGCAAAAGAATGCTTCAAAGCAGTCATGGAAGGCTACGCTGAAGCGGTTGGAAAAGAAAAAACAAAAAAAGTCACCGCAAAGATACGGGAAATAGAGAAACGAGGACGCTACGTCGCAGAACGATAGCAGATACGCCTTTTAAGGAACACCGCAAACAAAACAATCAACAAGAATAGAGGCAAAATAACCCATGAGGGAAACTCTGGGATACCTTGTGAATCGGTTTTAATCAACCAAAAATCATAACTCCCTGCACCAAAAGACAGTGTGTATCCAGCTAGTGCGTAGCCTCTATCAGACGTCTCAACCAACGAATATGCGCCTTCATTGCTTGCTCCTCCATATGTCTGATTCCACTCCACATTCCCATAATCGTCAGTCTTAACCAACCAAAAATCTCCCTGCCCAACATCAAAGGAAGATGTGCCGCCAGCTAAGGCGTATCCTCCATCAGACGTCTCAACCAAAGAATAAGCAATGTCAGAGTGTTCTCCTCCGTATGTCCTGCTCCACTGCATATTCCCATCTGCGTCGGTTTTAACCACATAGAAATCTTGTGCGGCGCCCGAAGGAATTATTTCTCCAGCTAAGGCGTATCCTCCATCAGACGTTTGAATCAGCGAATGAGCTGTTCCTCCGCCGTATGTCTTGTTCCACTGCATATACCCATCAGCATCGGTTTTAACTAACCAAAAACCGTCTGAACTTGAAACGCCAGCTAGGGCGAATCCCCCATCATAAGTTTCAACCAACGAATAAGCCACCTCTCCTCCTGTTCCGCCGTAAGTTCGGTTCCACAATTCCAAAGATGCACCAACAGAACTAACAAAAAGAAAACTTAACAAAACAAAAAGTGCTGTGCTTGTGAGAAACAGCTTTTTAGACAGCATCCACTTTCCCCTAAACAAAGTTTGATTTTTCAGTTAAGAGGGTTTTTGTCAACTTTCTTTGACCAACTTTAGTCAATTTTTCTTGACAAACTTTGCCACGTTCCTAATCGTTAGCAGAAGGGGCGTGTATGGTTATGCATAAATCGTAGGTTTCTAAATATGTTGGCAACGTTATGTTAGTGTTTGTTGAGGTGATTTGTTGAGGATTCTGCTTGACGAGATGTATGCTGGCTTGAGGGAATATTTCGAGATTTTAGGCTGGGACGTATTAATCGTCCAAGAGGCTGGGTTGCAGGGGGCAAAGGACAGGGCTGTTGTGGAGTACGCAGTGAAAAACAATTTGCTGCTTGTGACGCAGGACCAGAAGCCTGCGGAGTTGGCGAATCTCAAGGGAGCCAAGTATGTGCTTATCTCTAGTGCGATGATAGCCAAAGTGGCTGACCAGAAAATAAGAGAAAAGTATCCTGAACTAGAACAGAAATAAGCCAAGTGCACATCAAGTTTGAACAATAAAGGGGTGACAACATGAAAGCGAACAAGGTTTCAGCCAGCTTTCCGAGAGGCAAAGTAGCCTACTTCGTGACCAGCAACATCCACAAGTTCCAAGAAGCCCGCAGACTCCTCTCCGAATACGGGATAGCCGCAGCCAAGCTCAAAGTAGAGGCAGTTGAGATTCAGGATGACAGCCTCGAAAACATCGCCAAATACAGCGTCAAAGATGCGGTGAAACGCTGTGGACTACCCATCTTTGTGGAGGACTCTGGAATATTCGTTGAGGGGTTAAAGGGTTTTCCTGGACCATACTCCCGGTACATTCACGACACAGTTGGAATAGGCAGCATCATAAAACTGATGAAAAACATAGAAAACAGAGCCGCCCACTTCAGGTCCGTAGTCGCTTTTGGCAGCCCAGAAGAGCAGCCTGTCTGTTTTGTCGGCAAGGTGGAGGGAAAAATTTCTTTGCGTAAACGGGGAACTGGCGGTTTTGGGTACGACCCTATTTTTGTGCCGTTGGAGGGTGACGGCAGAACCTTCGGGGAGATGACAATGGAAGAGAAGAATAGGTTTTCTCATAGGGCTAGGGCTCTTAGAAAGTTTGCGGAATGGTATTCTGGTTGTTAGCAAACGAATATTTTATATACTCGCGTTCCCTCCGCCTTTAGGGAGCTTCCGGAGAAAAGAGAAACATGCCGAAAAAAGAAAAAGGAATGTCACACCAAACAAGACCAGTAACCAAGAGACCGCCAGCATGGTGCAGGTACACGGCTGAGGAAGTGGAAGCTCTAATCATGAAGCTGTCTAAAGAGGGGCACCCACCCAGTAAGATAGGAATAATTCTCCGCGACCAGCATGGTGTGCCATTGGCTAAGCCCATAACCGGAAAATCCATCACCGAGATACTTAAGGAGAGAAAGTTGTCTTCGTCTCTTCCCGAAGATTTGGAGAATCTTTTGCGAAAGGCTACGCGCCTTCATGTTCACTACGACAGAAACAAGGCAGACCTCCATAACAAGAGGGCTCTGCAGATAGTAGAAGCAAAAATCTACAAGCTTTCCAAATACTACAAACGTAAGGGTGTGCTTCCGTCTGACTGGAAATACACGCCGAAAGCAATCTCCCTGTTCTAGTTTTTGGGGTT
>CBFCZR010000129.1:0-3977 GCA_965602795.1 Candidatus Bathyarchaeota archaeon | reverse complement strand
TTAGTGTTCCTGCATCTGTGCCTCCGCCGCCAATAAGCCCAAAAACTGTCGATGTTACAGTTACTTGGTATGTGTCCTCATTAGGAAGGGTAATGCTGTAATCTGCTGGATTTCCCCCTCCTTCGCAAACCGCTACATAATTCGTACCGTCACTCATGCTAGTGAAAGTTATATTCTGAGGTATTCCCGCTGTTCTGTTTGTTGTCACTGTTCCGCTTAACTCAACCGCTTCAGGCTTACCTGCTGCTGATGTAGTGGGCGTATACATGAACTGATAAAAGGTTACAGCTGCCACAATCACTATGCCACATAATGCTCCAACTATCACAATTCTTTCAGAATTACTCCTGTTTTCAGTCATTGCTTAACCCCGATCCTAATTCTGAATCAATATCGTATATATAAAGGTTTACGATACACGATAAAATAGTGTTCTACGATAAAACACAGAACACAACATCTTTCAAACTTATCAACAAACACCCATTTCTGTTATGTTGGCTTCGCCGTATCCCACAAAAGCTGAAAATACTCCCGCGCAAACTTCACCAAACCAATATGATTGCTCCATATAACCAAAAGTCCACTGTAGCTGCGTTTCGTGTCTGCCTCACCCAAAAACAACAAAGCCTCCTTACCATCCACTATCACCCCGCCCCCGAACAGGGTATCCCGCTGCCTAGCATCACCCAGTAGAGCAAGCTCCTTTTCTGTCCACTTTCCAGCAACCATAACCTTCACGTCCACCCCGCTGCCTCTCACCTGCCCCAGAGTGGATACAGAAGCATCAACAAACGGCTTCGCAAACCCAGGCACAGCAATCAGCAACTCCGACTTAACCACATCCAGCATCTCCCTCAGCTTCGCCATAACACTAAACTCGCCACGCAAAATCCAGATGTCAGGCTTCTCCAGCAACTCCCGCTTCTCATACAGCGGCTGAAGCTCCCCCATCACCACACCCCTCCAGCCGTTCACCATATCCTCCAACCGCAGCCGCGCAGCCTCCAACGCCTCAGACGGAGCCTTCGGAAAATACCGGCTAGGACGACCCCGCTCCACCTCCACCCACCCCTTCCTCTCCAACGAATTCAGTGTCTCATAAACCTTAGAATACGGAACCCCACCATGCTCACTAACCTCACTGGCAGTCATAACCCCCCTCTCCAACAAAGTAAGATAGGCGCGGGTCTCATACTCCGTCAACCCCACTTCGTGGAGCACCTTTTTCGCGTCCTCGCTGACAGGCAACCTTTTTCACCTTATGAAACGTTTGGAAACCTTCATATATTCTGTACATTCACATAAAAAATATTACCCCTAACAGTGGTGTCAAACTAGATGCAAATTCTAAAAGAAACAAAAAGCCTATGCCCAGAATGCCTAAACGTCCTACCCGCAACAGTCTACGAGGAAGACAACAAAGTCTACATAACCAAAACATGCCCAGAACACGGCAAAACAACCGAACTATACTGGTCAGACTACGACCTGTACCAAAAAGCCGAAGAATTCGAGGAAATAGGCACAGGACTCGAAAACCCCAGAACAGAAACCAAAGACGGCTGCCCATACGACTGCGGAATCTGCCCCGAACACAAAAGCCACACCGGACTAGCCATCATCGACGTAACCAACAGATGCAACCTCAGATGCCCAGTCTGCTTCGCCAACGCAGCAGCCGCAGGATACGTGTACGAACCCACAAAACAACAAATCTTCGACATGCTCGAAAACCTCGTCCAAAACAAACCAGTAAAACCACCAGGCCTACAATTCAGCGGCGGCGAACCAACAATACGAGAAGACCTACCCGAACTCATAGAAAAAGCAAAAGAACTCGGAATCCACCACGTAGAAGTCAACACAAACGGACTACGACTGGCAAACGACCCAACATACGCAAAAACCCTAGTGGACGCAGGACTAAGCACAATATACCTGCAATTCGACGGACTAACCCCAGACGTATACAAATTCACACGAGGCTTAGACCTTCTCGACACAAAAATGAAGGCAATCGAAAACTGCCGCAAAGCAGGACTAAGCATCGTACTAGTGGTCACACTGGTCAAAGGCGTCAACGACAAGCAAATAGGAGACATCATTCGATTCGCGAAGGACAACTTCGACATAGTTCGATGCGTCAACGTCCAGCCTGTATCAATCTGTGGCAGAATTGACCAAAAAGAACGAGAAAAAATGAGAATCACCATCCCCGACTTCATGAAAGACGTAGAAGAACAAACAGACGGAAAAATCAAAGTCTCCGACTTCTACCCCGTGCCTGTAGTCGTACCCATGTCAAAAGCAGTAGCCGCACTAAAAGACAAAAGATACGTAGAATTCACAGCCCACCAACACTGCGGCATGGCAACCTACGCCTTCGTCGAAGACGGCGACATGACCCCCATCACCCGCTACGGCAACGTCGACAAATTCATCAAAACCCTACGAAAGGTCTACGAGGACGCCTCACAAGGAAAAAAGAAAAAAGCCAAACTGCGCCTAATCGGAGCGCTCCGCCACATCAAATTCGGTTTACTAAGAAAGTACCTCTTGCCAATTCTGAGAACTGGCTCCTACGAATCATTGGGAGACCTGCACAGAAAGATGCTCCTCATCTCCAGCATGCACTTTATGGACCCCTACAACTTTGACCTAGCAAGAGTACAAAGATGTTGTATCCACTACGCCGTGCCCGACGGCAGAATCATCCCCTTCTGCGCCATGAACTCCATCCACAGACCAAAAATAGAAGAAAAGCTGGGCATCCCACTAGAAGAGTGGAAGAAAACCCACAAAAAGAGTATCGGCGAAGTCCAATAACAGGGAGAAAGCCTATAAGGAACGGTTCTTCTTCAAAACTCTGGTGAAGACACTATGGGTGGCGGAAAAAAGAAGCAATCACTTAAACAGATGACAAAACCAAAGAAAACAAAAGAACCGAAAAATAAGAGCCAAAAATCAGCTGCAGCGCAAGCCTCAAAGAAACCCCTTGGATTGAGTATGCCTGACCTAAACAACAAAAAGGTGATGGGCACATTGAAAGGTATGAAAGTTCTCACTGCTTCTGTGGTGGCTTCACGGTTTAACATACGGTTGAGCTTAGCAAACGCTTTCCTCAAAGAATTAGAAAAACGGAAAATGATTGAATACGTTTCCGGCGGAAAAAACCTCAAAATCTATAAGATGCTAAGCTAAAGTTTTATTTGTATTGTTTCAGATGGAGAGTGTGGGGGAAGAATGGATTTTCCTGAAAGAGTCTACACTAAAGACGAAGTGAAAAAGGCCAGAGAACTCATCGAAAACGGCTACAAGCATGACCTGAAGGCGGAGGGAAGCCCAGAGTTCGTGGCCAGAGTTGAAGAAGCCCTAAAACTGATTAAAACTGCGGGATACTACGAGTTCATGCGAACCTACATCAGGGTTGTTCGCGAAATCGAGGGATTAAGTCAGCTTCGCGAGCAAGAAGCGGCCATATGGTTCCACGTGAAAGCGCTTGATGACCCAGTTGACGATGCGGGGTTTATGATTCAGAAGACGCAGCAGATGAAGGACTTTATTGAGGGGCGGCTCTACTATGAGACTGCGGAAATTCGGGCAGTAAACAAACGCCTCGAATTCCTTGAAGCCCTAAAAGACAAAACAGACGACCCAGACATAAAAACCAAATGCGAACAACAAATAAAACAATGGAAAGAACAGCCCTTCCCATAACGTTTTAGCATCCAGCCTTGTCTTTGTCAACTGTTTTCCCTATCTGTCTTCGAGAGAAAAGCAGCTTTCTTCTGTTTAAGCCTATTCAGTGCCCTAGTTTATATTTCGTTTGTCAACAAAAAATGGGGAGATTATGGATTTGTTCGTTGATGGCTGGGCTTGTCAATTCAATTATTTCTTTTCTTTATCCAATTTGTTAACCGATGCACCGTTTCCATTGTTTACAGCGCACACTTCAACCATCCTCCTTTGTTGAG
>CBFCZR010000128.1:0-4007 GCA_965602795.1 Candidatus Bathyarchaeota archaeon | reverse complement strand
ACAATAGACATAGTAATCCTGATAATCGCAGCAATCGGCGTAGTCATAGGCCTAATCGCCTACATGGCACTCAGAAAACAACAATAAACCCAAAATTTTTCCCTTCCCTTTTTTTATTTGGGAAGTAAAACTCAGAGGAAGAGGGGCTGAGTAGGCTCCTGCATAAGAAATGAAACTTAACCAAAAAAGCAATAGTTTGGTTTATTTCCAAGTTTCATTTTTTTCATTCCCCAAACTCGACTACTGTGCGGGAGCCTCAGCAAACCCCATTCTTCTAGGCAGTAAAGCAAACGAAAAAAATTTGTAGATTAACGTTTGCCTGTGTGGGTTTTGGCTATTATTAGGGTGGCTGTTTGGAAGATGTCGGGTAGCACCCTCAGTTTATCTGTTAAAAATTGGTTTAATTGTTCCAGGTTTTCCGTGCATACTTTGACGATGGCGTCGTATTCGCCGTACATCATGCTTACTTTTTTGACTTCGTTAAAGTGTGCAACTTTTTCGAGTATGTTCTTCTCGGTTCCCGGATTCAACGTAACTAACACATATGCTAAGACAGACATCTGAGTTCCCCGTCTAACAAACTCTTACACGGAAGAACTTTAACCTTTTGCTTACCAACACAGAAATGCAGGCGATAAACAAACGTCCGAAAACAGCTTACAGACGAGTTCACGAATCTTTATCCACTAACTCTTGAGCCAAGGCAGCTGCCCCGATTACCCCTGCATCACCGCCTAACTCAGCCTTCACAATTTTCAGTTCTTCAACAGAAGCCTCTAACGCCATAGTCGGAATCGTGTCCTTCACTATCTGTATCAGCTTAGGGATACCTTCGATAACGCCGCCTCCAAGAGCCAGAACACAGGGATTAAAGGCGTTAACGATGCTGACCACTCCAGCAGCCAAGTATCGCCCAGTCTCCTCCACTAGCAGCCGAGCCAACAAATCGCCTTCCCGATAAGCTTGACTAACCGTAACCGCCGTAACTTGCTTTATACCTCCCGCCAAAGTCAGCAAACGTCGCCCTTCAGTTGACAAACTTTTAATCGCCTCTTGTGCACGCTCAGCAATCGCCCAACCACCAACATAAGCCTCCAAACAACCCTTGTTAGGGCAGTGGCATTTCCTTCCATCATAAACAAGGGTGATGTGCCCTAGTTCTCCGCCGCTGTTGTTGCATCCAGTTAGAAGTTTTCCGCCAGTTATGACTCCCCCACCCACACCTGTGCCCACAAAAAGAACAGCCAAATCATCGACGCCTCTTCCTGCACCGTAACGCCACTCACCCCAAGTAGCTGCGTTAACATCGTTAGTGACAAAAACAGGCAAACCAACCTGTTTCTCCAGTTTCTTCTTTAAGGGAACGTTTCGCCAACCCAAATTTGGAGAACCACGCACAACGCCCCTCCGGTCAACTTGAGCAGCTACTCCGATTCCAAGAGCTTTAGCTTCTTTGCCAGATTTGCTGAGGCAAGCTTCTATCCCAGTTGAAATGTCGGCGAGAACCATCTCTGGCTCCTTTGAGGCATGAATCATAGACTTTTGAGAAGACAGGAGGCAACCATCAGCATCTACTAGTCCCACATTAACTTTAGTGCCTCCAAGGTCAACACCCAAAGTAAGTGAATCCATCTTCTGCACCACCAATTTTCCCTTTATACCCTGCACTTAGCATACAAGACGTAAACTGCGTTAAACCTGTTTAACTCAGTTACGACATTGAACTAATGATTGATACTAAGAAAAACAGATTAAGTTTTCTACAAAAAATTAGAAAAAAAGAAAGAAAAAAAATTTCTTTATGGTCTCACTATGCCGGAGGCATTCCGCCCGGAGGAGCTCCCTCTTTCGGTTTCGTCGATGCAATCACATCGTCGATTCTCAATATCATGGAGGCAACTTCAGCGGCTGACTTCATGGCCTGCTCCTTAACTTTCAGGGGTTCAACGACTCCTGCCTTGTAGCTGTTAACTATTTTGCCCTTGAAAACATCGACACCCATCAGATGTCCACTTTTTTTGTCGTGAGCTGCTCTCAATCCGACAAGGATGTCTATAGATTCTAGACCTGCGTTTTCAGCCAATGTCTTAGGCACTATTTCCAGCGAATCAGCGAATGCTTCTATAGCGAGTTGTTCCCTGCCGCCTACCTTTGTAGCGTAGCCGCGAAGAACTTTTGCGATTTCAGCTTCTGTGGCGCCTCCGCCAGCTACGATTTTGTTATCTTTGACGACATCAGCGACCACTGACAGTGCATCGTTCATTGCTCTGTCAGCTTCGTCCACCATCCGTTCTAGACCAGCACGGATGAGAATCGCAACTGAGCGGGGTTCTTTGCATTTCTCCACAAATATCATCTTGTCATCCCCGACCTTACGTTCTTCCACAAGTCCTGCATCTCCCAAATCTTTGCTATTCAGGTCGTCTAATTTTGTGATGACTTTGCCTCCAGTGGCTCTGGCCAGTTTCTCCATGTCTGATTGCTTTACTCGTCTTGCAGCCATGATTCCTTTCTTTGCTAGGAAGTGCTGAGCCATGTCGCCGATGCCCTTCTGGCAAAAGAGAACTGTTGCGCCTGAGGCTTTGATCTTTTCCACCATTTCCTTGAGCATGCTTGTTTCTTTGTCCAAGAATGCCTGCATCTGGGTGGGGTCTCGTATCCTGATTTCTGATGAGAACTCGGTTTTCTCCACTTCTAGAGGGGAGTCGAGGAGAGCAATTTTTGCCTTTTCAATTCGTTTGGGCATTCCTGAGTTAACAATTTCTTTGTCGATGATTATGCCTTTGATAAGTTCTGTATCGTAGAGGCTTTTTCCCTCTTTCTTGATTCTCTGAATGTTATCGATGTCCGCTATCATTTTATCGCCTCGCTTTTCAGCGATCAGTTTTACGGCATCAATGGTGATGTCGGACAGATGACTTCGAGCATCACCTACTGCTTTGCTTCCCATAGAAGTCATGGAAACTTTCTTCAGGGCTGCGCGGTCATCTAGTTCAATTTTTATCGCCAGTTTGGCTAAAGCTTCAATTGCCTTCTCAACGGCTTTTCTGTATCCCTGCACGATAATGGTTGGGTGAATATTTTGTTCCAGCAAATCCTCAGCTTTCTGCAAGAGCTCTCCAGCTAAGATTACGGCGGTGGTTGTTCCGTCGCCCACCATGTCATCTTGGGTCTTGGCTACTTCCACCATCATCTTTGCTGCGGGATGCTGAACATCTATCTCGTCCAGTATCGCTGCTCCGTCATTGGTTATTGTTATGTCGCCTAGGCCGTCAATTAGCATTTTGTCCATGCCGCGAGGGCCCAAAGTGCTTCTTAAAACTTCGGCTATAATTTTGGCTGCCATTATGTTATTTTTCTGGGCATCTTTTCCACGTTTACGTGATGTTCCTTCCTTAAGGATAAGAACAGGTTGTCCACCCTGTGAGGTTAAATATGCCATACAAATCATTCCTATTTCTCTAGCTGAATTTCTAGCTACTGCAACTTTCAACTCGAATATAAAGTTTACTAACTCATTTTTCTTTCCAGAATTTTATGTCAAAAAACAGCAAAAAGAGAGCAAATAAAGGCATATTTGAGTGCCAAATCACACGCTCTGGTTCTCTGGTCAAGAGAGTTGTACAATAAAAAATAATAGGAGCCTGTGAAATTATCTCGGTGAGTGTTTGAATCATGAGCGTTTCTCGTCTACCCATCCGATTCATTATTGAGAACGTTGGAGAAGCGGAAGGAGAACTTGTTCGCATTCAATCTCCACGAACTACTGACGCTATAATCCGGCAGCTTCCCTTAGAGGGTCTAGCAGCCCTATGGCAACAAGAAGTTTACTTCAATATTCCCGTGAAAATGGGTAACGAAAAAGCTAAACCCACAGTGGAAAATGGAACCTTAGCCTATTGGCCTATGGGAAGCGCCTTCTGCATCTTCTACGGTGAAACCCAACCATACAGTCCCGTCAACATAATCGGCAAAGTGACCAAGAATCTAGAACTGTTCGAACAGGT
>CBFCZR010000127.1:0-4139 GCA_965602795.1 Candidatus Bathyarchaeota archaeon | reverse complement strand
ACAGTTTTTGGACATAATACCAGAAAGTGCGGGAAAAGGGAACGCCGCTAAATATCTGGGAAACACATTGAAGCTGCCGATAATTTGTTGTGGAGACTCTGAAAACGACGAAGAGATGCTGGAAAAAAGCGATTACGGAATACTGGTGGGTAACGCGCCTATCCATTTGCGAAAGAAAATGTCGAAGAATTCCCATGTTTATGTAGCTGAATCATTTTATGTGAACGGGGTAATTGAAGGTCTACGGTATCATGGCATTATCTCATGAAACAGCCAAATTGAAGGGGGAAGAAAAGAGGGGGCTGCTGTTTTTGTATTCCACTAAAATGGTGCATGAAGCCAGTAAGCCATCAGCCTTCAGTTAGAACTTTTTCTCTAGGTGTTGGGATGTCGGCGGGTATCTCTGGGAGTCGCTGTTTAATGTTTTGTTCTGCTGCATTCGCGGCTTCGCTCAGAATTTTTTGTGCCTCATCATTCGGAGCTTCAAAATCGATGTCTACACCTGTGCTTTGATTGGATTCAGCAATTATTCCGTTGAGCAGGTCTCCAATCTGCCCCAGCTCTTTTCCAGCTTCAGGCAAAGTATTAGTCAATCCTTTTCCGATGTTCTGGAGCACGCTCACCGTCGGAGAGAGCATGGTCACAACATCACCAAAATCTGAAACAGTGCCTAACCGGAGAGAAATCTGTTCTAAAGCAAGCCTAGTGTTCATGATTGTTTGTTCAGTTTTCCGTATCTCCGCCAGTTCGTTGGCATAAACTTTGGCGCGCACAAGGTCATGACTTGAATATGCTTTGACTGTTTTCGCGAATAACGACTTGTCTCGTTTCGAAAAACGGTTAGCTGCCCTGTTTAACTTTCGAATCTGAATTTTCACCCGTTTATTTGCCTTATCAAGGCGCGGTTTCAAAGAACCTGGTGGACGAACTTTATCTTTTATCTGTTTACGGAATGGAGTTTTCTCCGTTTCTTTCCAGTTACCAGCAAACTTCACAATTTATCCCTACAAGGAGAAGAGGAAGCTTTGGAACTATTAGAATGGTTAATATGATAAAATTATGTAGAACTATCTTTGTAAGATATATCTGCAGTTACCTTTTCACAGTTTGATGTCATACATGTAAAAGGGATAGGCCAAAAAGCTTATCTTTGAACAGAGTCATGCAAGGAATACGTGCACATCCTTCCTGACATTTGAAGGTTTTCTGGTCACTTTTCTAATGTTTTCACGAATGTTTGTTTCTTGGAAGCCCACGGAGTTGTTGGTCTCCTGTAACTTTTGACCAGTCCTGCACTCTTGAGGTTGGGAATTGCACCCCACATCCGCTTGGGAATATTGGAAACCTGCACGTCACCCTGCGCTTTGATGAAAGCGTATACTTTCCTCTCAAATTCAGTTAACTTTGACGTTAAGTCCATCTCCTATAAAATTCACAGTAAACAATTGGGGCGCCCCCGTATTAAATTAATGGGCTCACAGCCAAGCGAAGGCTGTTTTGAATGACGAAAAATACAAAAACGTTGTTCATCCGCTAAATTACTGTTTTCAATCTTGCGCGCGAAGAGAATACTGTGTGAAATCTTCCCAGGCTTGAAAATAGGCTGCGTCAAACGTGTTTTTGTTATCTAGAGTGTCAGATAACGCATTGAAAGTATGTTTGACTTCTTGAAGTTTCGTGCTGCTAAACTCCTTGAGTTTAACGATGTATGGTTGAGGAGGCGAATAGGATATTTTAAGGGCTGTAATCATTCCATTCAAGGCGTGAATGTAACCTTTAACCCACTCGTCTTCCTCAATCTTTTTCACTGCCAATTTCAAAAATTTCTCAGCTTTTGCCCATTGTCTCTTTTTGAGTAACGGAAAAAACTTTTGAATCGTCCTCAAAGAAAGTCGCCCGTGGGGTCCACGAATATTGTGAGTTCTAGCTAAGTGCACAGATAATCCTCTTTCTGTCTTGAACTTTTTGTCGCAGAGTAGGCAACGAACCATTTTAAACACAAAGGTTAGGTTTGCGTCAATTCACCAATGGAGTGGTTGATACAGTAGATTATTCTAGTTTAAATATGCTTTTGATTTGCCGCTTCAAGCCGCGAGGGTCATGGCTTAATCCGAAGTAATCAGCAAACAGATCGGTAGTTCTGATGACCCTTGTTCTTCCAGCTCCCTTTCGGGTTATCAAATCTTGTTCTTCTAACATTTTCAGGTGTCTGTAAGCATGACCGCCTCGAGTCTCGATAACTTTGGTCTGAAGCACTGGTTGGTGATAGGCTATGTAAGATAATGTTCTGAGTGGCCCAGAAGTTAATATTGGTCGCAACGAGACTCTCTTGGCTCTGGGGGCGTACTCGGCTTTTAGCTGCATAACAAAACGTTGTTCCTTCACCTCTAAAACTTCAAGAGCGCAATTGTAACTGTTGTATCGCTCCACAAGGCTCTGAGCTATCCGTAGAATCCTGCTTTTGGAACGAGTGCCCAGAATGCTACCTAAGGTCCCTAAGCCTAATGGGCGACCCGTAACATAGAGGGCTGCCTCCACCAAAGCCAACTCTTCTTTGGTTATATCCTCTTCTTCAACTTTCGAGGTGCTATCTTCCATCCTCCATCCAAACTCCACAAAATGGCAATTAGATGATTGTTCACTAGTAACTTAAAGCAGAAATAAAATAGTTACGGCACAAATATAGCGTTGATTTGCACCCAAAAATCATCGTTTAGCCAATTTTGAAAACATTTATTAGTGGTTTTGCGCTGCCCTATGCAGGCATTCTATGACTTTCCAAGAAATATTGGATTATTCCCTTTGGGGCAATTCTGTACAGGACTATATTCTAGCCATAGCAGTTTTTGCAGCAGCAGTGATTATTTTTAGAATCATAAAATATGGAGTACTCAGAAGGTTAAGAAGTATAGCGGAGAGTACCCACGCAGAAATTGACGACTTACTAGTAAAAGTAGTGGATAAGATTAGGTGGCCATTCTACGTTTTCTTCGCCGTATCTATCGCTCTTTCCCTCATTCAGGTTCACAATCTTGTAAACGTGTTTTTCACTTATGCCACTCCCATTGTTGTCGTTTTCATCATCGTCCAAAGTTTACAGCAGTTTGTCGATTACGGGATGCAAAAGCTTGCTAAAGACAAAAAGCAAGAAACTGAAGGGTCAGTTGTTAAGGTTCTAGGCCGAATTTTCAGAGGAGCATTATGGGCATTAGCTTTCGTCTACATAATATCGCTTTTTGGAGTTAATGTCACAACCGTGGTGGCTAGCTTTGGAGTACTCGGGATAGTACTCGGTTTTGGTTTACAACACATTTTAACTGACATCTTTGCTTCCTTTTCCATATTCTTCGATAAACCCTTCGAGGTTGGAGACTTCATTATCGTTGGCGATAATCTAGGGGTTGTCAAAAACGTTGGAATAAGAAGCACCCGAATACAGAGCTTGTGGGGCCATGAAGTGGTTATTTCAAACCAGGAGTTGACATCTACCAGAATCAACAACTACAAAAAGTTGGAAAGACGAAGAGTGGAGTTTAACTTCGGCGTTGTCTATGACACTCCCTCTGAAAAGCTAGAAAAAGTTTTGAAGATTACAGAAGAAGTCATAGATAAGATTGAACTGGCAGAACTGGATCGGGTTCACTTCAAAAAGTACGGTGATTACAGTTTAGAATTTGAGGTTGTATACTACATTGACAACCCAGACTATAACACATACATGGATATCCAGCAAGAAATAAACTTCTCACTCAAAAAGCGGTTCGAGAAAGAGGGAATAAGTTTCGCCTATCCAACCCAAACAGTCATCGTTAATGAACGAGGCAAAAAAGGCACTTGATTCGCACTATAAAAGTTCGTCACAGTTTCTGCTCTGCCGCCTTCTGGAACGCTTCATTGCTGTTCCGTGGGTACCCAAAATAAGAGATAGGTTGGCTTTGGCAAGAGAAGACTATTATAGACTGAAAGCAACTGTTGACAGCCATGAAAGCACGCGAAGGCGACCTCATAGAATCGAAAGACAACATCGTTTTTGATGTTAAAGGATTAGTTCATCCGCCAAACCGGGTGGTAGCGTTTATCCGCTATGTTCCAGACCCAAACGGCAACAGAGAAAGAGATGGAAAACGATACAGCAAATA
>CBFCZR010000126.1:0-4269 GCA_965602795.1 Candidatus Bathyarchaeota archaeon | reverse complement strand
GGTTCAGTTGTTGCTTCTCAGAGATAAATCTAAAAGCCTCAGGGTTGTAACTGGTCTCTACACCGAAACATATCCATTAATGTTTGAATTTGACGCCACGCCGATTGAGGAAATGATGATGGAAAAACTAACGGGGCTCCTACGGTTAACAAGGCCGCTGAACTGCCTAATGATGGGTTTCGCAGTGATTGTGGGCGCCTCCCTGGTTTCCACACTCAGCTTCACAATCAACCTCCTCCTCGGATTCGTAACCTCCTTTTCTTTAACGGCAGCCTCCATGACCATAAACGATTACTACGACCGACAAATCGACGCCATAAACGAACCAAACCGCCCAATCCCAAGCGGCACAATAAGCCCAAAAGAAGCCCTCACATTCGCCGCTGCCTTAACCACAATAGGACTGGCATCATCAGTTCTAACTAACCTGCCCAGCCTTCTGGTAGCGGTGACAGCGTTGATAATATCCGTAACATACATAACCAAAGGCAAGGGAACAGGGCTCCCCGGAAATTTGCTGGTCAGCGCAACAGTGGTAATCCCCTTCATTTATGGAGGCTTAGCCGTGGGGCAACTAGAAACCTCCACCCTACTGTTCGTCGCCATCGCCTTTCTGTCAAACACCGGAAGAGAAATCACAAAAGGAATAGTGGATGTTGAAGGAGACAAAACCCACAACATCAAAACAATCGCAGTCTCCTACGGCGAAAAAACAGCAGCAGCAACCGCAGCAATCTTCATGCTCTTGGCAGTATGCCTCAGCCCATTACCATGGCTGTGGGGACTAGTTTCAAACTGGTTTCTCCCACCCGTAATCATAACCGACATCGGATTAACCGCATCCTCATTTCTGCTTCTCAGAGACTATTCCAGAAAAAACGCTAAACGGATAAAAAATCTGAGCCTAATCTGGTTTACCACCGGACTTTTGGCTTTCATCCTAGGAAGAATCTGAAACAGCCTTTATCTTATTCTGCTTCCCGCCGCAATATCCTTTTCTGGAGCAACCAGAACCACATGCCCCTCACTGTCTTCGGCGGCGAGCACCATACACTGCGATTCTATGCCCATGAGCTTTCGTCTCTCTAGATTCACCAGAAAAACAAACTTTTTGCCCACCAACTCTTCAGGCTTATAATATTGCAGCAGACCAGCAACTGCCTGTCTCTTCTCTGAACCAAAATCAACAATAAGTTTAAGAAGATTCCTTGACTTCGGAATCTGCGTTGCTTCTTCAACTTCGCCGACCCGTAAGTCAAGCTTCATGAAATCGCTAAACGGTATCTCCATTCAAGTCACCAACAATTTTATGTACAGTATTTTTCCACTAGTGTTTTTGTGTTTATTACGTTTAGTTGTTTGAACAGGAATTCGAATTGTGTTTCAACTTCAGTGGCGATGGTTGTTCGGGTTTGTTGGGGTAATGCCATGATTTCTTTCTTGAATTGCCCGAGGGCTTTTTTGCGTGTTTTGTAAATGAATTGTTCTTCGGTTTGGTCTTCTTTTCGTTCGTTTGCAAGGTTATTTCGTAGCCAAGTGTACATTTTTTGTCTAAGGTCTTCGGGGAAGTGTTTTGATTCATAAATTATGTTCTGGAAGGCTGTAGCCAAATGGACTTCTGCGGCTTCACATTCAACAAATTTGTGGAAAGCTTCTGGAGGCAGGGTTGATGCGCCGTGTTGGACTGCTCCTGCCATTCCATATTCTTTACGTGCATTCTCAGAGAGCGTTTTCAGTGTGTTAAAATCAAGCTTAATTTGGGCTATTGACCCATCAGGTAAAACAACGCCACCATGAGTTGTACCTGTTTGAACCGAAATCTTGCTTATTCCTTTCACGCCATTTTCTAGATGTTCTTCAAGACCGCTCATGTACGCTTGCAGGTCTTCAGGCGTCGAATTTTGAGTGCCTATTTCGCCAATTTCTCCGCCCACAGAAACTGTAACCTTTTTTGGTTCTATGCTGCGAATGAATTGTGTGAGTTTTGCACAGACTTCATAGTTTAACCGTTGTTGCTCTTTTATGGTCTGTTTGGATAAATCAACAAGGGTTGAAGAATCGATGTCGATGTTGTAGAAGCCTGCATCTATGGAATCTTTGATTAGGTTTTTTACGCCCTCGATTTCTTTATCTGGATTTTCCTTAAATTTAGCGGCTTTTAGTTGGAAGTGGTCTCCTTGAATGAAAACTGGTCCTGAATAATTTTCTTTCATGGCGGCTGCTAAAACCATGCTTGCAAATTCGACGGGAGGTTGGTTGGTGTAGCCAATTTCTGATTTTGCAATCTCAAAAATGAAAGCACCTGAACTGTGTTTTTTAGCCACTCGAAATATGGCACGAGCCAAATCGTAGGTCAATGTTCTTAAGTTTATGGCTGGAACTGTGAATCCTTGAAGCTCGCCCCTACCCCGAGCCATATAGAAATCGTGGATGCTTGCGGGATAAATCCCCTTTTCTTTTGCTTTTTCACGAATTTGTTCTGCAATTTGTTTCTTTACTTCTATTTCGTCTGCCATAACCAATTCAATTACAGTTTTTTCAATATCAAAGGATGTGGAATTCATAATACGCGCCAACCCTCACTGCTTTAGTACTATGAACCTCCTATTATTTGAACATTAAATCGTGTAACTATAACTTACGTTAGATTTTAACCCCCAAACCCGAAAGAGACCACGGATTGAATTGCTGTGAAGTTAAAATGAGCTGAAATTATAAGGAAAAAATAAAAAAAGGTTATAACAACTTAGACAATCAGGGAAGAGTTCTGTTTAGAAGGAAGAAACCTTGAAGGTTGGAGTGTTAAGTGGAGGAGGCGATGCTCCTGGAATCAACGCTGTCATCAGGGCAGTTGTACGAAAGGGCATCCTAAACTACGACTACCAAATGATCGGCATAAAAGACGGATGGCGGGGACTAATCAACTGCGCCTTCACGCCTCTAAATCTGGAAACAATCTCAGGGATACTTCCTCGCGGCGGATCAATTTTGGGAACCTCGAGAACTAACCCTTTCAAACGTGAGGGTGGACCACAAAAAGTTCTGGACAATGTTAAAAAGAATGGCATTGACGCAGTGGTGGTTATCGGCGGAGACGACACATTGGGAGTAGCCACAAAAATGGGTGAACTAGGACTGCCCTGTGTCGGAGTGCCCAAAACCATCGACAACGACTTAGGCTTAACCGACTACACCTTCGGATTCCACACCGCCGTTCACATAGCATGCGAAGCCATCGACAGGCTTCACACCACAGCAGAGGCACACCACAGGGTAATGATTCTAGAGGTGATGGGAAGATACACCGGCTGGATAGCCCTAGAAGCCGGCATCGCTGGAGGAGCAGACATCATCCTAATTCCCGAGAAGCCCTTCGACATGGAAGAAGTCTGCCAGGACATCAAACAACGACTGGAACGAGGAAAAACCTTCAGCCTCGTCGTTGTTGCTGAGGGAGCAAAACCCAAAGACGCCCAAGCCATCTTTTATGGAACAGGCTGTGACGAATTTGGACACCCACGACTCGGTGGCGTAGGCTACTATCTTGGAAAGGAAATTGAGAAATGCCTAGACACCGAAACCCGAGTTGTAGTTCTTGGGCATCTCCAACGTGGCGGTTCCCCAACAGCCTTTGATCGGGTGCTGGCTACAAGATACGGAATCGCCGCCATAGACTTGGTTCACAAGGGCCAGTTCGGACAGATGGTTGCACTCCAAGGAAACAAAATTGTTTCTGTGCCATTAAAGGACGTGGCAGGTAAACGAAAACAGGTTGACTTAGAACTCTATGAAATATCAAAAGTGTTCTCCGGTTAACCTTTTTGCAGTCCCGCTTCTTTATCTTTCGCCGAGTTTTTTCACATAAACTGTCGCTACCATACAGTCTCCTAACCGATGGCAAAGCATACACTCTTGAGGAATATCAGAATCCTCTGGGCGGCTTGACAGATACCCAAAGTGATAAGGGCATCCTAAAAAGCGGATTTCTTCTCCTGCCGCAATGTTTTCTTCCTCAACCGCAGATTCAACCACAGAATTTGCGTTCAACCTCTTATCCACGTTCACTTTTTGAAACCTCATTAGTCTAGCTAGTTGTGGTTTTATAGCTAAAATACGGTTTCTTAAAAGCACCACCAGCCCTGCAGCAAGCAGTGACACGCCAATCAAAAAGTAGTTCATGACCGTCATTCCTATGCCTAGGCTGATGGGTTCGCCTGTTCTAGAGCCGAAGAATATGCTGCCCAAGTCTTTTCCCCATTCTGTAACATC
>CBFCZR010000125.1:0-4360 GCA_965602795.1 Candidatus Bathyarchaeota archaeon | reverse complement strand
CAACCCCATAATAGTTTTCACTAAGGTGGTTTTGCCTGCGCCGTTTGGTCCGATTATGCTGACTATTTCTTTTTCTTTAATCTTGAAGGACACGTCCCAGAGTATCTGGACCAGACCGTAGGCTGCAGAGAGTTTTTCGACTTCCAGCATCTTTACTCCTCTTCTTCATAGAATGAAAATTTTTTACCTAGATACACTTTCACTACATTCTCGTCATCGCATACTTTTTCGGGTGTTCCTTCACAGATTTTTTCGCCATGATGTAGAACGGTTACGCGGTCGCATAGGCCCATAATTACTTTCATGACGTGCTCGACCATGAGTATGGTTACGCCCTGTTTTCTAATCAGTTTTACCAAGGCAATGGCTTCGTCGCTTTCTTTTGGTGTCAAACCGGTGAGTAGCTCATCTAAGAGGAGCAATTTAGGTGTTGTAGCTAAGGCTCTTGCCAGCTGAACGCGCCTCAATTCTACCACATTCAAATTCTTTGCGGGAATGTTGAATTTTTGTTTGTCTAAGCCCACAAACTCTAAGAGTTCCTTAGCTTTGGTTAGGGGGTCATGCTCTTTTGCTTCTTTCCGTCCAAAAAGCACGCCTGAAAGCACGTTTTCGAGGGTGGTCATCTCTGGGAAAGATTGTACAGATTGGGATGTTTTTGTTATTCCTTTAGCACAGACTAGGTGAGGCGGGAGTTTGGAGATGACCTCGTTCATGAACATGACTTTGCCTGAGTCTGGTTTGTATACTCCGCTGATGACGTTTAGCAGTGTTGATTTTCCAGAGCCGTTAGGACCAACAAGCCCGGCGATTTCGTTTTTGTTGACTGTGAAATCAACATTTTTTAGTGCTTGTAGTCCGCCGAATTTTTTTGAGACGCCGATACATTTGAGCAATTCTGTGGTCTCCGCTTGGGGAATGAAATGTTAGGTATGTGAAGATATAAATATTGTTTGAGTCTACTTGAGTTTGGGTAAAAGTTATGCCTGTGCAGCAAGTGAGTGTCTTCTTGGATAATAAGCCTGGAGCACTGTCCAAGTTGTTTGATTATCTTGACAGGTTCAAAATTAGGATTTTTGCTTTATCAATTGCTGATGCTGGCGAATTTGGGTTAATCAGGATGATAACCGAGGATGCTGGAAAAGCTACAAAAATTTTGGAAGATGCAACCTTCAATCTTGCTAAATCAAAAAAGAATGTTGAAGTGACCGTTATTTTGACAACGGAGAAAGACAAGATTTCCAGAATAGCGAAAATTTTGGGAGACAACGACTTAAACATCGCGTATGCTTATTCATCTGCTGTGCATATTGATGGAAAGTTTGCTTTGGTGGTACGAGCCGACGATTTAGAGAAGGCTGAAAAAATTCTGGAAGAAAACGATGTGGCAATTCTTTCCTTGGATGAAATAAAGAGCTGTTTTGAGTAATTTCTGCTGTCTTTTCTGGGCGCTGTTTTCGAGGCAATAGCTTCTGTTGAGGTAAAGTCTATTAAGGATATAGCTGCATATTAGTTAATTAATATGCCAGATGCTAAGGTGAAACATGAATGAAGCTTGTAACTGTTCTTCTTCCAGAAGCCTATTTGACAGGACTTGACGAATTAGTGAGATCAGGAATGTATCCGAGCCGAAGTGCCGCCATCAGGGCAGCGGTAAGGGATATGCTGAAAAAAGAGTTATGGGCTAAGCGTGAATAGAAAAAAGCTGTTTTTCAACAATACGCTGTTATTAGTCTCCTAATATGATTGTGTGTTTGTGGCGCCCCCGTTATTTTGTCCACTGATTAATTGTTTTTGGCGATTTTTGTTAGGTTGTTTTGTGTTTTTTGTTCAGGTTTTGTTTTTTCTGTTTTTTGATTTTGAATGTTTTTCTGAATCTTCCTTGATTTGAGGTTCATTTTTACAGTTGACTGAATGAATTTCAGGCATTAATTGAATAAACATTCAACTATGTGGAAATGAACGAATAATCATTCAGTTTTTAGCAAAGTTTTATATACAATTGAACAAATATTCACTCTTCGATTGAATTACTTACCGGAGACAATAGCACTCATGGAAACCAATTTCATCCAAAAAAACATGTTAAACAAAACCACCAAGAAGAGGCATGGAGAATGGCAGTTGGAGACATAGCATGGTTATCAACAGCGACCGCATTAGTTATGCTAATGACTCCAGCACTTGGATTCTTCTACGCGGGTTTAGTTAGAAAGAAAAACCTTGTTTCAACCCTTGTTCAATGTTTAATCATATTCGCAGTATCCAGCTTAGTCTGGACATTTTGGGGCTACAGCATCACATTTGGCTCCAGCATAAATGGTATAATCGGCGACCTATCCCTATTGGGCTTAAACGGAATAGGAGTAAACACCATAAGCCCATATGCAGCCCAGATTCCCGAACTACTATTCTTTGCTTTCCAGCTAAAATTTGCCGCAATCACCCCTGCTTTGATCATCGGAGCATTTGCAGAAAGAATAAGATTCCGTTCGCTTCTAATTTTCACAGTGCTATGGTCAACATTCATTTACTCTCCTGTCGCACACTGGGTGTGGAACGCTAATGGGTGGTTAGACGTTTTAGGTGCAGTTGACTTCGCAGGTGGCATAGTAATTCATGTTACTGCAGGATTTTCTGCCCTCGCCGCTGCATTGGTTATTGGCAGACGCAAAACACCGAAGGGTCAGCCGAACAACAGCTGTAATGGAACCGAACACAAAGCATGCAACATACCATATGTAATCTTGGGAGCATCGTTACTCTGGTTTGGTTGGTTCGGTTTTAACGCGGGAAGTGCACTAGAAGCAAGCGCTCTTTCTGTGTCTGCGCTTGTAGCCACTAACTTAGCCGCTGCAGCAGCCGCAACAAGTTGGATGATTGTTGATTGGTTAAAAAAAGGAAAACCCTCGGCAGTTGGTATTTCTGTTGGTGCAGTATGTGGATTGGTGGCTGTGACTCCTGCTTCGGGCTTTGTTAACATGACTTCAGCGATTATTATTGGCTTGGTTGCAGGAATTGTTTCAAACTTGGTGGCTAACTGGAGATTAGCCAAAACAAGAATCGATGACTCGTTGGATGTATTTGCTTGCCATGGCGTAAGTGGTTTGTGGGGCTCTGTAGCCACAGGACTTTTCGCAACAACGATGGTAAACAACGTGGATGGGCTATTCTATGGCAATTTTGACCTATTGTTTGCTCAACTGGTATCTGTTGTTATCGTTGCTGGTTTCTCATTCTTTGGATCCTATATATTGCTGAGAATAATCAATGTTTTTTCACCGCTACGTGTAAGTCCAGAAGAAGAAGACACAGGTCTTGACCTAAGCCAACATGGAGAAGAAGCTTACGATTTAGGATTCTAGAACAGAGGAGTTAATTTGAAACTTTTGGCGGTGATTTGAAACTGGCTTACGACTTGGAGATAAGTGAAATTGACATTAAGATAATAGGGTTGCTACAAGAGGATTCCAGAAGTTTTTCTAAAATAGCTGACAAACTCGACGTAGCTGTTGGAACCGTATATAATCACGTAAGGAAGCTTGAGGATAAAGGCATCCTAAAAGGATATACAGTGAAAGTGGATTTTGACAGATTGGGTTATAGCTTAACTGGCATTATCCTTATTCAAGTGGACGGTAATTATCGCACTGAAGTGGAGAAGGAGTTAGCTCAGTTATGTGACGTCATAGCCATCTACGACATCACAGGTGAATATGACATGTTGGTTATAGCGCGGTTTAAGGATAAGACCATGCTAAATAGTTTCATCAAAAATATCCAAAAGCGGTCTAAGGTAAAAAAAACCATTGTTAATGTTGCATTGGACGTTCTCAAGGAAGACTTCAGAGTAAAACTGTAAACTTATTATGAATCCTAAGAGTGAGTTGAAATTAGGTATGTATGGCGATGAACTATTTTTTGTCATCCCGCATCCATTAGAGCCAATCGATTCTTATCATTATCCAGATTTGTATTATCACAGTTCTGGGTGGCTTATAGCGTATCCAATAGAAGTTTTTCACAGACCCAGCAATGTGGATTTGAAAAAAGCAATAAAAAAGTTGAAAAAGGAAGCAAAGAAATTTGGAGTAACACCGTTTGTGAAATATTGGTTTGGCAATTATTCTTTTGGGATTAGATTAAACACAAAGAACCCAAGTAAAGAAGAAAATGAAAGAATATACAAAGCATTCAAACATTTGAAGAATATAGACTGGCCTGGAGGGTTTGGTCTTTATTAGTCAAGTAATAAAACCCACTCAACTAAAAAATCAGAAAAAACACTGTTTTCAACAATGTACCTCTATTAGGAGCCTAATATGATTGCTGGTTTGATGTTGGAGCGATTCTACACACTTTT
>CBFCZR010000124.1:0-4368 GCA_965602795.1 Candidatus Bathyarchaeota archaeon | reverse complement strand
TAAAAGCCCGGTGCTTTAGGCGCAAGTTGCTCTTCCTTGCTAAGCTACGGACCCTGCATGCTTTTGGGATAAGCGATTAAATTAAGCCTTTCTATCCTCCTCGAAAATCGAAAACAACATGGGCAATTTTTAAAAAAAGAAAAGGTAAGGGATTGACAGGGGATTGCTTTTCGGCGCCGTTTAAGATTCGTCCCAAGTTTTTTCCAGATATTTCAGGGAGAGGGGTTTCACCATTCTCTCTTCGCCTGTGGTCATCAGAAAGCTCTGTAGGTCCTGCAGATTTTCAGCCCACTTTGTTTTCAGGTCGTCTATGAAACTGGAGTAACCGGAGAAATTTTTGTGGAAAGACAGAATTGCATAGTCCATTCCCATGCCTTCGCCTCCTGCCGCGAAAACAACGTTGGGGTTCTTCATAGCCCATTTCTTTGCCTTATCAGCCACTGCTGCTGCTCCTTTAGCCTTCACGAAGGTCATAGCCATTATCTCGAATCCAAGCTCTGTCCAATCAGGTATAACTGTGTAGTCTATTATGGCGCTCTTCTCAAGCCGCTGTCTCATCCGGGTTATGGTCGGCTGCGAAACTCCTATAATTTTGGCGATTTCCCTGTCGCTTCTCTTCGCGTTCTTCATAAGCTCAAACAGAAGCTTGAGCATCCTTTTTTTCATCATGGCTACAGATTCATAATACGCCTAGATATAAACATTTTGCATAAACGGTGATTGTAGATATGACTTAAATAGACGGATAAATAGCAAAGTTTTTATTGCCTACCCTGAACCAGACACGGCAGCACTCACCTTCTGGATTTAACGCTTCATTTGCCCACTAAGTGGTCAAAATTTCTAAACGTGAAACATTCCACGGAACAACAAGACAGACAAAAAGCTACAAAGTAAACTGTTCCCCGCCCTTGAGAATTCGCTCCAGCGCAGAATTGAGATTGATCATTCCCTGATTCGTTTTTCCAGAAACAGGTATCAACTGAAACTGCAAACCCAAACGATAGATCGCCTGCACCATGTCTCTGCTGAGAAGCCGTCTTGTGCCGCTCAGCTTCTCTTCAATAACAGCCTCAAGGGCGTCGGGGTCGGTAGACCAATCCACGACGCGGTTAGCCTCTTCGGGGGGGAGGAGGTCACATTTTGAAAGCACATGCAGCTGCGGAAAGAAGAAGCGGTTATAGACTGCGGCTGAAAGGAACATGTTAGAGACATAGTTGAGGGGGTTAAAGGAGAAAACAGCGTCAAACAGGTAAACTATAGCCTTCGGCTCCTTGGTCAGCTCGTTCGCTATGTAGGGTCCGCTGGCTCTAAACGCAAACAGTTCCATCTGCCCCGGAGTATCCACTAGGACCACATCAGATTGGAGGTCTTCGATTTCGCTTCCCAGCCTTTCAGCTTCCTCCGCTATCAAATCAGCCGCTAGGACCAAGGCTCCGTTGGGTCCAAGCCCATATTCTTCCATGATGTTGTTAATGTCTATGTAGTTGCGGATGTCAATGTCAGGCGCATAGGGCAAATTCAAGACGCCCGGGTCCAGATTCACGGTCGCAACCTTCTGTTTCCCAGACTTAAGCCATTCATCGAAGGAGGCGGTGAGAAAAGACTTCCCAGACCCAGCTGTCCCAACAACAAAAACTACAACCATACAAACACCTTAAACACAGGAAACGCTTAACCCCATATCCCCGTTAGAAGATATATCTCTTGTCCGCTTTTTGCTAAAACTTAGGCTTCTGATTTGATGGGCTTGATTTTTCCGCCCTTTTCCTTAATCATCTCGCTAAGCTGAAAGAGGGCTTTGCTGACCTCTTTTCTGGCGGTGCTGGAGTCTTTGGCTGTTGTGGAGAGATGAAATTCTATACGTGGAACCCTTTCAGCCCCTTTCGGGTGGGATTTGATGTAAACGTGAGGGTTGTTGTGCATCACCTTCTCGATGAGAGGCGCCATCTCCGACTCTATAACCTTGGTAGTCTCTATGCTTGCTTCAAAGAAGGTTACGTTGCCAGCAGATTTCTTCAAGGCAGAAGCCACGGACTCATCGAATATGCTCTTCATCTCCGAGGGGACTCCGGGAAGAGCGATTATGGTCACGTTTTCATTTTCGATTGATACTGCGGGCGCGGTTCCAACCGGGTTATTTAGAGGTGTGGCTCCTTGTGGAAGCTTAGCCATCTTCACGCGATGAGGAGTCAACTCAGCCGCCTCCATTCTGCCCTCCCGCGCATAGCTAAGGTACTTCTCCTTAACCATTTTCAACGCCTCTTCGTTGACTTTTGTACTGCGTCCCAAAGCTTCTGCTAATCCTTCTAAGGTTTTGTCGTCAAAGGTGGGACCTAACCCTCCTGTGGTTAATATGAAAGCGGGGCTACGTTGAATCGCCTCTTTTATGGTAGATGAGATTTCGTTGATGTCGTCACCCACAACAGTGACACGACGTGTGGCTAGTCCCAGAGTGGTGACTCTTCTGGTTAGCCATTGAGCGTTTGTGTTCAAGGTTTTGCCTATGAGAAGCTCGTTTCCGACGCAGATTATCTCTACAGACTTATCCATGAAAACACCTGACATCTGGTTACTAGCTTGAAGGGTAATAACTGCTTTGTTTAAGAGTGAAATTTCGGTATAAAGCATGTTACCTACTTTTTTGTCAAAACGTTATGGTTTTGCACAGTCTATTTTTTCTTGCCGAGCCACCAATTAAGGTAATCCTTTCTCTGCTGCCGGTGCTGCTCCTCTTCAGTTTCGAATCTTGGCCTCAACTTTTCACGTAACTCGTAGAGTTCTTGAGGAGAGAGAGAAAGACCGCAGCTCTTGCAAACATAACATTTCGTACTGGACACGTAATGTAGTTCTCCGCCGCATTCAGGACAATATCGCATATTCTTCTCCTTTTTCTTTCTGTTCTTCTGTTAGTATATAAAGGTAGATGCTCGAAAACAGGTTTTGGACCTCAGATATAAGCCGAGACATGCCCATCGCTGTATGAAAAATCTTTTAACACCTCTTGACAACATATTTGTTGTATGCAACAATTTTTGGGGGAAATGTATTGACAGGAATCTTTGGAACTGGAGCAGCTCTTAATGTAGACGTCAACCTCGCACTACAGGTAATAATGTTCGTAATCATTGTCATCAGCTTGTTTTACAAGAACAAAAAGAGATTCAACATACACGGCGGATTAATGGGAATCGCAGTTATCCTGCACATACTCACATTTCTAACAGTAATGGGACCAATATTCTTTGGGCAATTCAGCGCGTTTGTGGATTACATTTCATATCCAGAAATTCAAACAACATGGATTCATGCAATCCCAGGAGCCATCGCAATGATTATGGGAATACTTTTGGTGGGAGCTTGGGCAGTCCGTCCATCTAATGTTGCGGCGTGCAGTAGAAGGAAGCGGCTAATGGATGTCACGGTTCTGCTTTGGCTGGTCTCTTTGATTTTCGGAATAGCCACTTACATACTCCTCTACGTTTAACAGAAATTGCATGAAGGTTAATTCCAGAGCATAATAACGGGTCTAGGACAAAAATCAGCGTTGAGCCTCAAACTTTCAGGTTATAAAATTGGTTAAGCCTGCCTCTTTCGCCAGTTCTATGACGCGGTTTTTCTCCTTTTCTGTGAGGCATCTTCGCAGTTCCGGTATCTCGTGGCTTCTCCATTCTGGGCGATACTGGAACATCAGGTTTACGCGAACCCAGTCTCCAAGATTTTCGGCAATCCAATTCAAGATAGGTTTTGTGCAGCACTCCAGATGGTCAGGCAATACCAAGACGCGGACGATAAGTTCCCCATATTTCTTGGCATACATGTGGTTTCGGGTGCAGGCCATCCAATAGTCGGGAGCGTCTGAGATTCTTTCTGCGCAATTTTTGGGTCCATACTTGAAGTCTAGGAGATACACGTCCACGAATCCGGCAAGCAGTTTAGCGGTCTCTAGGCTGTAGTAGGAGTTAGAGTTCCAAACCACAGGCACATTCACGTCAACATGTCTAAAGGTTTCAAGCCACTGCGGCAGCCATGAGGTGGGGTCGCCGCCCACAAGATTGACGTTTCTGCAGCCGCCTTCACGAAGCTTCTCTACCGCCTTCGCCAACTGCCTAGGCGAGTAGATTCCTCCGGACTCGAACCACTGGGATATGCTCCAGTTTTGGCAGTGCAGACATCTTAGGGTGCAGCCTAAAGTGAATATTGTTCCGGAGGGAACGAGCTCAGGCTCTTCGCCAGTATGCGGAAATATTGTTGAAACGGTAATTTGGGTTCCGCACTTGCAGTAACCTAATTCTCCCTTTAGTCTGTTGGAGCCGCATCTGCGAGTACAGAGATGGCAATTTTCGAGGATTCGGTTGGCTATTTCTG
>CBFCZR010000123.1:0-4392 GCA_965602795.1 Candidatus Bathyarchaeota archaeon | reverse complement strand
AGCACAAAAAACCGTAAAAATCTACGAGGAAGAATAAACAATGCCTAAGGACTCTTACATATGTCCCCGTTGCGGCTATGTTCTACCCAAAAAAGACGCCACCATCTCAGGATACGACTCCCAATCCAGCCTACGCCACATACACTGTCCCAAGTGCGGAAAAATAATCACCCACACACCATAAAACAACCCAACAATCATATTAGAAGCCTAATAATACTTCATGTTGAAAAACAGCTTTTTTCGGAAAAACCAAGACGCAGCACGACTCTTCCGTGCTTACTTCAACTTTAATAATCTCTTCTCCATCTTTTTTCTCCTGTGGCTAAAATGGACAGCTGGAGACTGCTCAAACCCGAAACAGCAGACGCGTACACAAACATGGCAATCGACGAAGCAATAATGAAAGCAAGAATCCAAAACCGAGTGCCCAACACCCTACGCTTCTACATGTGGAAGCCCTCAGCCGTCTCCATAGGACGCTTCCAAACACTAGCAGACCAAATTCACGTAGAAAACTGCAAAGAACACGGCGTAGACATGGTGAGAAGAATCACAGGCGGCGGAGCCGTATACCACGACTCTGACGGAGAAATCACCTACAGCATAATAACCAAAACAAAAGACCTAGGATGCAAAGACCTCGACATGCTCTGCGCATACCAGAAAATCTGCAGCGGACTAAACGAAGCAGTCAAAATACTGGGAGCCAAAGCCGACTACCACCCACCAGACCCCAAACGATGCCCCAACCTCACCATAAGCGGAAAAAAAATCTCCGGAAACGCCCAATCATCCAAAAAAGGCATACTGCTTCAACACGGAACATTCCTACTGGACATAAACCACACAAAAATGTTCACCTTCCTAAAGGTTCCTTGGGCAAAAACACTAAACGACGTGCTCAAAGTCTCCAAAAGAAAACTAACCTCCGCAAAACAAGAGCTCAACTCAGACTTTTCTATAGACGAAGCCTACCAAGCCTTAGTTAAGGGCTTCGAAAAAGCACTAAATGTTAACTTTGTGGAGAAAAAACTCACAGAGTACGAGCAGAAGCTGGCTGAAAAACTTAGAAAAGAAAGGTTTGTGACCGAGGAATGGACTCTCCTCGGTAAAGCATCCGTTTAACCGCATTCTACAGTAGCGCATACAGCACTATTGTTGGAGCAAACACTGAAGCCACCAAAGACATCACCGTTATCAAAGTGTTCAGTGAAGGCCCTGCGGTGTCCTTGAATGGGTCTCCCACAGTGTCGCCTACAACAGCAGCCTTGTGAGTGTCCGAGCCTTTACCGCCAAACGCTCCAGCCTCAACATACTTCTTAGCATTATCCCACAGTCCGCCAGCGTTAGACATCAACAGAGCAAAGATCAGCCCCGAAAAGATGCTGCCCGCCAGATAACCACCCAAAGCCTGTATTCCACCAATGAACCCAACCGCCAACGTAACACCAATAGAAAGAACGCTCGGAGGAATCAACTCCTTCAAAGCACCCTTCGTAGCTATATCAACGCAAGACGCATAATCCGGTTTCACGCCTTCTTTGCCCTCTTTAAGACCCGGAATATCCCTGAACTGCCGCCTGATCTCCTCAATCATAATAAATGCATTCTTGCCAACACTAAGCATCACCATCGCCGAAAACACCGCAGGTATAGCAATCCCAATAAGCGCGCCCGTCAAAACCAGCGGATCCATCAGATTAAAGCCAATTGTTACCCCCAGTTCATCTTGAACTATCGCTTGGAAAGCTGCAAGCAACGCAATCACCGTTAACCCTGCTGCTCCGATAGCAAACCCTTTTGTTATGGCTTTAGCTGTGTTGCCAGCGGCGTCAAGCTTAGCCGTAATATCCAACACTTCCTCTTCGAATCCTGCCTGCTCTGCGATTCCGCCAGCGTTGTCTGCGATTGGTCCGAAGGCGTCACCAGCCACAATCATTCCAACAATGGATAACATTCCAACTGCCGCCATGCCAATTCCGTAAACTCCCGCCCCTTCAGCTTCAATGAAATATTCGGCTACGCTGTATGACCCTATAGACGCAAAAGCTATTCCCAGAAGCGGCGGAAACATGCTCAGCAATCCATAAGAAAAGCCTGTGATTATGTTAACTGCTGCGCCAGTCTGTGATGCCTCGGCTGTTTTTATTACCGGAGCTCTGTCTATCGACGTAAAGTAGTCTGTGGTGATGCCGATAATGACGCCGCCAATTAATCCAATGACCGCTGCTGCCCAGACACCAATGTTGATTTCCATGTAGTATGTCACTGCGAGGGTTATGAGACCAAACATGATGCATGTCAGATATGTTCCCATGTTGAGAGCACTACCGGGATTCCCCTTTTTGCCCACTCGAACTATTGCAACACCCAAAATTGAAACTACAATGCCTAACCCAGCAAACACTAACGGAACATCGCCATACGATATTGACACGTAAGAAGCTATCTTTGACAGCGCCACACCCAATATCATCACTGCCACAATGCTCGCCACATAGGAGTCGAAAAGGTCCGCACCCATGCCTGCCACATCACCAACATTATCGCCAACATTATCCGCTATAACCCCCGGGTTTCGAGGGTCATCTTCAGGAATATCCATCTCCACTTTGCCTACAAGGTCTGCGCCAACATCAGCAGTCTTCGTGTATATTCCACCACCAATCTTTGCAAACAATGCCATGGCGCTTGCTCCAAAGCTGAAACCCAGAACCAATTCGGGGTCACCAGTAAGCGCATATACAACACTTATTCCCAGAAGAGCTAACCCAACTACGGACAATCCCATGACAGCCCCTCCACGGAAAGCTATCGGGAACGCTTTATTCAGTCCCTGTTTTGCGGCGTTTGCTGATTTGACGTTCGCTTTCAACGCAACCGTCATTCCCAAGAAACCCGCCAAGGCAGAACATATTGAGCCAAAAATGTAGGCTACCGCCATAATCGGGTTAAGAAATATCGCTAACACAACAGCTACTACAACAACGAAAACTGCGAGATACTTGAACTCCACTTTCAGGAATGCTCTGGCGCCCTCCTGTATGGCGTTCGAGATTTCCTGCATCTTTGTTGTTCCGCTACTTTGCCTATTAACATAAAAATAAAGGTAAATTGCAACTAATATTGACGCTGCAGCCGTAATCGGCGCAATTGTCCAATCAATCATCATAATACTTTACGCACCCGTGTTTTGAGTTATTACGGTTTTGATATGTATGTCTTAAGTTTTTCGCCGAAATTATCAAAGAATTATATCCGTAACTCTGTTTTGGTGTCTAGCTCAAATTTTGAGTTCTAAATTCAGACTCTAGTGTAGCCGCGAGAAAAAAATTTGCATCAAACGGAAGAAACGCTTTTTAGTAAATAAGTTAACTTTAAGCTTCTAAACCTAGGTCTGTGAGACAGGGCGGTTGAAATGAGCACTGAATTGCACTCGATGAAAAAGAAGAAAGTCCTAGAATCTCTGAAGGCCACTGAAACAGGCTTGAGCACTGAAGAAGCTAAACGTCGACTGGAAGAGTTCGGACCCAACGAGCTTGTGGCTAAGAAGGGAATAAGCCCTCTTCAGATATTCTTTGGTCAATTCAAGGACATATTCGTTGTGATGCTTCTATTCGCAATCGTTGTCTCCGTTGCAATAAACGAGATTGTAGACGCTGCAACCATAGGCACTATAGTGTTCCTCAACGCCATCGTCGGTTTTATACAGGAATACCGATCGGAAAAGGCAATGGAGGCTATGAAAAAGCTTACTGCTCCCAAGGCTCGGGTTCTCAGGGACGGGAAAGAGATGATCATTCCCTCCAAAGATGTTGTACCCGGAGACATCGTTCTCTTGGAAGCTGGAGACCGCATCCCCGCTGACGCACGACTTCTTAATGTTGTTGACCTGAAAACCGACGAAGCAATCTTAACTGGCGAATCCACAGCCGTGTCCAAACAGGACGAAGTTCTTAACGAAAAAACGGCTGTAGCGGACAGAAAAAACTCGGTTTTCATGGCAACCCACATAACTTACGGCAGAGGCAAAGCTGTAATCACCTCCACTGGTATGGGAACGGAATTCGGCAAAGTCGCCAAAATGGTTCAGTCCGTGGAAAAGGTGGATACACCTCTTAAGCAGAAACTGGCGAAGTTCGCCAAGAAACTGGGAATGATAATTGTATTCGTGTGTGCCATCATCTTCCTCCTTGAACTGTATGAACTATTTGTTCTTGGAACAAGTGGAATAGCTGAAATAATAAATGCCTTTGAAGTTGCAATTGCGCTTGCTGTCTCAGCGGTTCCTGAAGGTTTGCCTGCTGTTGTAACAGTCTCCCTTGCCTTAGGTGCCAGAGAGCTCGCAAGACGTAATGCGTTAATAAGAAAGCTTTCATCCGCAGAAAC
>CBFCZR010000122.1:0-4425 GCA_965602795.1 Candidatus Bathyarchaeota archaeon | reverse complement strand
TATCTCGACTAGTTCACCTAGATACCCCTCAATCAGCAATCTGTCTCCCACCTCGTTTAACTTGGCAACGTCTAACTCGATAGAGAAAGCATGATCGTTCTCAGTTGGTCCATTCACCATTCTGTGGGTCCCCTATCCTGTCATCTAATAACATTGGTCAGCTGAGTTAACAGTTCTGGGCAAATGTGACCAAAAACCTGTCCACTTCCTTATGCACAAACAATCTTTGAGTAGTAAAGTACACAAGAATCAAACGAACTCACACACCTGCCCCAAACGCCAAATAGTAAGATTCGATTTAAGGAGGGGGCAGCTAATTTTGGTAGGCTTGTTTTCCGTCATTATAACGTAGAAAGGACACAAACAGCGACTATTTAGCAGAAAATATTGTTCAACAGAGGTACAGAACAGATACATTAAAAACGTTTCACTGACAAAATAGAGAATGTTCTCGTGATGGCGATGGGCGGTAAGAGAGACAGTTTAGAAATCATGGCGGACATTCTTGGTTTATGTTCAACGCCGAAAACCAAAACGCATGTCATGTATGGAACAAATCTGTCATGGAAGATGCTTCAGAATTACCTCTCTGAACTGCAATCGCGGAAACTTCTGGAAAACCAAAGAAAATCAAAAACTTATGTAACAACTGAGAAAGGTAAGGAGTTTATGGAGAAGTGGAGAGAACTAAAAGAACTTCTCGCTCGCTAAACAAAATGAAACAAGTCTTTAGCCTCTAGGCGGTCTCTTTTGGGAATAACGGTAACGCCGAGGCTGCCCTTCTCTAGTCAGTAAGCCTTCTTTCACCAAATCCACTAATGCGTGGGCAACTGCTGTGCGGTCATAATGGAAGCCTCTGCGCGCCATTTCGCCGTGGACATCCCCCAATCCACGTGGAGAAGCAAACCACCCCTCTGACCACAACTTCTGTATGAGACTTTTGCATGTTTCTGCCCTTGGCGCGGGGAGGGGGCGCTCAGGTATGATTGCGGGTTCTTTTGAGTACTCTGTTACTGTGGACAGGATTCGTTTCACGGATTCTTCTAGCTGGTCTTCTTGGCATTCTATCTCGAATTCGAGGTTGCCTACTTTCATTTTTAGGCGGATTGGGGGTTTTGTGGTTTCTGTCATTGTTCTCCCCTATTGTTTATTGAATTGCACATGATGCACATGCACAACATTTAAATATCCATCCGCCCAAATCACATCCATATTGGTGAATCCTATTGATTGAACAATTACATTATGCAACAACACCAACATATAACTTTCCACCCCAAATAGAGAACCTACAACTCCCCCCAACATTCATGAAACTAAGCCTCAACTCCATGAAAAACATAAAAAGCAACTACCTGCAACCCACAGAAAAACCCCTCAATAAACCCCCAACAGAACATATTGAAAATTCAACAACAACTCTGGGAATTCAACACCCCTCAACAATAAAAACAATCCCACTGGAACAAAGCTTAGACGAGAAAACAGTTGTTGCCGTAGACGTTTCAAGCATAAGAATAGGAGAAACCGAAACAGGCGTGCTCTGCGCAATAAGAGGGGCAATAGCGTGGAGAGAAAAAAACAGATACAAATACCAACGCATAGGACCCTTCCCCTTCCACATAACAGAGCAAAACAAAAAAGAAATCTACAAGCTCTTCAAAAACCACGGCTTCGAAACCTCAGACCACAGAGCCCCCAGCATAAACTACATACAAGCCAGAATCGGCAACCTGCTTGAACGCTGGCTCCAGCTAGGCATCTCATGCTCGGCATACGACACCATCATTCTATGGGACGGCTCAATGACAGCTGGAATGGCTGACAGCGCAGTGGATGAAATGTCTCGTCTCTTAGAGATAGCGAGAAATCGCCTCAGCACCGTTTTAGCTTTCTCCAAGAACACTACCCTGAGGTTCTCGGGTCATAAGCTAACTGATTACGCGGAAAAAGCTGAGCCACCTTGTCTGCTTCAAATAAACGGTTTTCCATTATGTTCTGGTCCTGTTCTTCTTCTTGGAGACGTTTACGTCGCAAAACTGACTCCTGGAGTATGCTCTTTCCGGTTAGATATTGACCGAAAGGTTCCACGAGAACGGGGGATAGAGGCTGTGCAAAGTCTTCTCGGAAGTGACCTGCTCGTTCAAAGCTACCCTGAAACTTTACGTTTGGCTCACATATTCTCAACCTTCACCGCCACTGAAGTAATCGGTATCCAACGTTTCATAGCCCACCAGTATGGGCTCAAGATAGTTACAAGACCGAATGTGCGCCGTTTGCTTTTCGGTCCCTTCGGAAAAGGAGCGGAGAACTAACAATGAGGCTATACAAAAAAGAGGGAAACACCCTTCAGATTCTCAGCTCTCCAAGCGACAATGTGGAAAAAGGCGACTATCTCCTCGTAGAGGACACCAACGTTAACAGAAAAATGATCACCCAGATAATCGATGTCCAGTTCGCCAGTGTTCCCGGCATTCTTGAGGAACTTCTCCGCGACTCCACAACCGAAGAACAGATTTACGGCGAAAACTTTGACCCCCTCGGCGTCTCATCCCACATAAACCACATTCAGGACGCCCGCATGCTCATCTGCAAGATCAGGGGCGCAATGGTAAACGATAAGCTGCACGTGAATTCCTCGTGGCTTCCTTGCCGCTCCAAGTCGGGAATCACAAAAATCTCCTTCAATTCTCTGCTGGAGCGTGTGGGCGGTAACGGTGGTCTTCCAATCAATGTTGGCGAAACCAAGGATGGTTCTCCTTTGAACATCACGGCTCATGATCTTGACGGGAGACTGAATATTATAACTGGGAAGAAGGGGACGGGCAAGTCGCATCTTTCGAAGCTGCTTGTTTTGGGTCTTGTCGATTACGGGGCTACGGTTGTGGTTCTTGACCTTAACGGCGAATATGCGGGTTTAGGCTTTTCTGCTAAGGGTGGAGGCAACCAGTATAGTGATAAAGTGCATGTGCTTACTCCCGGAGCCAACTTCAGGGTTTCTTTGTCTCAAATGGGGTTAAGTGTCGTTTTGAAGATATTGATTCACGCTCTTGGTCTTCCGGGAACATCAACCAGAGAGTTTAAGCATATATGGAAATCGCTGAGTCAGCAAGGAAAGTTTACGCTTCATGACCTTGGAGAAGCCATTAGACGATGTAGCTGTAACATGCATGTGCGGGATGCCCTGTTCTCTCGTTACCACAGCCTTGTGAATTCAGGGTTTTTCACGGATAATGAAGAGTCAGCCACAAGTTTCGTAAAGCTTTTCGAAAAAACCAAGAAAGACGGCGGAGCTTTAGTCATCAATTTGAAGGATGTTTCGTCGGTTGACCGCCAGATTGTTTTGGAGTATACGCTTGGAACTCTTGTGAATCTTCTGGATCAGTGGAAGATTAAGTCTGTTTTTCTGTTTGCTGAGGAAGCTCATCTTTACCTCAGGGAAACATACTGGGAAGACATTGTCACGCGGATGAGGCACTTCGGCTTATTCACCAATTTTGTGACTAATCAGCCAGACACAATAAAAGAGAACATCTACCGCCAAGCCGACAGCATCTTCCTGTTCAACTTCACCAACGAACGTGACCTCGAAACAGTGTCAAAGGCTGCCAGAGTGGACGCTGAAACCGTGAAATCGATAGCTCAAGAACTTCCGCCCCATCACTGCCTCCTCATCGGAAAAGCAGTGAAAGATTTTCCAGTAATGGCTAAGGTTAGAGCATTGGACATTAAAACCATGGGACAGACAAGGCTATTCTTCGAGAATAGAGTGAGCGCCTAACATGGTGGGGGTATTTGCAAAGAAAATTTTATGTTTTATTGTATGTGTGAACTTTTGTTGCCAAGTTTTTGTGGTGTGCGGAATTTCCGAAAAAAGTTTGTTTTCAACAATGAAGTATTATTAGGCTCCTAATATGCGTAAAGTTGGTGTGAATTTCTTTACAGCCTAGGAAAAGACATGTAGCTATAAGTAAGAATTATATACTTGTTTGGGAGCTATGGTCAAATCTTACGGTTGGATTAACCAGCCAAACATGGAGTTGAAATCGTGAAAACAAAAGTAATCGCCATTATCGCCGCAGTAGCAATAATCGTTGCATTTGCGGTAGTCGCTTGGCAGCAATTATACAAACCTGAGGAAACAAGTGATGCCCCAATAAGCATCATAGACGACTATGACCGAAACGTCACAATAACCGAATATCCTGAACGAATAGTGTCATTAGCGCCCAGTTGCACGGAAATAATTTTTGCATTAAATTTGGAAGACAAACTTGTTGGCGTGGACAGTTACGATTATTACCCGTCAGAGATACAAGAAAAAATTGACTCACGCAACATAACAAAGGTGGGGCAGTACGCTTCAATCAGCATCGAGACAATCGTGGATTTAGAGCCTGATTTGGTTATAGCAGCGATGAGAGT
>CBFCZR010000121.1:0-4460 GCA_965602795.1 Candidatus Bathyarchaeota archaeon | reverse complement strand
TCTGAAGAGTCAATGGGAGTAACGACTTCGTAGACGAGGGGGGGCGTTAAGGTTCTCTTTTCCAAGCTAACTCCAAGTAAGCTTTCTAGGAAACCGCACCAAAACTCCGAATTGCTGATGAGCGGCGTTCTAATTATCGCAAATTTGTCTTTAATGTAAAAGTCACCGAACCCCTGAACACGCAGTCTCTTAAAAACGTCAGACCACTTTTCACGGTTTGCGGTTTCAATGTCAATGCTGGCCTCCAGAGAAACTTTAGTGATTTCTCCAATCTTATGTCCAACCTCTTTCCACTGTTCTTCAGGGATGTAACTGAGAAGAATATCTAGGAATTCGACGTTAAGAAAGGCTACGCGGCTGATGCCTATATAGTATTCTCCGGGGTATTTCCAGTCGTAGATTCGCATGCTTCGGTAAACGTCAAGCATCTTTGATATGAGGGGTTTTATTCCCGGTTCTCTTCCCTCGTCTATGAGCGAATCGATGTATTCCCGTTCTTCTTCATCCAGAATGATTGTAGTTCTCTTAACTGAACGATCCTTCGGAGACAAAACTTCTCCTCCACGCTATACCTATTATGCTCTTAAGCATATATTATATGTTTCGTATTCCGAATTTAACGGCGACATATCAGAGAGTTTCTGTAATAGAAATCCAGATGAAACAACATTAAGGCAGATACATAAAACGGGAATGGATGAAGCGTTCATAAACGTTATTTATCAAATAGGGACACAGCATTCAACAATCAAAAGGAAGATGAAACGTATGGGACCACCCCTTGTGTATAAAGTGGACCTGACCGAACTTCAAGGAGAAGGGGACTTCCAATGTCCAAGCTGTGGAGTGCTCATATCTCCTGAAGACGAAACAGAGGATGTTTACAGAATAGTCGACACCAAAGTTAATGGTGACGAGCTAGAAGAATTGGTAATTCAATGCAACCGCTGTAAAAGCAAAATCCGTTTGGTCGGCTTCACTGTTCCCGAAATGTAAAGGAACACTCTTCAGCTTCGAAGATTAAATTTTAGGATTCTAACTTATTGTGATTTTCACGTCATCCAAGTTGTATGTCATCTCAGTTTCCAAACGTACACTGATTCCCACAGCAACCCAGAATTCTCCGCTGGAACCCATATTCACAGTTGCTGTGTGTTTTACCAGAAGCAGGGTATGTATTCTCTTGCCGAGAATTTGACTTCCATGTTTTCTGCTACTTCTTTGACCTTTGTGATTTCTATCTCTGGGATTGTTACGGCTGTTGCTTCGGTTTCTAAGCCTTCTTCTTTAGCCTTTTTTATGAACTCCAACACATATTCATAGGCATCCTTGAATTCAGGTTTGCAGATTTGGTTGTATGTTTCTTTGTTGTGGGCGTTCAAGCTGACGCTCACCTTGTCTACACCCGCCTCATTTAGCTCTCGCACCACGTCTCTTCCTTTGTTCAGCAGGTATCCTTGACCATTGGTGTCAACCCTGACAGTCTTCCAATGACGCTTTTTTATCCATCGGGTTACGTCCAAAACTAGGTCCAGCCTTTCCAAGGGTTCTCCGAATCCGCAGAAGACGACCTCACTCCAGTTTTTTCTGTTTATAACCGGTTTCAGTTCTTCAATTACTTCTTCGGGGGTTGGTTCCTTTTCCAGCTTTAGGTTAAATTCTTTGATGCCCTTCTTGTATCTGCGTAAACAAAAGTAGCAGTTGTTGGGGCACTTGTTGGTTACGTTTAGATACAGTTTGTCTCCAAGCCAGTAGACGATGCTTGGGTTTCTGTTGTGGGCATGCATTTAGTTTTCATATAGCTGTTCTTCTTCTTGTGTTTTTTCCTCTTCTTTAAGATCGCCTTCTCCAATGAAGGTGTCTTTTGGAAAATCGTCGGTTTCGCTTTCGACTTTTTCAATATTCAACCATTTTAACCATTTTTGCTTTTGTTTTTTACCTTGAATATCGAATACAAGCATCAGAGCATATGGTAGTGACAAATAAGCTGCAGCTAATAGAGGATTTTCGAACAGTGGAGCTAACCCCAGTATCTGATCCAATGTTCCGTTTAAACCTGCTAAGGCGTCTTGAATTACAGATGCCAAGAAGGTTAATGTTAGACATACTCCGAATTGGATGAGGACACCTCTCTCTTTTCCCAGAATTAGTGCAGGGATTGCGGATGACAACAGGAAGATCCATGCGAAGGAATGAATGAATACTATCGTGTCTATTCTGGCAAGTAACCAACCGCCGATTGTGGGCAAGTACATGTTGATATATGTTGTGACGGTTGTTACTGTTGTTTGTGTGAAAAGCTGGTAGCTGGTCATTAATGTCCAAGCTATGGAAATGTATAGAGGTGCTAGTATGGCCGCTTTTCCCAACCTCTTTCCCTACCAATCTATTAGAGTTTATTATATCTTAAGCCTTACGGTATAGCAATAAGGTGCAAAAAACAGTAAACAAACAATAAAGCAATAAAAAATAGAAAAAATTCGGTACGACATTGCAGGTTGGCAGCAGGCATCTGATCTGCAGTGAACCATCAGGAACCCTCCGTTGAGGGCTCGCGACCTTTTGAGATTTGGCGAAGGTACGGTTAGTTGTTGTGTATACGTGGAAAAGTCGCTAGTTGGCGTCTAGCTTTTTTTCAGGGTGATCTCGATGGTTGAAATCATCCTTGAGTTGCTTTCCCCTTCTCTTGGCGGCATCTCTTCTGTTCCGATGTCGATTTTGTCTACATTCATTTCTTTTACGAATCTGCGCCTAGCTATTTCCACTGCGTCAACAGCTGTGGTTATGGCTTGTCCTCTCGCCTTTACGGTGACTTCTTTTGTGTTGTCTCCGCTGAAGGCGGTTACGATGCCTAGCACATAATTCATGGGGGGTTTTCTTCCTACGTATATTATATTCGAGTCGCTAGATTTTTTGCTCTTTTTGCTCATTTTTAGGTTCTCCGTAGTTTGTGCTGTTAGTGTTAGATGGGCTTGCTTTTAAATCCTCCTGTTGGGAGAAAAGTTGTTTTGGTTATCGGGTTAGTTTGTTAGGTTTTGAGGTAGCCTTTTCTTCTGAGCCAGTCTGCTTGGTTTCGTTTGTATCGCCAGATGATGTCGCCTCGTTTGTCGGCTTGGAAGTCCCATGGGGAGACTAGGACGATGTCGCCTACTCTTATCCACATTCTTCGTTTCATTTTGCCGCGTATTCTGCAGAGGCGTTCGTGTCCGTCTTGGCAGCTTACTAGTAATCGCTCGTTGCCGAGCATTTTTTTGGCTATGCCCATTACGTCGTTGCCGGCGGGTATTTTGATTGCGTTGTAGCGTTCGTTTTTGACTTTCCTTTTGCCCACGGTATTGCACCTCTACGTTGTCTTTTGTTAGTTGTTTGCATAACTTAAATAGGTTGGTCTTTTGGGGCTGCTGTTTTAGGTTTGGAGGATGGTGAGCAGGATTATGGTTGCTCCGGCTAGCCAGCAGTAGATGGAGAATAGGTGGAGTTTTTCGTTCATTACTATTTTTTGGAGGATTTTGAGGGAGGCGTAGCCTACTATCATGGAGATTATGGTGCCTAGGAGTAGTGGGGTGGGGTCTATGTTGTTTAGGGCCAGTTGTTTTGATTCCATGAGTGTTGCTCCTGCTATGGCGGGTGCGGATAGTAGGAAGGAGTATTTGAAGGCGGTTGTTTTGTCGATTTTTCTTAGTAGTGCTGTGGATATTGTTGCTCCGCTTCTGGAGATGCCTGGGATTATGGCGATTGCCTGTGCCAGTCCTATCAGCAGCGAGTCTGTGGTGTTCATTTTTTTGTTGCCTGTTCGTTTTTCGGATATGAAGAGTATGGCGCCTGTGATTAGGAGGGCTGCTCCTACGGCTGGGAGGTTGGAGAAGAGGGATTCGAGGAAGTCGTGGAGTGTGAATCCTACGATTGCTGTGGGTATGCTGCCGACAACTATGAACAGCGCAAGTTTTCCTTGTTCGGTTTGGAAGTCACGTTTAGCCACTGCCTTGATGATTTCAAAGATGTCTTTGCGGAAGACTACGAGGACCACGATTAGGGTGCCGAGGTGCAGCATGACGCTGTAGATGAGGGGGAGGTTCAGTCCGAGGGCTTTCTGGGTGATTACTAGGTGGCCTGAGCTGGATATGGGCAGCCATTCGGTTAAGCCCTGAACCACGGCGAGGATGAATATTTCGATTAAGGTGACCATTCTTAGCTTCCCCTTAGACTGTTTGCCAGTTAAGCCATGGAACAGTAACATGCCTTTCCATATTTAAAAGACATTAGTAAGAGTGGTTGCTTCGTTTTTCCGAAAGAGGACCGTTTTCAGTAACATTATTAGAATATACTAATGAAAGTGTGAACCTTAGACAGGCATCTTTTGTTGTGCTGCAGAATTCCAGAAAAAAGTTAGTTTTCAACATATCACTGCTATTAGGAGCCTAATAGAGTCGGCTCATGTGTTTTGTGTTAGCAAAAATTTG
>CBFCZR010000120.1:0-4461 GCA_965602795.1 Candidatus Bathyarchaeota archaeon | reverse complement strand
TGATTTCTGCGTTGTAAACATTTTTGAGATACCTTAAGCCTTCCTCATGGTCCCTGCGAGTGAAAGCTTGCACCCCATCCCGTGGAACAACTATTTTGTAGCCCCGATAGAATGCAGAGGCAGCCGTGTGCCTAACACAAATGTGAGTGTGCAACCCAACCAGAACCACCGTTTCCACACCCAAGCCATTGTAAAGGCTGCGAAGAAGCGAATCAAGCTCAGTCTCGTAAAAGCCGCTGTAGACCCGTTTCTCAACAACAAAATCCTTCTTTGTGGGCGCAAGCTCTGAGATAACCTCAGCGCCATGTGTCCCCTTTATGGCATGTTTGCCCCATCTTTTGACAACTTCATGGTCGTTGCTGAAGTGGGCGTCGTTGGAGTATATCACGGGCACCCCGTGTGCTCTGGCTGCTTTGACCAGTTTCTGGATGGGTTCAATGATTCTTGCGGCGCGTTTAGTCTTCAAATCGCCGGTAACAAAGTCGTTTAACATATCAAGAACTAAAACTGCCATTCTAGACATACTATTCTCCCCTACAAACTATTCTTTTTTTCATTGCTTATCTAGATTCCGTTTTAAGAAACCTATAGACTATGTCACCCAAAATTGGCAACAGTTAACCGCTCACAGACCACTCAACTCAACCATTTACCGTTTACAGTCGAAACTGTCAACAAAGCATATTTCTATGCGGTCGAGTATGATAGGGGAGAAAATTGACCCGAATATATGTTTGCCGAAAGTGCGGAAAAAGATACTCCCCTGAAGAATTCAAGCAGAGCCGTTTCTGTCGTGACTGCGGAACATACTTGAGCGCCAGAATCGTTGTTTCCAGTCGCCCCCACAGACGCACAGCAACAACCAAAACAGAAACGAAAAGCAAGACTTCAGGTGACAGGTGGCTTCCCAGAGGATATGAGGTACGCGAGGGACAGGTGAGATTCATCGAGGAAGCCGCCAAAGCACTTGAGAACCACCAAGTTTTCGTGGGCAGCGCCCCCTGCGGCATAGGAAAGTCTCTTGCTTCTCTCCTCAGTGTTTTGCCTCGGCTGGGAGAAAACAAGCTGCTGATAAGCTTCAGAACCAGAAGCCAACTGCACATCTTCCTCAAAGAGCTGAAGGGCTTAGAGCAGAAGCCTTTGACTGTATCTTTATTCAGCAAACAGGACATGTGCCCGCTACGGATGAAAACCGGAGGCTCATACTTCGACTTTCTTGAGGAATGCAGGCGCCTTAAAGAGAACTGCGAATCCAACACCAAACCTTATTGCCGATTCTACTGGAACATCCAAAGAAAAAAGAGGCAAGCCGAACAATTGGCCTTGGATTGCGCCCGAAAAATCCTTGACCCCAAAGAGGCGAGCCGGCGGATGGCTAAGAGTGGCTTCTGTGCCTACGAGGCGCTGAAACGGGTTCTCAGCAAAGTGCAAATTTTTCTCGGAACCTACAATTACACCTTCAATCCTCCGGTTAGAAAAGCTCTGCTGCAGAGTTGGGGAGTAGATATGTCCAAAGTCTATCTTATAGTGGATGAAGCCCACAACATCCCAACTTTTGCTAGAGAGCTTCTCTCTGACCGGATGGCGCCAAACACGGTTGAGAGTGCCCTCAAGGAAACAGAAAACTTTGAGCACAAAAACTTGGGTGACGTCCAAGATTATCTCAGTGTGTTAGACGCTAACCTTTTTCCGCACGTCCAAAAGAGTTTAAGGAAATCGAATCTTGAACTGCTGAACCCCCAAGAACTTGCGGACAGATTCCTTGAGTGGAGCGGAGCATCCAGCGACAAAGCCGCGGAAACCCTGCATGAGTATGGAGAATCGGTGAGAGAGCGGCGTCAGGAGATGGGTTCTGACAGAATTTTCAGCTATGCCCATCGGGTAGGCGACTTCATGGAGAACTTCTTTCAGAGAGTTGGAAATAAGTATGTTCATTTGATTCAGAGGGACTGGAGGGACAGAATATATTTGGGGGTCAGAAGCTTGGATGGAAGGGAGATAACGGATCCGGTTCTGCGGCAGGCACGGGGAAGCATTGTTATGAGCGGTTTTCTTTCTCCTCCAAAGGTTTACAGGGACCTGATTCTTCGTAACAAAAATGATGTCCACCTTAGAGAGTTTGACTCTCCGTTCCCGTCTGAAAACAGGTTGATATTGGCTGCGGGGGACGTTTCTTCAAGATTCGAGAAGAGAACTGACCGGATGCTGAAGAAGTGGGCAGAATATATCGAAGCAATATCACTGGCGAATGAGGGCAACATGGCAGTCTTTTTCACCAGCTACAATCTGATGAACAATATTCTTTCGCATACTGACGTTGACCGAAGGATGATTGTGGAGAAGCGCAGAACCCGCCGAAGCGATGTGATGCAGAAACTAACCCGCTCAAGAAGCAACGCGTTGTTTGGGGTTATGGGCGGAAAATTCAGCGAGGGCATGGACTATCCAAACAATCTCCTCACCTGCGTAGTGACAGTGGGGTTGCCTTATGCTACTTGGAGCGTGTATCAGAAGGCGCTGATAAGATACTTTGATTCTCAGTTCCCAGGTAGGGGAAGAGATTATGCTTATTTGACGCCAGCCATCTTTCGTTTGGTTCAAGCCTGTGGGCGCGTCCATCGGTCAGCCAAGGACAAGGGGTGTATAGTGATGTTGGATGAGCGGATTACACGTCCAGACATCAGGCAGTTGTTGCCTAGTTATTATCAGAAAGAGATGCGGATAGTGAAGAATCCTGTGGAATGTGGAGAAAATATTGCAGGATTCTGGATGGAACATCGGTAACTTTCTGACGTTGGCATAATTTTATTATGTGACTTTGGCAGATATGTAGCATGCTTGGTTTATTGGTTCCTTAATCATACATAGAATGGTGAAAAGTTGGAAAAAAAGAAGCGTAAAGTTCGGCGAAAAAGCTTCGCGGCACGTGAAGATTACCTGAATAGCATGAACAAGATTGCTAAAGAAAACGATCTTAGCCTATACAGTTTTGTGAATCGCGTTTTTGCGTTGATTTTGAGGGCTAATGAGCTGGGAGTAAACATCAGCACTTTGATTGATTCCCGCGAATTGCTTAAGTCGGCGAAGGAGGGCGGGTTTACGCTTGGCTTAGAACGCTTGTGGTATGAGATGGCTGAGCTTGCTTATGCCAACTCTAAGAAGAAGTCTCTCAAAAGTTGGTTTGACGCTGGTGTTTGGTTTGCTAAACGGTATGTTAGCGGAGAGGCTGATGAACCTTTTGAAGAGTTCAAAAATGATTTGCAGGATTTCACTTGGAATATTCCTGAATTGAAATTGAATAAGAAAGCAGATTCGGTTTCAGTTCGCGTGGTGAGTCCGAGGTTTACAGAAGCGTACACTTTCCTGTTTGCAGCTTTCCTTGAGGGTGCTCTAGAATCTTTCGGGTACAAGATTGGTGACAAAGAGGTTTCTAGAGGGATTATCCGCTTGGAGGCTGTTGGGAACAAGCGTTAGATGGCTGTACTAATAAATAGAAATATAAATTGAGGAACGGTACGGTTGAACAGGGTTAGGAAGTAAAGGTATGTCTAAGAGTAAAGGTAGAAAACTTGTTTACGTTCCTGACTACATTGTTGATGAAGCAAAGAAGGTTTCGAAGGGGCGAGGCGAGTCGCTGAACCTGTTTGTTAGTGAAGTTCTGAGAATGGCTTTGACAGCAAACAAGTTAGGTTATACTCCTGAACAGGCTGCAGAGTTTTTGGAGATTATGGCGGCTCAGCGGAACTTGGGTGGCGCTTTTGTGCCAGCCGATGTTTTGACCTATCTGAATAGCAAAGCCTGCGAAGCTGAAGTTGAAAAATTAGAGAAGAAATGGTACGAAAGTGGGAAGTGGCACGGAAAATACCTTAACGAAAAATTTGAAGACCCTATTCAGGCTTTCAAGAAATTCCTTGCGGCGACAAGGTGGGATTTGAATGAGGTTGAGGTTAGGCAAAACGAGCATGTGATAAAATTTAGGTGTATTTCAACGTTGCTTACTGGAAAGGCGACAGATTTGCTTGCCAAGTTCATAGAGGGTGCGATGAACAGTATAGGTTATCGAACAGCTAAGTGTGACACCCTGAAGGGCATGATACTGTTGGATTTTGAGAGGTAATGTTTTCTTGAATTAAATGAATGTGTCTATTGTGGCATGATTTGACACTCGATATTTACTAGTTTGTTGTCGTTGTTGGTTTTGTGCAAAATTTCTTTATATTTATCTTATCGTGCGATACACGATTTAACGGAATTCTTTTTCGTTCTTCCAAAAAAATTACTTAATTAAACAAAAAGTAATCATAAATAGACTATTTTTATGCACAGGGGATGTAGTTTCCCCAAGAATGTATACATTTTTTCTTGTAATCAAGAAAATGAATACGTTAAATATAAATAGTGGTTTAACGAAGCGGAATAGGTTGGTAAGGCGAGACGCTGATTTGGTCAGCGATCGCCCCC
>CBFCZR010000119.1:0-4481 GCA_965602795.1 Candidatus Bathyarchaeota archaeon | reverse complement strand
TTGAACGAGGAGTTAACGGAATACTTCTGGACACCACTAAAAGAACTTGCCAAACTCAGAGGAACAGCAAGATTCAGTTTCGGAGAATATCCTGCCTACATCATAGAGAGGCACATAATCTGGGGGCTAACCTACAAAATCTTGCACAATCTTCTTTCGCTTTTCTCATCCATCGGGGAAGAAAAGCCAAAAGAGGACTAAACGGTTATTTTTAGAAGCGTTCTACTGTGCTGGAAACGCGTTTTAAGCATTCAAGTGCAGTCTCGTATGTTGGGTATCCCTTTAGTCCACATTCAGGTCCCGCGTACAGAACTCTCTCGGCACCAAACCTGTCAACCACTTTAACCAGCCGACCCTTCATTAGGTCTACAGTTTCAAGAAAGGTTTCGGAGTTAATTCGTCCATGTTTGATGTCTGTCCAAGCGTCGGCAATTTTCTCGTTTAGGTCTGATTCAGTTAGTTTTTCTGGCGAATCTGCAACAATCTTTTTCTTAATCAAGGCATCGAAGTCGTTAACTGCTACGCTAGCCTTCAGAAACTTGTCTCGTGACTGCAGCAGTTCTCTGGTTTTTTTCGTTTTGATTAGGGGGTCGTCAACATGAGATTCTATCACGTCTAAGGAGGGGATTTCCCAGAAAAGCGGGTTTGCTGTGCTGTGAAGATGAATCATAGTCTGGGCGTTCTTGGACTTGATTTTGTGGAAAATAGATTCCCATGCCCGTCTAAGGTTTTCTCTCCCTTCGGAACCGAAATCGATTAACGCGTCGTCTTGTAGCCCGAAGACAGGCTCATCAACCGAAACCAAACTGACTCTGCCGTGCTTATTGTTGAAGATGCTGTTTTCCACTATCTGAGAAATGACGTTTCCTAGCTTGATGAATATGTCCTCTCTTTTGTACGGAAAAGAGGAAGAAAGCGTGTAGGGTCCAGTAACACAAATCCTGATTTCGAAGGCTGCACCCTTCTTCTCCTGAATTATGTGAGAGTTTTTTTCTATCACCATAACCTCGGGTATGCCGCTTCTATCTGCCTTCACGGAAGGAATTTTGGTTTGTATGTAGCCACCATTAATCCGCTCTACCCCATCTATGATAGATAGAAACATCTCGTTCATGTCTCGGAACTGAGGATAATTTGGAACATCAATGCCTGCTCCAATTTTGTCCACTAAACCTTCAAGCACCTTTTTCTCAAAAAATTCGGCTGATTCATCTGCTGAGGAGAGGCTGAAACGGCTCGCTCCCTCCACAAACTTTGAATCATCAACGAATGGAAAGCTGCCCACATCACAGGATTTCACAATTAAACTGCCTCCTCCTTTTGGAATGTTTCATCTCTAAGCCGTTTTAAAGTGTTCCCACCCACGAGCCGCTATAGCGACCAGTTTCCCATCTGTTTTTAGCAGAAGCTGCTTCTCTTCAGTGACCCGCCCCACTTTATTGAGGCTTCCCCCTACCTTTTCCACAGCTTTTTTTGCTTCCTGCCAAAGCTTTGGTTCAATTGTTACCACAAGCTCGTATTCCTCTCCGCCATACAAGGCTAATTCCACAGGATCGAAACAGTGCAACTCCGCGAACCTTTCTGCTTCAGGGGCTATCGGAAGCTCATCGAGACAGAAACCAACATTGCTAGCTTGGGAAAGTTCGTGGAGGCTCCACGCTAGTCCGTCGCTGCTGTCTATGGAGGCTGTTGCTAACTGAGATTGAGCTAGAACCAACCCCTCTGTAACCCTTGCCTTGGGCATGAGCACAGAGTCAACAAGCGCTCCACCATTCTCAGGAGCTGAAAGACCGTTCATCAGAATCTTTAGTCCGGAGGCCGTTTTCCCGAAAGAGCCAGTTACTGCCACGTAGTCGCCGGGCTTTGCACCGCTACGCCTGATCAAATGACACTTGCTGCAGATGCCTAGTGCCATGCAGCTGATTATCAGATCGGAAGCTTCGTTGGTGTCGCCTCCCAGTATGTAGGCGTTGTATTCGCGGGCTCCAGCGTTTAATCCCTCGCCGATTTGCTGGATGTCCGTTTCTGTCAGGTCTGGAGGTATTCCGATGGAGGCTAGGAGGGCAAGAGGCTGTGCTCCCTTTGCAGCTAGGTCGCTTATGTTCATTATCACTGCTTTGCGGGCGGCTTGCCAGAGGCTCATGGTTTTTGGAACGTCTGTTTTTCCGACAAGCATGTCCATGTTTATTACTGCGAGTTTATCGTCTCCAAGGTCTACTGCTGAGGCATCGTCTCCGAATGGAATTGGCATGTTGGGCATTTGCTCTAGGCATCTTAGAATTAGTTCTATGATTTTTCTTTCGCCTAACTCCTTAGCTGAACCCAACTTGGAAACCTCCGCAGGTACTATTTGTCCCTGAACGCCTTAAAAATACCTGTTAGGGGGAAGTTTAGCGTTAATGGTTGGATGTGGGTTTAATTCTGAAAAACTTTTATATCCAAAGACGGGTATGACGGAAATTATTGTTGAAGCAACAAACCTTAAAACATTATACTTGAATGTAGAGGTTCTGATGCAACAACGCTATTCGATGTGGGAGAGGAAAAAATTGAACACAAGTAAGGTTATTGTTTTAGCGGTCTTAATCATAAGTTCGTTATGTGCAGTTAACAGTCAGCCCGTTAACTCACAAAGTGTTGGGTTTATTTACATCTTGAGTGATGGAAGCATTCAAACTTCAGGAAATGTTACAGTTTCTATTCAACAGGATGGAGACGTCTACACTTTCACAGATGACATTGGTGGTTACTTTCTTGTTGTTCAACGCGATAACATTGTAGTTGATGGTGCAGGCTACTCTCTTGCGGGACAAGGAGAAAGAGGAGTAGACTTGTCTTCCAGGAATAACGTAACAATTAAGAACCTGCAAATAGTGTCTAATTTCTACGGTGTCTATCTTTCTGGCGCTTCGAACAACGCCATATCTGGAAACATCATTGTATCCAACAGTTATGGTGTCTACATTAACCAAGGTTCACAAAACACCATCAGTGGAAACAATGTCACAAACAACGGCATCGGTATCAACATCATTTCCTCTTCAAAGAATGTGCTTAGAGATAACAAAATGAGCAATGATCGCAATCTAGCGGTTTATGGCGGTGAGGATGCGCACTTCGATAATGACATTGACGAATCAAACACAGTCAACGGCAAAAAAGTCTACTACCTGATTAGCGAAAGTAACTTGGTCATCAATTCTGTTACTTTTCCAGATGTAGGTTATCTCGCCCTCGTGAACTGCCAAAACATATCAGTTCACCATCTGGAATTCACTGGCAATGGGCATGGTATACTATTAGCTTACACAACAGGTTCAACGATATATAGCAATCAAATAATGGACAATTACTGTGGCGTAGGACTCTTTGCGTCTTCTAGCAATTTCATTAGTGCAAATAACATAACAGACAACGAGAGGGGAATACAGTTCAGTAACTCTTCAAACTTTAACAGCATATCTACAAATGTTATAACTAACGGCGCAGAGGGCATCTTCCTCTTCAACTCTATCCAAAACACCATTATGTTAAACAATGTGACAGACAACAACGTTGGAATCGGCGTAAAGGAGTCTTCATACAACCTTGTTAGAGGCAACCATTTCGTCAATAACAATATACAGGTTTACGATGCTATTACAGACGACTATTCTCTAACTGCCTCCACAAACACTTGGGATATCGGCTATCCCACAGGCGGCAATTATTGGAGCGATTATACAGGTGTTGATGTGAGGAGCGGCGAAAATCAAACAGAGACAGACAGCGACGAACTAGGAGACACTCCTTACATCATTGACGAAAACAACCAAGATAATTTTCCGCTTATGCCTTATGGAAGCCCCCCTGCAATCTTCGTTGATTCGCCAGAAAACAAAACATATACCGTAACCTCTGTTTCCTTAAGCTTCACCGTGAGTGAAACAACCTCATGGACAAAATACAGCCTAGACAGACAGGCAAACGTCACAGTTACAGAAGACGTAACTTTATCTGACCTAGCTTACGGCGAGCACAGCATAACACTTTACGCAGAGGATACGGATGGAAAAACTGGAAAGTCTGAGACAGTTTACTTCACCATAGCTGAGGGGGCAGCAAATCCGCAACCAGACTTGTCAATAGTAACAGTGATTGCAGCAATAGTAGCGGTTGCTGTCCTAGTCGGAGTGATTCTCTTCTTTTTCTTCAAGGCAGACAAAAAATGAGCCCCATACAGAATGAAGACCACCTTAGCTTCATAGACAGCTAGGCGCTGCAGCCACATACACAAACATCGCACAGTATAAAACCACTCCATTTTTTCAGGAATATAACAGAAGATTTCACAGATACCTCTGCAGGGCTTGTTTGTTCCCCGAACATCTTAAAAATGTGTACTTCGCTCAATTCACTGGAAACGCCTCGGTGGCTCAGCCCGGTAGAGCGGCAGCCTCGTAAGCTGTTGGTCGCGGGATCAAATCCCGCCCGAGGCTCCA
>CBFCZR010000118.1:0-4486 GCA_965602795.1 Candidatus Bathyarchaeota archaeon | reverse complement strand
TTGAACGGTTGGCAGACGAAATTTCTCGAGCCAAAATTCCGTCCCTTATCTTGGTGCATGGAGGAGGCTCTTTTGGGCATCCTGTTGCGGAACTATACAACATAGCAGGCGGACATGCTGATCCGTCACAGATTCTGGGGTTTTCGCAGACCCATCTGGTTATGACTCTGCTGAACAGTTGGGTTATGGAGGCTCTAATACGCCATAATATCCCCGCAGTAGAGGTTAACCCGTCCTCCTGTGTGGTTACGAAGGCTGGTCGAATAGCCAATATGGAACTGGAACCTTTGAAAAAAATGCTTAAACTCGGGTTTGTGCCCGTTCTGTACGGAGATGCTGTACTCGACTCGGAGAAAGGCTTCGCCATATTGTCCGGAGACCAAATTGTCTCTTCACTGGCAATAAAACTTGGCGCAGACCGCATCATAATGGGTGCGGATGTTGATGGATTATACACGGCTGACCCCAAGGCAGACTCTTCGGCAAAGTTGATTGAGCACATAACCTTGGAAGAATTGAAAAGCCTGAAACACAAGATTGAAGGGTCAAAGGCAACTGACGTGACCGGAGGCATGCTCGGAAAGGTGCAGGAGATAAAAATTGCCATTGAACATGACATCGAAACGGTAATCGTGAATGCCACAAAGCCGTTGAGGGTCTACAAGGCTCTTAAAGGAGAAAAGGTTACTGGAACAATTATCGAGAAAGGGTGAAAAAAGTTTGGATGATATGATTGGAGAAAGGAAAGCTGACCACATAGAAGTCTGTCTTAAAGAAAATGTTCAATCACGAAACGCAACCACGGGATTTGAAGACATTCATCTTGTCCACAGGGCTCTTCCTGAATTAGAAAGAGAAAAAATAGACCTTTCGACAACCGTTTTCGGCTGCAAGTTCTCTGCACCCCTCTTTGTGGGAGCCATGACTGGGGGCACAGCAAAGGCCACAAAAATAAACGCTGCCATAGCCGAAGCGGTAGAGGAACTTCATCTCGGTATGGGTGTCGGAAGCCAAAGAATAGCAATCGACAACCCAAAAGTTGAACGCACATTTAGCGTAGTTAGGGAGAAGGCTCCGACAGCCTTTATTTTAGCTAACATTGGGGGTCCGCAGCTCGTCGGCAAATACGGCGTAAAAGAGGCAAAGAAGGCTGTTGAGATGGTGAAAGCAAATGCCTTGGCAATTCACCTTAATGCTTTACAGGAGGCGGTGCAGCCGGAAGGGGATACAAACTACTCGAATCTTCTCCAGAAAATATGTAAGGTTGCCCAAGAGTTGGATGTTCCGGTTGTAGTGAAGGAGACGGGTGCAGGGATAGCGGCAGAGGATGCGGCAATGCTTGATGCAGCGGGTGTTGCAGGGATTGATGTGGCGGGAGTTGGGGGCACAAGTTGGGCGGCTGTGGAGTATTACAGGGCTAAGGTTCGTCAGAATGGTTCTAGTCAAAGGCTGGGCGAAACTTTCTGGGATTGGGGCATACCTACGGCAGTAAGTCTTGTAGAGACGGTCAAGTCATTTAATTTGCCTGTAATAGCTTCTGGTGGAATAAGGAATGGAATAGATGCAACCAAGGCTTTGGTTTTAGGCGCAAGTCTAGCTAGCGCCACTTACCCGTTTCTAGAGCCAGCCACAACTGGGTCGAAAGATGTTAAAAAGACGCTCAACTATTTGGTTGAGGAAGTGAGAAATACGATGTTTCTTGTAGGCGCAAACTCTGTTCAGAAGTTGCAGAATGTTCCGGTTGTGTTGACTGGAAAGACGGCTGAGTGGTTAAGGGTGCGGGGTTTTCAGCCTGAAGTTTATGCGAGGAGAAGGGCATGAATCGGCTGTCATCTCAGATAGCTGAATCAGCAGAGAAAGTGAACAGTTTCATCCAGAAAGTCGTTGACATAAATGATGAGCCTCAGTTGCTCTACAGAGCTTCCCGGCAGATAATTGATGCGGGAGGGAAACGGCTGAGACCCTTTCTTGTTTTGAAGAGCTGCAAGCTGGTGGGAGGAAGAGAAGAGGATGCGATTCCGACAGCGGCGGCTTTGGAGTTGCTTCACACCTTCACTCTTATTCATGATGACATAATGGACCAAGATGAGAAGAGGCGGGGGGTCCCAACGGTTCACACCCAATGGGGGGTGCCCATCGCCATAGTGGCGGGTGACCTGCTCTTCGCCAAGGTCTACGAGGCAATCACAAGCTTCACAGACACTAAACATGTGGCGCCCAAGCGGATACTGCAGGTGTTGAAGGAAATCAGCGAGGCAACAATAACCCTGTGCGAGGGGCAGACAAGGGACATGGTGTTTGAAAGCGAGGAAACCGTTTCCGAGGGGGAATATCTGGAGATGATTAAAGGCAAAACCGCGGCGTTATTTGAAACGTCTGCGAGGTGCGGCGGAATCGTGGGCGGCGCAAGCAAAAAGCAGGTTAAGCGTCTAGGAGAGTTTGGGCACTATTCGGGCATTGCGTTTCAGGTAATTGATGATGTTCTGGGTTTGACTGCGGATGAGAAGGTTCTGAAAAAGCCTGTCGGCAACGATGTTCGGGAGGGAAAGCGGACTTTGATGGTTGTTTATGCCCTCGAAAAAGCGTCAGAGAGCCAGAGAAAACGGATTCTGGAGACGCTGGGAAACAAGGATGCCTCCTCTGAAGAAATACAAGAAACGATTGGGCTGATTGAGTCTTTGGGGGCAATTGACTACGCCAAACAGTTGGCAGAAAACTACATCGAAAGAGCCAAAAAGGCTTTGGCTAGTTTTCCAGCCTCAGAAGATAGGGAAGACCTCATAAGTCTCTCAGACCTCATTTTCGCTAGACAACATTAAGCTAAAGTGGCGTGCCTTGAATCCGACCGAAGAAAAAGAAGCGAGAGAAATAATCAAAAAAATTGTTCTCCTAAACGCGCTTCGCTACGACGGAAAAGCGGCGCAGAAACCTGTTTTCGGCAAGCTGCTCGGTGAACATCCCCAGTTTAGACAGCAAATCAAAGAGATAACTCCAATCATCAATGAGGTTGTACAGGAAATTAATTCGCTCACCTTGGAGAGGCAGAGAGAGATTGTTGAGGAGAAGTGGCCTGAGGAGTTAGTTGAAGAAAAGACTGAGGAAACAAAGCAGCTTCCTCCGTTGCCGAACGTCAAAAAATACAAAAAGGTTGTTACGCGGTTTTCTCCGAACCCCGATTTTGTTTTGCACTTAGGGTCGGCTAGGGCAATAGTTCTCAGTCACGATTATGCCAGAATGTATGATGGCGTGTTTATTCTCCGCTTCGAGGACACGGACTCGAAAACCAAGAAGCCGAAGTTGGAGTTCTATGATGTCATCCGGGAGGATTTGGAGTGGCTGGGCTGCCGGTGGGACACCGAATTTATCCAGAGCGATAGGCTCCCAATATATTACAGGCATGCTGAAGAGCTGATTAAAGCGGGTAACGCTTATGTTTGCACCTGCGCACGGGAAGTTTTCCACGAAAAGTCAAAAGCCAAGCAATCCTGCCCGTGCCGAATTTTATCTGCAGAGGAAAATTTTGTTCGCTGGAACAGGATGCTGGATGGAACTTATGGTGAAGGAGAGGCTGTGGTGCGGGTTAAAACGGATTTGGGGCATCCGAATCCTGCTGTTCGAGACTGGCCAGCGCTGAGAATAATCGACCCCGAAAAGTATCCTCATCCGCGGGTGGGCAGCAAGTATCGTGTTTGGCCGCTCTACAATTTCTCCACGGGCGTTGATGACCACCTCATGGATATAACTCACATCATACGCGGAAAGGAGCACCTCACAAATCAGGCTAGACAGGAGTATATGTACAAGCATTTTGGGTGGAAATATCCTGAAACCATCCATTATGGCAGACTCAAAATAACAGGAGCTTCGCTCAGCAAATCTGAAATCGTGAAGGGCATGAACAGCGGCAAATACAAGCACTGGGACGACCCCCGCCTTGCCACTCTTGCAGCTCTGAGAAGAAGGGGGATAACGCCGGAGGCAATCCGCAATTTGATTGTTGATGTTGGCCCCAAGCCGCAGGATGTGGTTTTAAGCTGGAAAAACCTGTATGCACACAACAGAAAACAGATTGACCCCGATGCGAAACGCTACTTCTTTGTTCAGAACCCCGTGAAATTGGTGGTGAAGAACGTTCCCCGCGGTTTTAGGGCTAAGATTCCCTTGCATCCCGATAACCCCGAAAAAGGCTATCGTTCTTTTGAGGTTGAGCCTGCGGATGGAAAGGCGACCTTTTTGATTTCAACAGACGACCTAGACACCGTAAAAAACAGTCAGATGATTCGGCTTATGGACCTCTTCAATTTTAGAGTGGAAAAGGTTGAAGAAAGTGGGGTTGAAGCCGTTTTTTTGGGCGAGTCTTACGAGGAAGCTAAGGAGGCTGGGGCGCCGTTGATTCATTGGGTTCCGGTTGGCAGCGGGTTTCCATGTGAGGTTGTGATGCCTGACGCTTCTGTGGCTGAAGGCGTAGCGGAGGAGGCCTGCAGAA
>CBFCZR010000117.1:0-4494 GCA_965602795.1 Candidatus Bathyarchaeota archaeon | reverse complement strand
GTTTGTAAGCTCTATCTTGACGGCTGACAATTAAACGGTTTTTCAGAATTATACCAAAATTTTCTTGGAGGTATACCTGAAACAAAGTTCATTTTTAATCACTGAATTAGGTCTGCTGAAAGTCGTTATTAGCTCTAGTCATTAGAACGCTTCGTTCTATTGTTAGAACAGAAACAAGCTAAAGCATAAATAATGGACTGAAACAGAACAACAAAAGTTAGCCAACGGCGACAACAGTAACTTTGACGCCTAAATGTAACATAAGATGCTAAATAGCTAAGGTTAAAGCCATAAAACACCAGTATAGGGACATTTATTATAAGCACTAAAAGTATCTTTCAATTAATTCCTGTTGTTTCCGTGGAGCGGTGTGGATGGCTGTTCGTGTTCGCCCGTTGAAATATTTGCTCGGTTGGCTTATCGCAGGAACTAGGGGCGGTGTAACTCGCACCAAAATAATTGAAGCATTAAAGGAAAAGCCGCAAAACGCAAATCAACTCGCGAACTCGCTCGAAATGGATTACCGAACGATAAGGCATCATCTGAAAGTCCTGCAGAAGAACAGGCTGATAACCTCCGCGGGAAACGGGTATGGCATAACCTATTTTTTGTCTACAGAATTGGAAGAAAATTACGATTTATTCGAGGAGATTCTGAACAAATTGTGGAAAAAACAAAAAAGGGAGAAAAAGAAGTGAACTTGCAATGAACAAATACGTGAAAATCTGGATAATCTTGGCGATTGTGTTAGTGGTGGCTGCGCTCGCAGATTTTTTAGCCATGCAAAATGCTCCGTCTCCTTCACCATCCGTATTCGACCCCAGACTTCCCTTTGGAAGTTTCAACTTTGAAGTTGATAGATACTATTCATACACAGGGGACATAGAGGTATTCTACAAAATCAAAACAATACTCTCCTCCATCAACGCCACACTCCTAGTTTTGCTGTTGGCCACATACGTTGACATGTACAAAAAAATCCAGTCAGAATTCACATTCGGACTCATAGTCTTCTCACTGATTCTGCTACTTTACGCCCTATCATCTAATCCATTACTGCAGTGGCTCTTCGGCTACCGAGCGTTCGGTCTCGGACCCTTCGCAATGCTTCCAGACATGTTCACAACCTTAGCCCTAGCTGTGCTTCTGTACCTAACAATGAAGTAAAAAACGAAGACTGCAAGCCAGACAACACGTAAACCTACGGACTACTGAACAGCCGTTCATATTAGGAGCCTAATAGCAGTACATTGTTGAAAACAGTGTTTTTCCTTACCAGAAAGATGAAATAAAAAACAGCAACACAACAAGAACTAACCCACTTTCATTCACAACGGCCACAACACCAACTTCAAAAAAGGGAAAACAGGGCGCTAGTCAAGAATTTTTGACTAAAAACTTTTTGTGCATCATTTGATAGGTCAAGAAACCTTGACAAAAAATCTTTTATCTTAACTCACAAGAAACGTATTGTTGGAGAATCCAACATGAACAAACATGCATTAACGCTGGCGTCAGCAATGTTGTTCTCAACATTAATTGGGATGCAATTCCTTAATTTGGCGGCAGCAAATTTTCTTCCGCCTCCAAATCATGCTTCAGGCATTTTCATCAGAAGTGATGGAAGCGTTGAGCCGTCAACTGCGTCTATTCAACGCGTTGGTGACGTGTACACATTCACTGGCGATGTTTCCGTGGGCATAGCGGTTCAGAGAAACGATGCAATAATTGACGGAAAGGGCTACCAAGTTACAGGCGGTAACGGCGGGACAGGCGTCTATTTGCAGAGCGTAAACAACGTAACCGTGCAAAACGTCAACATCCAAGGATTCATCCGCGGCTTCTATCTTCACCACACAAACAGAAGCACAATAAAAAGAAACAGTGTCACAGGAAGCGGAATTGCCGTCACACAACAATCATCCAACAATCTAATCGTAGAAAACACAGTAACTGGAGGCGGCGTCAGTTTGGAGTTTGGCAGCGGCAACATTGTCTTGAACAATGATGTTGGCGGAATTTCGATTGTCTTCTCAACGAACATTAAGGTAGGGAACAACCAAATCGCAAATGACGAACGCGTAGATGTCGAGCTGCTTTATACAGATGTGGGAGGAGGCATTTCCGTTGACAACAGCGACGACTGCAACATATTCGGCAACACAATCAAGCGAAAAACATGTGGAATTAACATTTGGCATTGCACCAACCTCAGTTTCTCAAACAACACACTGGAAGACAATCAGGTTGGGTTCAAACTCTGGGGGTCCGATCTGCAGCATAACATGCACAGCATAGACACAACAAACACAGTCAATGGAAAACCCGTCTATTTCCTAGTCAACCAATCTAACGTTCAAGTGCCAACTAACGCAGGCTGGATAGTCGCAGTGAACTGTGCAAATATAGCAGTTGAAAACTGGTCGTCAACACCCAACTGGGACGCTATACTCTTCATTGAAACAAGAGACTCGAAAATAGTCAACTCGAAGATAAACGGCAACTTCAACGCAATCAGGTTTGATCATGTTATCAACTGCACGATTTCAGGAAATTACATAGAAAATAACGGGTACGCCGCATTCTATTTTGAAGACACTGTTAACTGCAAAATAACAGAGAATAATGCGGTTGACAACTTTTGTTACTTCAACATATGGCATCGTTCAGTAGACAACACATTCTCACACAACAACTTTATCGGAAACTGGACTGGCTCCCCCGGCAGCAGGGACTCCCACAACTTCTGGGACAACGGCGCGGAAGGCAACTACTGGAGAGAATACAATGGCACAGACGCCAACGGAGACGGCATAGGCGACGCCCCTTACCTCATTGATGACTACTCTGACAGTGCAGACAGGTATCCACTTATGAATCCTGTTGAAATCCCCGAACCTGAAACCCCAGACCCAGTGCCGGAGTTTCCATCATGGACCCTAATGTTGCTAGTTCTCGCATTGCTTGCAGTTACCTTAACAGCCTACAAACAAAGACTGATAAAACTGAGAAACAAGAAACGGATGAACTGCAAACATGAACTACTAGAAAGGGGAAATAACTGAAATTCGAGGAAAACGGGCATGCAGCCAAAATTGCTTTTCACAGGTTATTTGTGCTTTCTGTTAGCTGTTGCTGGATTACAGTTTGTCCCATTTGCAGCGGCGAATCCCACCCCGCTTTATTCGCTTGAGATGCCCGAAGAATACATTGACTACACTATTTCGTGGGTTAATGGAAGCTTGTGGGCGAAAGTGGACGGCACATACCCCCTAACAAAATTCACCATCGGATGCGAGGATCAAAACATTTCATACAGTAGCGCAGGGTTCACGTTTACTGGCGACGCCCTGCCAATAGCTTATCCTACGCCTCCGGGCACAATCAATATCTCCGTGAAAGTGGATGAAACAGAACTCGAGTGGAGCAATTACACCCAAACTTTTCCTGACGAGACACATTATACAGCCATCGACGACTGGCCCATGATCAACTGCACAATCCGCCCTATTCTGGACCAGTTTACACTGAAGATTCATTACGAGCACCCCATTCAAGTGATTAACGGAAGCTATACGTTCCTGTATGACCTGAACATAAGTCCATACCTGTCGCCGTGGAGCAACAAATCCACCGCCCACTTCAACATAACACTCGAAACAGACATCACAGACCTACAAGCACATACCATAGCGACGGATGGAACATTGAATCCGGTGGAGTACACAGTCACAAAAGACACTGAAGCAGAAACGGTGTCGCTTCAAGTTGTATCCGAGTACTCACAGCCACTCCCCGGAGACCTGCTGATATCCTTCCATGAAGACAAAGAGTCACAACAAATTAACTCCGGTTTCTTAGATTCAGCTGAACAGCGGTATGTCCTAGTGGCCGTTATAGCAACAATAGCGATAGCATTAGCTGCGATAGGGGGCTATCTGTTGCTGAAACAAAAAAGCAGGGAAACAACAAATGAACAGGAAACGTTTCCCTCTTAGACACCGATGCTGTTCGCATTAACGATAAATGCTGTTTCTTTAGTTAGTTAGACGAAAAACGTGTGAAAAAAGATAAGTGTCACTCATCGAACAAGATGGACATAAGGTGAATCTCATGAAAGAATGGAATATCACTCTTGGCGGAGCGCTTGTTATGTTTATAGCCTCATTGGGCATGTTTTTGTGGACAAACAGCCTAGATCAGCCAGTACCAATATTTGGAGGCTTGCTAGTATCCAACCAATACTTGATGACATTCATAGCGGGAGTACTCTTCACAGGAGTCGGCGGTGGATTTCTAATCTGTACACTGCTGATTTACCAGCTAGAGAAGAAACTGGAACCTAAGTTACCAGACACGCAGACAGCAAGCCAAGAGAAAGAATAACATCCTGTATAACATTCCCTTGAAGTGAGCGGTTTGGAAGCTTGGGAAGCCTCAAAAAACGCGCTGGAAAACGTTCTTGAAGCCAGCAGCAGCGAAAGAATCCTCATA
>CBFCZR010000116.1:0-4667 GCA_965602795.1 Candidatus Bathyarchaeota archaeon | reverse complement strand
TGTAGGGTTGTTTTACCCACCACGGATTTCTTACGAGCCTGTATTTCTTTTTCTTTCCCCCTTGGGCGGAATGGCGAAAAAGCCGTTTTCCCATCTCAACATATCCCCCAATATATTGAATCTTAAGACTAATTAAACTTTCGTTTAACAATATTTGCAAATAGAAATAGCAACTGCACACTACATACCAACGGACTGGCTGAAAGAAAAACTAACAATCCCCTCACGAACAGACACACAACACTTTAAAGAAAACTTAACCGAATACAACATGGTGAAATAAATGGATAACGAAAAGGTCCATTGCGGAATCTGCCCACACAGAGAAAACAGAACTGAAAAACACGACTACTGCACATACTACAACCTACAATGCAGAGCAGTCGGCTCAAAAATAGGGCAATACAAAGGACTAGGACAAGACTGGGACGAATGCCTAAAACAAAAATTCCTAGGAAACAAATAAAAAAAACTAAGCTAACACATGAAAACAGATACCCAAAAAGTGATAAGCAGAAAGTAGGGCTACGACCAGCACACTAATTTTCTAACTGAATCTTGGCTACATAAAGTACATATAGGTTCGACAGAAAATCATATTTTAGGGGTATCAGATGCAGTGGGACCCGAATGATGTTGTAGACGATAGAGTTATTGAAGTTTCCGAGTGGTGGATAGACCTAAAAGACTACCAAAAACTAGAATCAAGATCAGGAGTTTACCTATTCTCAAACACCAACTACGACATAAAATACATCGGCACAGCAGGAGCACACAAAATGGTCAAAGAAGTCAAAAACGCAATCGACAAAAAAAAGAGCAAAGGAGCAACCAAAGTAAGAGCACTATACACCAACTCAAAAGCAAACGCCACAAGTTTAAAAAAACATCTGATAAAAAAATACAACCCAATAAACAACAAGAAATAACAGCCATTTCCTAACCTGAAAAGAAAAACCAGCGCATATTAGGCACCTAATAGAGGTACATTGTTGAAAGCAGTCTTTTTTCTGGGAAAACCCTGAAACAACAAAACCAACTTTTTATTTAGCACAACCCAAACTATTCCTTTTGATGTCAGGCAAACAATTCTTCGTTAACCGTTACCGGAAACTGGGATGGACCCACAAGCAAACAAAGCCTAAGCAAGCAATCCGAATAAACACCACAACCGCCAGCAGAGAAAAAGTTGTAAACCGACTGCAATCCTTAGGAATAGCTCTGCAAAAAATTCCGTTTCTCCAAAACGGCTACTGGATAAGCAAAAGCAAATTTTCTGTTGGCGCAACAGCAGAATACCTTCTAGGCTTATACTCAATTCAAGAGGCAGCTGCCCAAATCCCCGCCACACTATTCACTGAACTGGAAAACAAAACGGTTCTGGATGCCTGCGCATCTCCGGGAGGAAAAACAGTTCAGCTAGCTAATCAGATGAAAAACAGCGGCGTAATCATAGCGCTTGAACTCAAAAAGCGAAAAATGTTTGCACTAGCAAACCAGCTGGAACGCAGCCGAGTGACAAACGCGGCAGTTTACCAGATGGACGCAAGAGAAGCCTCAAAATTGAACAAAAAATTTGATTGCGCCCTTCTGGATGTTCCCTGCTCAGGCAACTATGCAACCGATAAAGATTGGTTCAACAAAAGAAGCCTCAAAGATGTAGAAAAGAACGCCCGACGGCAGAGACAAATTTTAGCTGAAGCAGTCAAAGTCACAAAAGATGACGGAGAACTGGTTTATGCCACCTGTTCGCTGGAGCCAGAAGAAAACGAATTAAACATTGACTGGGCGATAACAAATTTGAATGTGAAAGTTGAAGAAATCAGCTGTCACGGAGAAGAAGGGCTAACAAATGTTTTTGGCAAAGAGCTTGACCGCTCCATAGAAAAGTGCAGAAGAATCTGGCCTGGACAAACTCAAGGCTTCTTTGTCTGCAAACTCAGAAAGCTAGCGTGATGACAATGAAGGAAATTAAAGATTTTGTGGCGCAATTCAATGCAAGCATCCCCTTAGATAAGAGCCGTGTGGTCAAGAACAGAAACAGGTATTACTTGTTATCGAAAGAACTGAAACAGCAGGTTCCAAAAAACTTCTTCTATGCTGGAGCCTACCTTGGAGCAGTGAAGGGCGCAAGTTTCTTTCCAAGCTTTCTTCTGTTATCCATGATCGCGGAGACCAAAGCAAACAGGCTGGTGGTTGACAAGAAGACGGCTTGGCTTTTCATCTGCGGACGCGACATATTCAAAAAGGGAATAGTCAAGGGAGATAACTTGAAAAAAGGCGACTATACGCTGATTCTGAACAAACACAACGAATGCTTGGGATTCGGCAAAATAACCTGCAATCTTCGTGGAACGGTTGATGCAAACAAGGTTGTTGTAAAAAACATCCTAGACATAGGCGACTTCCTGAGAAGAGAAAAACGGAGCTCCAAACGACAAAAACGCTCCCGCAAATTGCAAGGCAACAACAGAAAGCCTCTCAGGGCTACCCGCAAATAATTACGTGAATGGAGATTGTTTCAAGACCTTTTTTGTAGCCTATCTTCTAGACTCGCAACCCTTTTTCTCAGGCGTTCAACCTCGTCCTCTAGCGCATTCATTCTCGCCGCACTCATCTTGCCAAGCATCTTAGGCATGACCTTAATGTCCATCTTAGACTGGAATTCAGATTCCGAAATTTTTCCCTTGGAAAAGTCCTGCCACAAACTGAAAGCCTTTCTTTCTTCCTCTGTCAGCATCTTGACGAACTCTTTTGTCCACCTTTCCCTGAAACCCATGTTACCTTTCCTCCACAACAGCAGAAAGAAGCCGTTTCAACTCAGGCCAAACGGTAACATCTTCCGCGGTGTTGATGAATCGCTCCAGGCTTTCGTTTGCTGTTCCCATTTTTTCGTATTCTTTGGCTTGCAGAGCCATTTCAATCTTCTCAAGCTGCCTCACGGCTTTTGCCTCTTTCGTCTTTCCTTCTTGGTATTCGTTCCAAACTGCTAAGTATGTTTCCCTCTGTTTCTCAGGCAGAAGGATTAATATCTGATTCATTGCGGCTTTCTCCTTCTCTTTGGTTTCCGCTGTCTTTTGTGGAGGGGTCAAGTCCCCGATTACTGCTTCGGGGAGGTCGTGAAGCAATGCCATTCTCACTAGCTTTAGTGGGTCTAAGGTTTCCATGTCGGCGTATAGCATGCAGAGGAATGCTGTTCTGAGTGTGTGGTCTGCAACGGATTCAGGCTGATATACTCCAACTTGGACCCATCCTGTTCTTTCTGTTTGTTTCAGGATTCCTGTTATTTCCAAGAATTTGATTAGGTTCTGGAGGCTTGCTTCGGGCATGGTCTCTAACATAGAGTCACCTTCCTTTAATCAACTACGGCGACTACGAAGATATGTGTTGTGAAGTCAGAAGATGCAGTGGAGTTTACTCTGTCTTGTAGACTGTGTCGTTCTCTCTTACCCGACCTTTCACTTTCATGCCGACGCTATGACCCGCTGTTGCCTGCTCAATCTTCTCATGTTCAATCTCCATGGAATCTACAGTCTGTTCAATATCTGTGGTGGGTCCTTTGATGAAAATCTTGTCTCCAACCGAAAGAGTACCCCTTAACTCTATAACTGCCACATTTATCTTGCTGAAGAAATGCGACACTTTTCCAACTTCTTTGAGTTCTTCCATCAAAATCTGTCCCCTAACATCTGATGTTTAATACTAAAGCGGTTTGCCTTGATATAATTTGTCACAGGCATGAATTTCTAGTGTGTATCCAACAAATTTTTTATGAGACGCCACGAAAGTACACTCGGGGATTTTAGGTGAAATTAAAAAGTAAAGATTTTGTAGATAACGGCAGCATTCCCTCTGAATTTACCTGCGACGGACAAGACATCTCTCCTCAGCTTTCCTGGGAAGGCGTTCCTGCGGAAACAAAAAGTTTTGCGTTAACGGTCACCGACCCGGATGCGCCTGGAGGAATGTGGATTCACTGGTTTGTCCACGGTATCTCTAAGGATTTGAGAGAAATTGAGCAAGGAAGTCTACCTGAGGGCGCTGAAGAGGTGGAGAATGACTTCGGCAAAAAACCCTATGGTGGACCTTGTCCGCCTTCAGGCACTCATAGGTACTTCTTTACGCTATATGCCCTCGACACCGAACATCTAGAGGGCGTCAACAAACGCAACTTCCTAGACAAAGTCAAAAAACACAGCATCGAAAAAGCTGAAATCAAAGGGTTATACAAAAGACGCTGATATGAACGTAATATTCTCTAGTTTTCTTTTTGTGCCATCTATCCGGAAGCAGTCTATAACATAAAAATAATTTTTAAAAAAATCTGTTTAGCTGATTTCATTGCTGATTTTACGGTTATTTGCTCTTTTTCTTTCCTTTCTTACCTTTCTTGGGCATCCAGTTCACCTCCCTTTCAGGAATGGTTCGCTGTGGTACGCTTACCAGTCTTCCTCTTCGTCGTCTTCCTCCCAGTCTTCCCAATCTTCTTCCTCTTCAAACACCATTAATTTTCACCTCCCTCGAGGTTTCCCTGAAAAAGCGACCTCACAAAAATCAAATAAGATTTATGCACCTGAAAATAGGAGCAAAAAACCATTTTTTCAGAATTTAAAACGTAACTATGGGTTTTCAACCCCAAAAAATTGATATTCAATCTTCTAAAGTGA
>CBFCZR010000115.1:0-4682 GCA_965602795.1 Candidatus Bathyarchaeota archaeon | reverse complement strand
GTCAAAGTCGTTAACAACTGTGGGCTCTGCTGTGGTTATGTCATAAACTGCTTTAATCTTTAGGGAATTGGATATGGCTTCTGCAAATTTTTGGGTGTTGCCTGTTTGGGAAAAATATAGAACACATGCGTTCATAACCACAAATAGAAGCAACCAATAATATAACTTGTTCTGTTAGAAAACCGAAACGGAGGCGCGCCATCAAATAGTTATACGCGCTGATTATTGCTTGAATGTTGAAGAAAAGTGCTGTCTCACTTTTTTCTCAGTTTCCATACAGCTACAGCAACTGTGATGACCGCTACTGCTACAGCACTTCCGTATATAGTTTCTGTGGGCAATGTGGAGTCTGTATGTGTATTGTCTGGAGAATCTGTTGCAGGGTTTGTTGAGATGGGTGGGTAGTCCATAAGCGGGTAGTTGTCTTGATTATTTTCGTAAAGAACCTGAGGGGAATCTCCGATGCCGTCGCCATCAGCATCCGCTCCGACGTAATTGCACCAATAGTTTCCCTTAGCACCATTATCCCAACTGTTCTCTGAGGGCACCCCCACATCAATCTCGGTGTCCATTACCCACTCCGTCACATTGATGAAATAGTTGCTGTAAATTTTGTTGTTTGAAGAAAGCCCCACAACTATGCCGTATTGGTTGTCAATCACGAAGTTTTCTGAAAGAATGTTGTTTGAGCAATCAATCATAAGCATAGGATTCCCGCCAAAAAGGAGATTTCTGGAGATTACGTTGTTTGAAGATTTCCAGAGCATAAGCGCGCCCATTCCATCCTCAAGATCCGATATTCGGTTTCCCGAAACGGTGTTGCCTGAAGACGAATCAAGGGAAATGCCGGAAACTAGGGCGCCAGTTATGTTGTTATCTGAGATTGTGTTGTCTGGAGAATCAATAAGCTCGATGGAGCGCTCATTGTTTTCCAAAACATTTCCCGAAATAGTGTTGTCTGATGAAGACCCAGAAACAGAGATTCCCACAAGATTATCCGTTACCCAATTATTTTCGATGACGCATTCACTTGAATTTGACATGCTGACGGCATAACCCTGCATGGCTTCGCTGCTCATCACCTTGAAGCCGCTTATGTGAACATTGTTTGCCGTTACTATGAACCCCACGGCACTATGATAATACACCAGACTTTTTTGCTTGTCCCCAACCAGCGAAACTGATTTGTTTACAGAAACCCAGTCTTCGTGATATGTTCCCGCCTTAACAATGATTGTATCTCCGCTGTTTGCAGCGTCTACGGCTTCCTGTATTTTCTCGTAATCATCAGGAACAGTTATCGTGTTTGGCTCTGAGGATGCTAACGTCAATTCAAGTGCCATAAACAAACTAGCCATCAAAAGAACCGACAAAAGAATTGCGCTATTCACCGTTTTCGTTTTCATTTAGGGTCACACCATCTTAATCATTGTTTAATAAAACAGTTTGCTTACGCAATCACAGGTCCGTATAATCCCCTGTTATTTGCCTTCAGAATATGAAACCTCTAAAATGTGGTTATCCAAATTGTCGCGTGGCATGAACTATTTTTTTGTCCTTAGTGCCAAATATGCCAGATTCATTGTTAAGGACAGACCGACAAGGACGCCCTCTACAAAATCGGAAATCGAGAAGCCTGAAATTTCAATTTGTACAAATCGTCCAATAAGGATGCCGAGAGCCATTGATATCATGCCTATCGACAACATAGTTTCAGTCTTGAGCCCCATCACCCATCGCCTTCCCAAACAACATTGTAACTGTTTATAGTTAATTTAATAAAATTTTGCACGTGCGCAGTCCGAAGTTTCAGTGATTGGTTTTGTTTTCCCTGGTTTCTGCAGTCAGCTGTCTTTGTGATATTTAGCGAAAATGTCATAAATTAGATGCATATACAATAAAGGTGGTTTACATAGTGACTAACGAAAAGGAGTTACGTCAAGTTTCCGACATTTTCAGCGCATTGGGCAGCCCCACACGGTTGAAGATAATTGAACTTGTGCGCAAAACTGAGAGGCCGCTGCACATAAAGGCTGTAGCTCAGGTGCTGAAGAAAGACTACGCTGCCGTTTATCGCCACATCGGGGTTCTAGAAAAATGTGGGCTGGTGGGGGTTTACGAGGTGGGACGTTCGCGAGTGTTATACCTGAAAAATGGGGAACTGATTGAAGAGTGTGTTCGAACGGTTAAAAAGATGCTGTCAACACGCTAATATGAGTTGACAAAAAAGACATTTTATTTTACAAAAAACATAAATATGATTTAGCGTAAACCATCTTCTTCTTAGAAGGTGAACCAAAGTTGCAGAAATTGAACACCAGAACACTTGCGCTAGCCAGCATACTAGCTGGCCTTTGCGGAGTATTCGAAATAATACCCGGACCCCCATTCGACATACCCTTTCCGCTTTACACCCGAATTTCATGGGACCTAACAGGTATGCCTATGATGATCAGCCTACTCTTCACGGGCCCCATAGGCGCAATATACACATGCCTCATCGGTTGCTCATTAATTTTCCTCAGAGGCAACCTTTACGGCGGAATCTTCAAACTCATAGCCGAACTGGCAACAATTCTTGCTTTTGTTGCAATCCGCAAAGGCTTCATACCGAAAACGGTTGCAGCGGTTGTGTCCAGAGTTATCGTAATGACTGTAGCAAATTTCTATCTGCTTCCCGTATTCTATGGTATGCCCGTATCATCCGTGGTCACCATTCTGCCTGCCATAGCAGTAATGAATGGAACTCAGGCGCTCATCAATATTGTTCCTGCACAAATCGTCTACTCCAGATTGGGTGACGCTTGGCGGTCACGCATACATGGAACAAAAGCTCTTGAATCGGCTTCAATCAAAACATAAATTGATGGTGGACCGGGCGGGAATTGAACCCGCGACCTCCGCCTCTTTCTGCACAGGGCATGCGAAGGCGGCATTCATACCAGGCTGAACTACCGGCCCCTTCTACCGTTTGAATCAAGGAAGATATTTAACGTTATTGAATAGGTTGCTTGCAGGTAAAAAAACAGTTTTATTAAACGGCAGATTATGTGTATATCCGCAACGTGGAGATGAAAAAATGGACTGTAAGCCGCGGCCTGACTGGGACAGATACTTTCTGGATTTGTGCGAGGCTGTTTCTAAGCGTGCCACCTGTGACCGGGGAAGAGCTGGGTGCGTGATTGTTAAGGACAGGCGAATCATGACAACGGGTTACGTGGGGGCTCCTGCGGGGCTGCCGCACTGTGATGAGGCAGGACATGACATGAGGCAGGTCTTTGATGAGAAGGGTAACGTTTCGCAGCATTGTGTGCGCACTTTGCATGCGGAGCAGAATGCGATTATTCAGGCTGCAAAGTTTGGCATAGCCCTTGACGGCTCCACGCTGTATTGTAAGATGACGCCGTGCAGAACGTGCGCCATGATGATAATCAATTCGGGCATCAAACGTGTTGTCTGCGAGAAGCATTACCATGCGGACAAGGAGACGATAGAGTTGTTCAAGTTGGCGGGCGTCCAATTGGATGTCATGAGCAACGCGGTTGAAAAATACGACAGGCAATAATAGGTTTCGCCGTCTTTCTGTTCCTAATCTCCTTTTTTGCCATTATTCAGCAAATTTTCTGAAATCGCAAAACGGATAACATGCTTATCTGCGCTTTGCAGCATATACTTGGCTAACCACTCTCGGAACAGATTCCATTCGTCCATAAAATCGCTGTGAGCAACCACGTTCAGTCCAAGTTTTTTGGCTTTGTCCATGTTTATCACTTCGTCATGTGTCTTGAAGCCTCGCACTATGTTGTGGCTTATTTTTTTGCATTCTTCTTTGTTGTATTCGCAATCCTCCAAGATTTCGAGAATATACTCTTCCATTAGACTCAACGAAGCCAAGGCATCTCTGATGTCAACGCCGTCACATTTGTCCGCCAGAGCCTTGTAACTGTACGGCGCATCCTCCACCGAAACATCATCAAAGAGCCTGGTGACAAACTGATGCGCATCCACAACAGAGTTCGCCGAGACAGCGCCATCCTCAATTTTTGCTTGCGGGTCAAGCGGTGAGAGCTGGCTCATCATGCCCATCACTATCTTGTTTCCGGTGAGGGCAAGCAGTGTTCCTCCGCTTGCTGCGATGTGGGGAACAAAAACAGTGATTTCTTTGAAGGTTTTTCTTAATGCTCGAGCTATCTTGTATGAGGATTGAACTATCCGCCGGGGCTGTTAACCAGAAGCATAAGTTTTCGGGTATCAGTTTTTGCTTGGATTTGATTAATTGCTGTTTCTACGGCAAATTCTTCGGATAGACCCATTTGAGCGTTTATTGTTTTTGTGGGAGAAATTTTTAGTCCCACGTAAGGGGCGATGCAAGCCATTAAAACTGCGTCATGTTTTTTGCTGATTTCGTTTAGTTTTTCTGAAAGATTCTGGTCGTCTTCCTCTTTTGCATCTATTATTTCGGTTATAGAATCTACATTTTCCAACCCAACATTTTCCCCCATCGAATCATTTATGCCAATTTTTGGTTTAAACAAATTTAACTATTTGCACCAATTTTTTGGTCACATAAGCATATAACATTTGTTTCACATAATATACATAAGTGTATGAGTCAAGAAGCTGATTGACATGAGCGACCCCATAAAATTTTTCGAAACCAAACTGAAAGACATGAGCTTAGC
>CBFCZR010000114.1:0-4758 GCA_965602795.1 Candidatus Bathyarchaeota archaeon | reverse complement strand
AATTGGACTATCCATGGGTGAAAATCCATGGCCCAATTGAAGAACAAAATAGTCGGTTATGTTTCCCCAAAAACCAATAACTATCCATGGGTGAAAATCCATGGCCCAATTGAAGAAGCCTTAGCCTTTGTATTGTTTTATGTAAAGTTGTTCTAATGTATAGGTCATTTAATGGAAATATGCTAGAGAATAGTTTTACCGTAACTAGAGTTGTTAATCCAGTATAGGTAGGTGGCTTCTGAGTTGAATGTTTTGGTCAGCAAGTTAGGGGTTATTTTCTTTGTTTTGATAAAGGGTTGATGAGCAAAATCGGTGAGAAGCGTAAGCAGGTTTTTCTTGTTTTCAGGAGTTAATTTGCCATAGAACTCGTTACAATAGGTTTTTGATTTTACAAAATCAAAGTTAAAATCTAATGATTCCAAGAATTGTCTTATCTTCTTTTCTTCCAATGTTAAATCTCTACGGTAATCGACGCGTAACATACCGGCTTTTTCAAAGAAGGGATTATACTTTGCCATAACAGCCAAAACCTCAACAACTTTAGCATCTACCTTCGGCAATGTTTCCTTCACCAGATAGGCGCCTAATCCGATTCCCCTAAACTTTGGGTGAATAACAACCCTGCTGATTCGGGCAATTTCCTCATTGATTAACCGGGCAGTATGCAGATCACTAAGGGTGTAAACATATCTTTTGCCAAAAACCATGTTCCGTGGCTTCAAGTTAAGATACGATGGAGAATAGACAATAACTCCAACCAGCTTGCCGCCAAAAAGAAGCTTATAGCAATCCTTAACCCGCAGACGCTCAGGCTTATTCTGCTCCTTAGTTTTGTAATGAAAGCAGCTTAACGCCCGATAATCGTCCAGACATGCTTTCTCTATGCTTATGGTTTCATAGACGCTACACGGTTTACGCAAAAAACTGTTCTTTGTAACCTGAACATCCTTTCCGTAGCCTTTCTCAATTAGAAGGTCAGGCTGAAAATCCTCAACCAAACCCGGATGCGTAGTAGCCACAACAACAGTTTTCCCCAGCCGCCTAGCCACCTTCTGAAGCAAAAAAGAAATTATACGCGCCATAACAGGATCAAGAGCAGCACAAAACTCGTCAACTATCCAAACACTCTTCTCCTTCAAATCCATAAGCTTGGCTAATTTGTAGCGGTACTTTTGTCCATCACTCAACTCCTTAAATCTGCGAAGAAACAAAAAAGCATCATTCAAACCACAAAAACTAAGAAGCCTAACAGCCTCTGTAACGTCTTCTCCCACACCTTCAACAAGAGTCTCTTCTGGATTTATCTCTAAATCACCCAATGCTACAGCTTCGTTTCCAAAGAATTTCCTAAAGGCGTTTAAGAGCAGAGTTTTTCCTCCCCCCGAATCGCCAGTAATGTAAATCAGGTTTCCCCGCCGAAAATCCAAAACGAAATCGTCAAACACAACAAAACGCTTAGCCTCATCAACCCCTAAACCAAAAGCCTCACAAACCGCCAACGTCCGCTTAGTAAACTCTGCTTTTGTGGAAAACTCAACATGACAAGTGAGAGTTAATGGCTCACCCAAAGAAACCTCAGAATCCTCATCCAACCGGTTGCTCTCAACTTTGGAGACGAACTTTTCTGCAGCCGCATCAAACTCTTCGTTACTATACTCAAAGGGCTCCCGAAGCTTCAACAAATTATCGATTCTCAGATCAGTCTCATTCAAATATTGCTTCAGTAGCTCCCGAGAATCCACAGAAACAAGTCGATAATATTCTTCAGCGTCCAGATACAGGTCATGCTCGCCACGAATCTTATTCATAACCTGACGAAGCAAACGACGATCCACATCATCCACAGGCAACCGCACAACGCTAACCTGCTCAAATCCCAGCTCCTTCGCAGCCTTTAGCCGATGTTCACCATCAGCCACCAACAAATCTTTGTTCGTAATCACAGGAACAACAAAACCCCACCGCCTGATACTCTTCTTCAACGCCTCAAAACGCCTAACCGACAACCTGTTAGGATTATCGCCATCCACCCGAAGCCGATCCACGTCAACAAGCTCTGCCGGAGGGATCACCAAACCAGAATCATTCACCGCCAACTGAAATTCACCTCCGCTTTCCTTTTTTTCTCAAACCAGCATCAAAAAACGGTCTAGTGAACTGTTCAAAACTTTCTGGAGACCACAAAGCAGTCTTATCCTCTAAACTCTCCAAATACTCCTTATAGGCTTGCTCAAACTCTTCGTCGTTCTCGTACTTTTCTAACAGCTCGCCTTCCTTTCTATGCTTCTCAAAATGTCTACGGATCTCATAGAGGAACCAATAAACCCTCAAACCAAAAATAAACTCAAAAAACCATTCATTCTGATCATCAACCATACAATAGGCTCTAGATGCTTCCTGAAACAGGTCAATCCCCCGCCGAATAACCAACTCGATGCCTTTTACGATTAAGGCATTATTTTCTTCCAACACATCATCAGGAGGACTACCCGGAGCATACTCTTCCTTAAGCTCATAGACCTTCTCAAAAAGAGCCCGCTCCTGACGAGTTAAGCAGTTCCAATCTATCCTTGTTGTACCCTTTATACGAAGAGTCTCCAGGCTCTCCTCTATAGCATCAATTTTCCTTTTCATATCCAAAGTTTTCATTCCACAAACACTCCTCTCTTAGCCTTATCCTCCAAACACTTCAAACGATTAAGAAGCTCAGGCAAAACAGCAGTCTCCCAAACCTTGCCATTAGCCTTCAGCATAATGTTAAGCGCACCCAACTGAGTAAACTCCTGAGTCCCAGTCAACAGCCTAACACTAGCCTGACGATAAATCTCCTCATAACGATTAACAACTTTCAACAAAATAGCCTGAGGATTATCCAACTGCTGAAGGGCAGGCTGCCAATCTTCCCGATTCTCAAAATCATAATACACAGTTCGGTCAGAACACTGAAACTTTTCGCTTAATTCTTTCACTATCTCCGATTGATTAAAGCCCATTCCTTCAAGCTTCAACAATTCTAAGCGCCTAGCAACCGTATTCAAACAAGGCAACTCCCATAAAAGTGAAAATTTTCTTCAAATTGAACTTATTATTCCACAAAGCATCATCAGAAACACTATACTTCTTTGCCAACTGAAAAATTGCAGCAGAAGGGAAAATGTTAGTACAAACAGCGTCAATCATCTCCGCCCTTCTTAAGTATCTGTAGATTCACAGGTTCCCCTCCAGATTCCTAAAACCTGAAGGTTATTTACCACTAACAGTGGTGAATAATTCCTTAAATGTGTGTTGCTGCACGAAAATTCTAGTTCATAAACCTCCCGAAGGAAGTTAACTATTTTGTTATGAGTATCTTTCCGGAAGAAAGCACTGTTTGGACATCCCACCCTTTTGTTAGGTAAGCTTCCAAGTCATTTTCATCTATAATTTTCTTGGGTTCCCTACGTGGGTTCCCCTTCTTTATATTGTAGCCGCCTAGACTTAGCTTTCTTATCTCTTCGATGGCCTCATCAACTGAAGCGTATCTGGCTAAAGCCTCTTCCACCCTCTTAATCCGTTCCTCATCATACCCAAATAGCCTAGCTGTATCCAAAACCTGCTTCTTTCTTAACTCTTCTGAAGTATAATTCTTCGGCGGGAAGAACTCAACCTGAGCATATTTCCGTCTTAAGTCCTCGATCTTAGTCTTATCATAATATGTGTCTTGACTGCCAGGCAATATATGCCCCATGAGAAACTCTTGATCTTTAGGATCCATTCCACTGTTTCTTAAGGCAGACTCAAAGGCTTTTCTAAGACAATGAGGAGAAACGAATTTCCATTTCTTAATTCCAGCCTCTCTAGCGGCTCGCTTTACCAGATGTTCAAGCGTCTTTTTCATAACAGGAGTTTTTCGTCTCAAGTCTGGACCCAAATTTTTGCTACTAGAAGCAAACAAAGGTTCTTTATCACCAATAACCCCCAATCGCTTCTGTCTTCTTTTCAGATATTGACGTATCGCTTCAACAGTCTCCCTAGAAAAGAAAGTATAGTAAGGTATGTTACCTTTACAGGCGCCAGTAGCGATTTTTTTCATTTCAGCATAAACTGAAACTTTCAGTATCTCTTGACCATCTTCAAATTCGTCCTTAACATCCCCATATAAGATGGCTCTCAAGGTGGAATTTCTAAGCCCACTTGTGTAAAGCGCCAGAACCAAAGCCTTGTTACGAGTTGAACCCGACGCGTAAGCCATCTTGTAAATTTCTTCAGATGTGGGAATATATTCCTCACGTTTCCTGTAACGCGAAGGCTGATAATGACGTTCAACCTCAAGAACTCTTCGACCTTTATACCCATTGACCCTAAAGAAAGTCTTCAAGTAAGCCAAACACACATTCACATACCTAATGCTATACCCCTTATTCGCCAAAGAATCAACAAAATCCTGAACAAGACTAGAAGCATTTTTAGGAGTCAAATTTACTAACTCGTCTGGAGCTATTCCCGCAAAATCGGACAACGCTTTCACAGTCTGACAAGCATTCGCCCGCGTATGCTCACTTCTAACTTTGCGGCTGTAATGACGAAGAAGACGATCGACGCTCTGGAAATCACTTTTCCACCCCTTTATTTCCAAAAAATCTTCCCAGTTAGTCACCGAATCACCACTAAATAACTGAGCTTACCAGCTAAATAAGCATTAGGGTAACCCTCCAAACGTAACTCTACCAGGCTAGGAGAACCCCGCACAGGATATTTTGTTGTAATACGTAACCTAAA
>CBFCZR010000113.1:0-4918 GCA_965602795.1 Candidatus Bathyarchaeota archaeon | reverse complement strand
GCTGTGCCTCTGATTTCCTGAAAAAAGACTGTTTTCAACAATGTACCTCTATTAGGAGCCCAATATGATTGCAGTATTATGTTTGGTTAAACTAAAAGATTAATTGGTTAATTGCCACATTTACTACCATGTTAGGTGTTGATTCTGAGTGAAGTATAAGATTGAGATTGAACGAGAGGGATGTATCGCCTGCGGCAGTTGCTATAGCATAGACCCAACTCATTTTGAACCGGATGACGAAGACAAGTCAACCGTGGTAGGGGGAGAAACCGATCCTGATGTATCATCGGGAGTGTTCGATGATGAGGAGATTGAAACCGCCAGAGAGGCAGAGGATTCCTGCCCAACATCCGTAATCACCGTAACCGAGTTATAGGCATCTCAAGTAAGCTGAAATAGCGTAAAGTTTAAGGGTTCGCAGGCGGTTTTCCATCTAATACTTGTCTAGCTTGAGGAATGAATAGTTGAGTTCTAAAGAAACATTGGTAGAGAAGAAAACCAAGGTTCTCATAAAACTTCGCGGTTACAAGGTACTTAAAAAAGAAGAGATAAAGAACGCTATCAGCCACAGAATCAAAATGAAAGATGGCAAGAAAGCCATTCTGTGGGCTGTCACCACCGACGGGACAGTCGGGGTTGCATATGTTACACAACTCAAGAAAGCCATGGACGATGCAAAAGTTGAAAAAGGAATCATCACCACCATCGGAAAATACACCCACACCGCCAAGAAACGCTCTAAAAAATTCGGAATAGAACTGATTCCCAAAAACTTTCCATCCTTCAAAATTTTCGACCACGACTTCGTGTCAAAACACGAACTTCTGACACCTGAGGAAAAAGAAAAATTTCTGGAAGACCACAAAGTACAACCTTACCAGCTGCCCCGAATAAACGCTAACGACCCAGCCATCATAGCTGTGGGCGGCAAACCAGGAGACATAGTTAGAGTTATCAGAAAAAGTCAGACCGCTGGAAAATACGTCGCCTACAGATACATCGTTTAGAAAACGTTTGACACAGAAAAATAGAAGCTGCCAGCCATAAACTACAATGCCGGTTATTTGACAGTAGATTGGCGGCAACAATAAGCAAAAGGGCATACTGCACATTTAATATCTTAGCTCAAAAACGTTTTTAGATTAATGGACAGTAGAGTTCAATAAGACTGCGTTTGGTCAAGGAAGGAGCAACATAAACACAAAAAAAGTTGCAGCATATATTGCCGTTCTGCTAGTAGCTTTGACTATAGTAGCAATAATTATTGAAAACAGTGCATACGACAACAGCAGTGCCGACCTGATTCGTGTTGCATGTATTGGCGACAGCATAACAGAGCTGCCTTACTACCCAAATGATCTACAGACTCTTCTCGGAACCAATTACACAGTGGAAAACTTCGGCTCCGGCGGAACAACAGTTTTGCTTGATACAGGCAAACCATACATTGACCAGGTTGAATTTGTCAGAGCAAAAAACTTTCTACCTGATATCGCTATCGTCATGCTTGGAACCAACGATGCCCGCACAGACCACTTCAAATCAATTGAAAATTTTGTTCCTGACTACATGAAACTGATCAACGAAATCCAAGAGATAGAAAGTAACCCGAAAATTTTTCTTGTGAAACCGCCCCCACTTTTCGATAATGAACTTGAACTGAAAAACGTAAACTTGGTAGAGAAGATAATTCCTCGGATTGAGCAGATAGCAAACGAGGAAGGATTGCCCATTATCGATGTTTACGCCGCATTAGAAAATCACCCAGAATATTTCTGGGACGGTGTACACCCCAGCATCGAAGGGGCAAATGCTATAGCAGATGAGGTTTACGAGGCAATCATTCTTTCCACTGAAAGCTCTTAACGTTTGCAGTGCTTTTTGGTGAAGCTTAGCCAATAAGCGTCTTCAAAACAGGTATTCTTTTCATTATAAGGATTAATCCAAACGTAATCAAAAGGGTAACTGCTGTTATAACAGGGATTCCAAGAATCGGATTCATGACTGTGAGACTTAATGTAAACCCTAAGTAGCCTCTTTGAAGCGTTTCCATGACAATTAAATGGAACATGTAGATCGGCAAAGTGTTCCTGCCGATTGCATGCACAGCTCTGCTGACAAGTGGATGAATGTTCCTTGACCAATTGGCCGTTAACTTGCTCAAAAGCAGGAAAATAGTTACTGATGCTAGTATCACATTTACAGATAGATAACCGAAAAAGAAGTAGTTTTGGCCTATAGAATCAAAATGGAAGTGCATAAACCAAGTGCTAACTATTGTAAAAATGAAGCTTAAGAAAAGGAGCACATGCAAGATGGAAGATCGCACCTTTACTCTCTGCAGGTATATACCCAAAACAAAATAGCCTATGAACCCGCCAACTACAAAAACAGTGTCGTTCAGGGAATAGCCTGTAATCAATTGGATAAGGGGCACAACGGCTACATCTACAAACCACAGCAGGATTAGGTATTTGAGAAGTTTGGGGTCCTTAACTGACACTATTTTACGCAAAATAGGGGTAAGCAAGTATAAACCAGCTATCAGATAAAGAAACCAGAAATGATAGTAAGAGCCAGAAAATAAGCTGTAGAGCGCCCCCTCAACAACATTGTTCAAAGTAACTGGCGTCTGGCTGACCAGAAATGCCCACACCAGATAAACTGCACTCCAGAACATGAAAGCTAAACCGATACGGTTGAATCGCTTCTTAAGAAAAACTCGGATAGGCTCGTTAGTTTTGGAGGGCTGAAGCAGCAAGGCGCCACTCAGAATAACAAACAGTGGAACGCAGGGCAGAGCAAAGGACTTGTAGATGGTAGAGGACCACCAATACACCGGCGATGCAAGAGCAGTCTGCTGTATGGCAGTGTAGTATTCATTGGATGCATGAAGCAACACCACCAAGATGATGCCGAAGGTGCGAATCAGGTCTACGGGAATAGAAAGACCAGTTCCGGTTTCCTTGTCGGCAGTTCCAGAGATTGAGACGTCAACACACTATCCAAACGTGATTACCGACTTCGACTCACTTTCCACTTATTAACATTGCTCTCAATTAGCAAGGCTTCAAAGTTTTATGTTTAAGATAGCTCAGAAACGTTTTTAGGTGTACACTTAGTCACAAACTACAACTCCAAAAGTGAAGACGAATGGAAATAACAACACTGCTAATCGCTTTAGGATTGGCAATGGACTCGTTTTCGGTAGCAATAGCAAATGGATTGTCAACCAAAAAATTCAAAACCTCCAACGCCCTCAAAATAGCCGCCTTCTTTGGGTTCTTTCAGGCAATAATGCTCATACTCGGATGGTATGCTGGCGTAAATCTTCTAGACTTGATTTCAGAGTATGACCACTGGGTAGCTTTTTTTCTTCTAACGTTTATTGGCTCCAGAATGATTTACGAGTCCATCCGAAAGGAATCCACTAAACTCGTCAGCTCGCTCAGCATCAAAGTATTGCTGATATTATCGATTGCCACCAGCATTGACGCTTTAGCCGTTGGTCTCAGCCTTTCTCTTCTCAATGTTTCAGCCACAATCCCTGCAGCCGTAACCGGAGTTGTCACCTTTTCCCTGTCTTTTTTCGGCGTCTATATCGGCGGCAGATTTGGACATATTCTAAAAAGCAGGGTGGAATCATTAGGCGGCATAATTTTGATAGCCATAGGACTGAAAATACTCCTCGAACACCTAGCAATCATTTAGTCGATTCCACACAAAAAAGCAAAGTTCTGTTGCGTTGGAATGTTGTTAGATAATTTTGTTATATTCTTTTTTTCGTAATATGGCTCTTAAGGAAACACAGTATTTTAACCACAAAAAGTACAGAAGAAAGATACTGAACTAAATTAGAGAGGAATTGTATTGACAAGTATTGCTATGCAAACAGTTTGGGAACGTAGAGACCGTCTACACATAATGGCGGAAATAATGGAAACAACAAAAGAAAGCCAACTGAAGACCAGAATAATGTATGGTGCAAATCTGAGTTTCAGCCAAGTGAATGAGTATCTTTCGTTCTTAACACAGAGAGGCTTCCTCAGAGTCCGCGTAGAGAACGGAAAGAAGTTTTACGAAACAACTGCTAAAGGTAACCAATACATCGAAAATTACAGAGAAATGTCAAACCTTCTGAGACAAATAGAACCTGTTGAAACAAAGATGTTAGTGAGATGAGTCCTCGTGGAAACCTCAAAACAAGAGGACTATAACATCTTTACGGCGGTGCTTGAAACCATCCATAAAAAAGACCGCGGAAGACTACGGTTTGCTAAATGCCAAAAATGTGGGCGCTTGACACCCTTCAGGCTAAGTTCCATAAGCAGCGTTACAGTCAAATGTAAAAAATGTGGAAATACTGTTCCAATAAAAACAGAAACTAATTCTGAAAAAATAAAGAGCCTAAAGTTACCGCAATTTAGAGAAAACACAAGGTAACATCAAGTTATCACTCAAATAAGCAATCACTGGAACAGTCAACTACATAAAAAAAGCCAGTGAATACTCAATTGCATTAAAGGTTAACAATCAGATTTAGAAGGATTGTACACAACTTTATAAGTAAGTTTAAGGTAATCACTTCAAGATTAGTGTTCTGAAGAAAACTAATTGTCTTAACGAATAGGAGGTGCAATCCGAATGTCTTATGGAAGACCAAGAGAAATGCACGATGCAGTCTGCGCTGAGTGTGGCAAGAAATGCCAAGTGCCTTTTAAACCAGACCCAAACAGATCTGTATACTGCCGAGAATGTTACGCTAAACGAAGACCCCCGAGAAGAAATAGATATTAAGCTAACCAGCTAGAATCTATTTACACGATTCAATCTTTCTTTTTTACATCCCTTTTTTGTCACATACCGCATGTGTGTATGCAATCATCTTTTAAACAGGCATTCAAAAAAGTAGGTGAAT
>CBFCZR010000112.1:0-4984 GCA_965602795.1 Candidatus Bathyarchaeota archaeon | reverse complement strand
GCTTTGACACTGTTCTTGATTGAAGGCGTGTCTTTGAGGAAAAAAGCCAGCATTTAAGTTTTATTACACATCCAGACAGAAAACGCATAAAAAACCCATTTTTCACGAGCAACCATCAAGCGGAGAAACAAACCATAACACGGCAGCACCTTTATGGTACATTGACGGCAAACCTTATATTCGAGACGCATGAAACCTAGCCAACAATGGGGAGAAAAATGAACGAAGAAGATTTAACAAAAGGCATCAACACTCCACTATACTTCAAGGACTACGAAGAACTTCTAAGAATCAAAACACGAGGCAAATTTGGTAGCTGGAAAGAATGCTTTCACTGGCTCACCACCAACAAAAACATACTGACGACAATTAACAAGGAACTGCAAAAAACCATCCAAACACAAACCCAACCGAAGACAGAACACACCAACAAAAAATAACACTCACACTAGGAGGAATCCTAGTGAAAACCCTAAAAACACAGACTTCTTTTCTCATAAACGCAAGACTTAGGTGACGAATGTGAAGCGGAAACGTCGATACAGGCGCGGCTACCCCGTGGCTGTTCTTGTTGGATTCGAAGATGACCATGCGGTGTTGTGGCGGATATTCAGCCGTGTTGCCAAGCGGTCTCTTAGGTTGGAGCTTGACGGAAAAAGAACAGTTGACAAGGCTCTATACAATTTTCATGAATTAGTTGTTGATTCGCTGAAACCAGTGCTCAAAGAAGGCGTAAGAACCATTGTGGTCGCAGCTCAGGCGCGAACAACCTATACCCAAAACTTTCTGGACCACGTAAAAAAGCATCACAAGTATCTAATTCAATCCAAGCGCCCAAATCGTGCAAACTTCGCTGAGCTAGTTGGCTCCGCAGACAACCGCATCCAAGTGGCTGAGCTAACTAAAACCAAAGAATTTGCTAACATAATCGCGGAAACAACCTCAGAAGAGGCAGACCAAGCTGTAAATAGTTTGGAGAAGCATCTTTACGGCTCAGACAGCAACTCGGTTGTCTTATATTCGCTAAAAGAAATCGAAAAAATTGTCTATAGCTTAGAAAAAAGCCGAGAATCAAGAAGCGAGCATCTGCTGCTCACAGACAAGTATCTCGCTGAATGCCGACAAAAGAACAGGATTAACAGGTTACTTCAGATAGCAAAGAACAAAAAAGTGAAAACAAGAGTAGTAAACGCGGAAACACAAGCAGGCAACCGAATCAGCCAGTTCGGTGGCATAGTTTTCTTTTCTACCCAAAACAAGTAAAGAACTGATTCTCTGCTTTTTCAGTTTCAATCGATAAGCTGCGCCTTGATTAATGTAACATCTTCTAGGGGCTTATTGTAGGGTTCTCCACTTGTCTCTACATCTAGGATGTCGTCAACAACATCCATTCCATCGATTACTTCGCCAAAAACCGGATGCTTATCATCAAGGTGACTGTTATACGCGCCGTTAATGAAGAATTGGCTGGCTCCAGAGTTGGGGTCACCCGTGTTTGCCATTGCTATGGTGCCTCTTTCGTTCTTGTTGTTTTCCGGATTATCCGAGAATTCATCTTGTATGTTAGACACCGTTCCTCCAGACCAATCTCCAGTGTTGGGGTCTCCGCCCTGAATCATAACAAGATTATTGGGTAGATTAACGACTCTATGAAAGATTGTACCGTCATATACTCCTTGTTGAATTAGATTCTTGAAGTTCTCTGTTGTAATCGGCATGTCATCGCGTAACTGGATTGTTATTTTTCCCATGCTTGTTTCAAGCAGAACCTTGCCACCGCTGGGAACAGTCTCTCCTGAGCCATCATTGCCTAACATGCTATACGCCACTATAATAACCGCAACAACAGCCAACAAAGCTCCAATCAATATTATCTTTTTTGTGTTGCTTTTCTTTTTGCGTGGTCGGCGTCTGCGGGATTTTCTACGGCTCATAACCAATGACTATGAAGGTCGTTAATTTAAATTCTTGGGAATGTACCAAAAAAAAAGGTGGGTGAGCTACTCGTTGGCTAGAGTCCTAGGTCCTCTTCAACCTCTTCTTTTCCGTGCTTTAACTCCTCAACCTGCTCCGGGTCTACTCTCAGCAGCAAAGTCTGAAATTCGCCAACATGCGTCTTCTCTTCCTTCGCCACATCCAGCAGCACTTCACGAATTGCCTTATTGTCGGTCGCCGCCGCCAGCTGCTCATACAAAGTCACAGCATCCAATTCTGCAATAATTGCAAGTCTCAAAATTTCACGGTCAAGAAATTTCTTCTCAACTTTTTCTAGTTTAATAGGCTTTTCTTCCAACATAACACTTCAACCTCCCTTCTCTACCGTAGTACTCAATGCCTTATGCCTCATAAACATTTACGTAAATCTCCCGCCAATTTCCCCCTTTTTTAAAAGCTTAACAGCGTATGCATCAGTTTTTGTGGACAATATTGTCTTGGGGTATGCTAAATCATGTGCATGTTTGATAGTTTTTCCATCAGTTTCATGGTTTGCTCATCAACGCATGTGGCACGAGCTATATCCGTTAATGTCACTATACCAACTAACCGGTTTTTCTCCATTATTGGAAGGTTTTTCACCTTTTTTTCAAACATAAAATTTGAAGCTTCAACGAGCTCCATGGTTGGTTTTCCAACTAAAACCTGCCGGGTCATAATTTCTGAAACCGCGGTCTCTTTCGGGTCCTTACCTTTTTCGAGTACTCTTTCAAGCAGGTCCCTTTTTGTTATAATTCCTGCAACTCGTTCGTCATAGGTAACCAACAAGCAATTTATTCTATTTTTATTCATAATCTTTACAGCGTTTTGGACACTGGTATTCATTGGAACGGTTTTAACCTCTTTAACCATTATATTTCTGATTTCCATGAAAGCCCTCTCTTTTCCTTTTGGAACAGTAGTATCAACTGAGTCTTACATTCCCCAACCTACTGATTATGCAATTATAAATGATGTGAAGTCAGAATCTATCTCTGAGCGTACTCTCAAAATGACAATGCAATATTCAGAAAGATTAACTAAACACATAAAAAGTTGCTCAATAATTATTCAAGCAACATTTACTAACTGTCATCAACCACTCTCATAATGAGGCGCTACAATGATAAACAAACCCCTAGTTTCAATCGTATCAGCAGGATTATCCAAGTTTGGACGACTGGATGGCATGTACGGCAGAGAACTTTTTGTAGACGCAGCAAAAGAGGCATTCGACAGATGCCCTAACCTAAACCCAATAAAAGACGTTGAGGCGCTTTTCGTGGGTCACATGGGAGAATCCTATGAACATCAAGGACACACTGGACCCACATTAGCCGACTGGGCTGGGCTGCTGCCAAAACCTGCGATGAGACTTGAATCCGCCTGCGCCTCCTCTGGGGCTGCCCTAAGAACAGGAATCTTCGCTATACTCTCTGGCATCCACAAAGTAGTGATGGTTGGCGGAGTGGAAAAAATGACCCACCGCACCACTGCTGAGGTAACAGAGTTTCTGGCTATGGCCTCTGACATGCCGTTCGAACAGTGGCATGGAATAACATTTCCGGGACTATATGCACTCATGGCTACGGCTCACATGCACGAGTACGGCACAACCGAAGAGCAGATGGCTCGAGTTGCGGTGAAGAACCATCACAACGGAACCTTGAACCCGAAGGCTCACATGCAAAAGGAAATAACTGTGGAGAAGGCATTGGGCTCAAAGGTTATCGCATGGCCCCTCAAACTTTATGACTGCTCCCTGATAACCGACGGCGCCAGCTGCGTTATTTTAGCTCATCCCGACATCGCCAAAAAATTCACTGATTCGCCTGTTCACGTTATTGGTTCGGGGCAGGCTAGCGACGCTATTGGTCTTTATGAACGAGAAAAACTTACTACACTTAAAGCTGCCAGACTTGCGGGGCAAGAGGCTTACGGAATGGCTGGCGTAGAGCCGAAAGATGTAGATGTGGCAGAGGTTCATGACTGCTTCACCATAGCCGAGTTGATGGCTTATGAAGACCTCGGTTTCTGTGGTTCTGGAAAAGGCGGAAACCTGATAGAGGATGGAACAACAGAACTGGGTGGCGATCTTCCCGTTAATCCAAGTGGAGGATTAAAATCGAAGGGGCATCCTGTTGGCGCAACTGGAACCGCTCAAGCCTACGAAATTTACTTACAGCTCACAGGACAAGCCGAGAAGCGGCAGGTGGAAGGAGCTGAGGTAGGGTTAAGCCACAACGTTGGAGGCTCCGGAGCCACTGCTAGCGTGCACATTTACCGGAGGGACTAAAAATATGTCTGAAAAGCCACCCTTTACAGTATCAACTTTCTACAAGTTCGTAAGCGAAAAGCGGCTGATGGCAGCCAAGTGCAACGAATGCGGAACTGTGCTTCTGCCGCCAAAACCAATGTGCACTAAATGTCTTTCCACGAATCTGAAGTGGATAGAACTTGAAGGTACAGGAAAGCTAGTCAGTTACACCGTTATTCACATTGCACCAGAACAGTTTCAGTCACTGGCACCCTACGCTGTTGGCATAATAGAACTAAAGAAAGGTCTTCGGCTACCCGGAATGATTTGTGGCGTGGACCATGAAAAACTCAGAGTGGGAATGAAACTGAAAATCGACTTTGAACCGTTAACGTCCTCTAAATGGCCTGCATGGCACAGATACTTCTTTAAACCCATTTAATTGTCTCTAAGGCCTTTCTTATTATCAAAACGATAGGATTCCTTCCCGTTTTTGGTGGTTTTTGGTATGGTCATGGTAAATTGGGCTCCTTTGCCCTGTTTGCCTGTTTCTCTGATGGTCCAACCGTATGCTTCACAGATTTTCTGTATCAGGTAAAGTCCGTAGCCTGTGCCTTTGCCGTAGCCTTCCCTGAATATCTTCTCTTTCTCGTTTTCGGGTATTCCAACTCCGTCATCCTCATAAACCAGCTTCAGCCGATTCTCCTCCTCTTCGTAGTGTACTCGGATTTGGCTGACCTTTTCTCCATGCTT
>CBFCZR010000111.1:0-5000 GCA_965602795.1 Candidatus Bathyarchaeota archaeon | reverse complement strand
AAATTTTTTGCGCACGGCACCTAAAAAGCTGGCTATGATTCTTCCGTGAATTTTTGCAGCTTCATTGCCACGCCAATCAAACGCAAATAGGAGTTCATCGCAGCCCTTAACGCTGAGGTGTCCTTTGCTCTGAACTCTAAAATCAAACTTTGACCTTCAGTCTTGAGGTTAACTTTTGAGCGGGGAGTAGATGAAGTCTCGGTTTCGGGCTTCAGCGCCTGCAGAACTACCTGTAACTGTTTTTCGGATGAAAAATTGAGACGGACAACAGCTTGAGCCATCATGAGGGAACATCCCAAACAAGCTTTGACAAGGTGACCCTAGGTCCTATTTCAACCATTCGACTAAGAAGCATAAAGGTGATTTGAATGCGCCGCGAAGAGTCAAACGTAAAATGCATCGAAGCACGATGATTCCCGGATGCCTCATCTAAAGAGAGCATAGGCAAACCAAAAAACTTTGACATCTGTTCAGCTATTCTTGTTAGTTCAGCTGAATCTTGAGGCTCCAATGTAATTGCAGAGGAGCGGGCACGTCTTGTCCCTTCCCTGAATTCTCTTCGGAGACGAATCCCAGATATCAGCATTAGCGGGGGAACAGGCTTTAGTCCTGATGAAGATACCTGAAAAAGATTGATTTTTCCGGGTCCTCCATGCCACCGGTCAACTACAACTACCCGATCAGCATCAAGTTCGATAGCCTTTTCGGCCACGGCATCCAGACTCATTTTTCCACGGTTAACTCGTATAACATCAGGGATAGAATTAGCTAAACTCCGACAGAATGTCCGTATCCTTCCAGTTGGTCTCCGAGAGGTAGTCAACAACATCAAAGCTAATCCACCTCACCGAAACGGTGACCCAGAAAGCCTTTGCTCTACTGTTTTCACTCAGAGGCTTCTGAAGAGGACAGACTCTTCACTTGACGCTTCGCCACAACACCGAGTTTGGTGACTGGAGTGTAGGCGCCGCCAGCGAATGTGAGACCGCATTTTCTGCAGTTCCAGACGCCCACGCTTTTTCGTTTAACTGCAACAGAACCGCATTGTGGGCACTTGTGGGTTTTCTTGGCTTCTGTGACTACTTTCAGGTAACGCTTTCTAACCGTTGCGCCGTAGCGGGTTCCAAGCCCTCTGGTCATACCCACTTTCTTTGTTTTTCTTCCCATCAGCTTTTAACCACGATTTTTCTCAGTTCTTCAGTCTTCTTTTGGGCAATCTTGGCAGCTTCCGCTATCTCCTCTTTAGTGAAGTATCCTGAACCGCCGCCTTTCTGTATGGCAACGATTTTTCCGTCTTTGTCCATAGTCATCGTTAATCGCGCATCCATAACCTCTTCCTCATCCAGCCCAGCGTCTAATACGAGTTTGTCACCGATCTTAGCGAATGTAACAGCTATGGGATAGTTAACTATAGGAAGAGGAGTGTAACCCGGCTTCTTCACGATCTCGCCGTCTTCTACAGTATACTTGAACATCTTAGTGTTGATTAGCGCTGCTAACGCTGCCATGGTTGAAGCGTCTATAAGATTTCCGTCATAGTTGAGAACGTAAACGTCCACGAAAACTACGAACACTATTTTACCAGACTCTACGCAGAGCTTCTCCAAATCTATAGCCTTGGATTCCCTTATGCCTCTATCAACTACTCGAGCTAACTCCACCGCGTCTTCGCCGGGTGGTCCTGGTTCAAACTCTGCAGCTGCAAAGGGTACAAGTTCAGCGTTAACTGTGAGAACACCTGAGTCAGGCATGTCCGAGAATGGAGTTCCAGTTGCGAATTTAACGCCCACCATGACGTCGGTTTTGCCTAGCCGCACTCGGGCGGAGCCTTCGGCTCGTTCAATAACTCCTTCCTCTAATTCGATTTTTCGGTAGTCGGTTGGTTCTCGTTCGTCCACTCTTTTTCCTTTTTCCAAAAGTTCAATGATTCGTTTTTTCTTTATGCGCACAACAATCGGTGAGGTCATTATTGTTCAGCCTCCTCTTTAACAGTGATGTATTTCGTTTTTAACGCCTCCTTTTGAATGTCATAAAGTTGTTTGCAGCCGTCGATAGCCATACTAATTGCGTTATTAAACTCTTTAACCGACAAGTTGCCATCCATCTGCAGCAGGGTTATGGCGTTCAGGTTAGGCATGAAAGCCACGGGCACATCGGCGTCACCAACCTTATCTTCGGTGTCCATAAGGTCAACTATCAGCTTTCCATCCGCTTTGCCAGCCGCGCAAGCTACAACCAAGTCTCGCATAGGAATTCCAGCGTCGGCCAATGCAAGAGAAGCCGTGGTTATTCCGGCACATCTTGTTCCCCCGTCCGCTTGCAGGATTTCAATGTACACTTGGATGGCTGTTTTGGGGTAGTATTCGAGGAAAATGGCGGGTTCTAGAGCCTGTCGAATAACTTTGGAGAGTTCAATGTCTCGTCTTGAAGGCGCTGGGGATTTCCTTTCGTCAACCGAGAAGGGTGCCATGTGATAGCGGCATTGAATGACAGCGCGGTCCTGCTTTGCTATGTGTCTTGGATGCGCTTCTTTAGGACCGTAAACGCCCACCAGAATCTTGTTTTTTCCTTGCTCCAGATATGCAGAGCCGTCTGCGTTTGGAAGGACTCCAATCTCCATTTTAACTGGTCTTAATTCGTCCAGTTTTCTTCCATCTAATCTGATACCCTTTTTATCAATTAATTTTTCAGATTTTTTATCTACTTTTTTTGCTTTCGCTTTTTTAGTTTTCTTCTTTTTACTTGCTTTCAACTGCTTTCCTTTCCTTTTTAATCATTTCATTCACTTGATCAGTTAACCCACTTGTATGGGATTCTGCTTCAATTTTGCGAAGAGCCAATATAGCAAGCCGCTCATCCTTAGGAGACCTGCCGCTGATAAGAATCAAACCGTTTTGGCCAATAGTCAGTTGGCAACCTGTCTCCTTCTTTATCATACTCACCATGGAACCCTGTCGTCCGATGACTCTAGGGATCTTCGTGGGAGTAACCTCGAAGAGTTGCCCCCGCATAATCTTTCCTAAACCAGGTTCGCGTATAGTCAACAGGGGGTCACGGGTTCTGTCATAGGCAACTACCTTCGCGATTATTAGATCGCCTACATCAAAGATGGAGGGCAAATCTGTTGTTTCGGGTTTGAAGGAGCGTTCAACCACATCGGATGCTCTAAGTCTAGCAGGCTGTGGAGCGTTGATGTCTATAATCCAGCCGCCCGGCGTGGTTTCGACAACTTTTCCGATAATTGTGTCTCCGGGGGCGGGAATGTAGAACGCTTTGAGAGCAACTATGTGAACTCTTCTGCCGTCGTAATAGACAAGTCCAAGGCGGCTTGCATAGATTTTTCCATTTTCTTTATAGGTACTGTCTCCCGGCACATAATCGCCTTCGGCGAGAAGGTCGCCAGGAGCTACAAGCTGTTTTTTTTCATAAAATACGGGCATATTCAACACCTCAAGTAAGTTTTTAATTATTTTACCATTTTAGCTTCCATATTTCCTCGGGTCATACTTCCTAACTTATCTAAGAAGGGTCCATAGGAACCAGCTGACATTTCCACAATGGCAGACCATGATCCGTCAGCCCGCCACTGTTCCCCTGTTATGGTGCCGAAGCCTTTAACGGTTCCGTAAACTTTGCTGGCGTGTTCAGCGGGTATGTGAACTTGCACTGTAATCTTCTCCATTTTGAGGGGGATAACTGGTCGCAATAGCTTTATTATTTCTTTTGCTTGCTCTTCGACGCCTTTGGAGGGGTCGATGGAAAAGCGAATCTGATTCATTGCCTGTTCAATCCGTAGTGGGGGGTGGGGAAGATTTGTTTTCGGGTCAACGCATTCACGCGATATGAAGGAAATGATTTGTCTCCGTTTTTCTTCAACAATTTTTTTCCTTTGTTCCGTAGTTAACTGTAAGGTGCCCTTCTTGAGGATTACACCAGCTATTTTGAGGGGGTCTGTGGTTCCAATAGCTTTCTGCAGCGTTTCTTCTGATGGTTTTGTGCCTTTTCCAGCGTCTGTGAAGATTGTTTCAGTGGCAAGAACTTGAGAAACAGGGATAGTTTCCCCTAGTTTATAGGAGAGGGCGGGTTCGGGTTTGGTTAGAATTTCGAAGTGTTCGCCATCATGAGTGATGCGCGCGATTGTGTAGCGTTCGCTCATTAACTTTCACTGCCCTCAAGCCCTCTTTGAATGGTTTCGATTTCTTTTTCGCTTATCTGTCGGAGCTTTTTTGTTTCTGATGGAACAACGTTTATTTTGATTCTTTTTGGTTCTCCTCTGGCTACAAGGGCTTGGGTTAGGCATTTGACTGCAAGTTTGACGGCTTCGTCTAAGCTTAGGTCTTCGCGGTACTCTTCTTTCAGGATGTTTTCAACGGTTTCTCGGCCGATGCCCACAGCCACGGCTTTGTAGCCTCGGTAGGAGCCGCTTGGGTCGGTTGAGAATACTCTGCTTCCGGTTTTGTCGATTCCAGCGAAAATGATTGAGACTCCGAAGGGTCTTACTCCTGCGTGTTGGGTGTAAAGTTGTTTTATGTCTCCGACGCGTTTGGTCATCATTTCAACGTCGATGGGTTCATCGTATGTGAGTCGGTTGCTTTGGGCGTATATTCGGGCTTGGTCGATGAGTATGCGGGCGTCAGAGCCTAAGCCAACAACCGCTGCTCCAAGATGGTCGTCTACGGCGTAGAGTTTCCATGTGAACTCTGTGTCTTGGAGTTTGGTTTCAATTTTTTCTTCTGCTCCTAAAACAACTCCTTCTGAGCAGGCGATTCCGATTATTGTTGCCCCGCGGTTTACTGTTTCGAGGGCGTATTCGACCTGGAATAGGCGACCGTCTGGAGAGAACACGGTAATTGCGCGGTCGTAAGCTCCGGGTGCGGCAAATACAGACAAACCATTCACCTCATACATTAACTACGTTTTGTCTCTGATGTAATAAGACGGAACTAAAAACCTTTTCGCATTTACCACCATTCCCAGTAAACAATCAACGTATTTCACAT
>CBFCZR010000110.1:0-5053 GCA_965602795.1 Candidatus Bathyarchaeota archaeon | reverse complement strand
TGCAGGGGAATAGAGATTGTGGAAAAGGCGAAGGAGCACTGTAACGGTCATAGTAAACGGTTCAAGTATATCATGTCACACAAAACAGGTAAGATAGAGATACTGGGCATTTTCGAGGATGAGGTATACTTCAAGTATCATCAAGCAAGAGACAGGGAGAACCTAGGCAAAATATTCACAAGACCAGTTGATGAAGATGCTGGCTGGCTAGACGATTTTGAATTAACGTCAGCAGAGATGCTAGATGCACCCTATCTTTCATAGTATTCGTCTTCTGTAACAGGGTATATTTCCAGTGCCTTTACGGGACCAGCTATTACCTGTGCTGTGTGCCGCGTTTTAGCTGGAACAAACAGGCAGTCTCTTTTTTTCAGGACAAGTTTCTGGTCTTCAAACATGAATTTCATCTCTCCCTCCAGAACTACAACAAGATGTTCCACAGGATGTTCATGAAAAGGAATCTCGACATCTTGGTTTTTCAGTTCAAAGTAGTTCAGCGTCAACTCGTTTCCGTGGACAAGCCTCACCAGCACATCCTTGTACAGTTCCTTTACTGATAAAGAATCCAGTTGAAAAGACAACATACAACTCTCCATTCACTTAGTCTCTGAGAGTCTAAGGAACCAAAGTTTATGTAACTTGTGTTTCCACGTGCAGACCTTTCGTTACTGATGTTGAGTTTTTGTTTGATTATTCCTTGATTAGAAGAGTTTTTCACAGATTTAACTACGCTATCTTTCTAATGTGGTTCAATCTCAAACTTCACAAAAACAACAAAAAAGCGAATATCGGAAAATAATGTGTCTCACCAGATCAAAATCTCACTGACCACTTTTAAAACCAAATTCATTGTAATTTTCCTTGTTTTTCTCTTGGGGCATAGTCATAGTTGAAAACGGTATTCATGCAAAAATAGCTTTAGTCAAGTTTTCTTGACATACTGAGAAGCAATCTACAATTTTTAGTCAAGATTTATTGACAAAAAAGCTTTTAAATTTAGTAAGTGTGACATTTTTGGTGATAGATTTTTGAAAAAGATAACGCTAAGAATCATCACAATATCCTTTTCTCTTTTTCTATTAGTCTTCATGTCTTGTGCGGTTTTTGCTTCTTCGGAGACCTGGAAAACGTATGGTGGAGAGTTTGATGATGAGGCTACTGCAGTTGTTGTATCGTCGGATGGAGGTTATGCAATATTGGGAACAACTTCGTCTTTTGGTGCTGGAGGACACGACTTTTGGCTAATCAAAGTTGACGAGAACGGAACCCTGCAATGGAACAAGACTTACGGGGGAACAGAATCTGATGTGGCAGTTGACATGGTTTGTACTGCTGACGGCGGCTACATTATGGTGGGAGAAACCAGTTCGTATGGTGCGGGTGAAACCGATTTTTGGTTGGTAAAAGTTGATTCTTCTGGAAATATGCAGTGGAACAAAACGTTTGGTAATCAAACCGCAGAGTTAGCGACTTGTGTGATACAAACGAGCGATGGTGGATACGCTCTGGGTGGATATTGGCTAGAGAATGATGCATCTGAGGATGCTTTGTTCGTCAAAACGGATTCTTCAGGCAACGTGCAGTGGACTAGAACGTATGGTGGAGAGGGAGGAGAAAGCGTTTATTCGCTGGTGCAGACGGGTGACGGTGGGTATGCTTTGGTTGGAGTAACAACTTCATACAGTGAGGATGGAGCAATCGCAGATTTTTGGCTTATTAAAACCGACTCGGGGGGTTTTGTGGAGTGGAACCAAACCTACACAGAACAGAACACTGACTGCGCAAAATCTCTTGTTCAAACAGACGATGGAGGCTACACGTTAGCAGGTTTTGTTCGTCCAGCAATAATAGCTCCGTCAGACGTTTGGGTAATTCATGTAGACTCCACAGGGAATTCTGTATGGAACGTAACTTGGACAACTGCAGGATATGCTATTTTTGACAGCATTATTCAAACAGTCGATGGAGGATACTTGGTTTCAGGAGCAACCGACTATCTAAGCGGCTTCATGGATTTGGGCAGCATCATGTTCCTACTCAAAATAGACGCAAACGGAACCATACAATGGACCAAAACGTTTGACGGATTAGGCGACAACAACTCACTATTTGTCACGAAAACAGAAAACGGTGGCTACGCATTAGCTGGAACAACAAAACCAACAGACCAAGGAACACACTATGACATTTGGTTCACAAAAACCGACCCACACGGAGACATCATCCCAGAGTTTCCATCATGGATGTTTCTGCCATTGTGCATAACCGGATTGGCGGTAGTAGTGATAATCAAAAAGAAAACATTTCATCAAAAAATCGTTGCTTAACACTAGTTTTTTAATGCTAAAAATCAAAAATAAATGCTGATGTCAAAGGGTTTTAGATATAGTAAGGTTTATTTTGGTTGAGATTTGTTTTCCTATACACAACGAACATGCTGAGAAACGTGACCCTGATGATCTACGACAATTATGGACGCCCTGTTCTCAACTTGAGAATTTCTGTTACTCAAAAATGCGACAAACATTGCCCCTACTGCCACAGGGAGGGCGAAACCAATCCCTCAACACTCATGACTGTGGATGAGATTGTTCGCATAGTCAGGATAGCCATCAGCCTAGGCGTTTCTAAAGTTAAACTAACAGGAGGAGAACCCCTGCTACGCAAGGAAATCGTCGAGATAGTCGGGGGCATCAATGGGCTTGAGGGATTAACAGACCTGTCAATTACCACCAACGGAACACACCTGAAGGGCTTAGCTAAAGACCTGAAGAAAGCGGGATTAAACCGAGTGAACATTAGTCTCCCTACCTTAGACCCTGATGTGTACGACGAGGTCATGGGAGGTGACCTGCAAGAAGCCGTCGACGGGGTCAAAGCTGCTGTGGAAGCTGGGTTGCATCCTGTGAAAGTGAATATGCTGGTGCTCAAAAACGTTAACGACGGCGAGATAGACCGGATGATAGAGTTTACTGCGGAAACAGGGACAATCCTACAGTTGATTGAGCTGGAGCCGATTAACCTCAGTAAAGAATACTACAAGCGCTATCATCTTAATTTGGCTGAAATAGCGCAGAAATTAGAGAAGTCTGCGTCGGAGACAAGAGTTCGGAAGTATATGCAGAAACGGCGGATTTACTTTTTGCCGAAAGTCAAAGTTGAAGTTATTCGCCCCATAGAAAACACCGAGTTTTGCGCCAACTGCACTCGCCTCCGGGTTACAAGCGACGGGAAACTGAAGCCCTGCCTCATGAGAAAAGACAATCTGGTGGACATCCTTACGCCCATGCGGAACGGAGCCAACGACAAAAAATTGACAGAAGTCTTCCTTGAAGCCGTCAAAAAACGCGAACCATACTACAAGCCAGCCCAAACATCTGAACTCACAGCCTGATAGACTCCTTTTGCGGGTACATTTGACCCGAAAACCTTAGAACTGATGATTCCTCTAAAAAGAGTCTATACCCGCCTGAATGGAAGATTGAATGATTTGATGCCTGAAGAACCTTCAAAACCAAGTTCCAACAAGTGGATTTACGCCTTTGCAGCAATCCTCATCATCCTCATCGTCAACACGGCAGTTTTTGCTGTAGCTTTCTTGAATCTCCAAAATCAACTGGAAGAAATGGAGACAAGCATTACAGCGCAGAGCAGCGAAATTGAGGACCTGCAGAACCGAATCGAAATTCTGGATGCCGTTAATCAGACAGGTCTGATGCCGTGGTCCACAATTTATGATCAGCTCAAAGACTCTGTGGTTCTTATCCAAACCAATCTTGGTTTAGGCTCTGGATTCGTTTATGACAATGAGGGTCGCATAATAACTAACCATCATGTAATAGAGAACGCCAGCACCATACAGGTCACCTTCTTGGATGGAAACGTAACCTCAGCTAATGTAGTTGGCATGGACATCTACAGTGACATAGCAGTCATAAAAGTCGATCCAGAAGTCACAACCTTGCATCCGGTAGTTCTAGGCAGCTCCTCGGACCTTACTGTGGGGGAACCTGTTGCAGCTATGGGTAACCCTTTCGGTCTCAGCGACACCCTAACCGCAGGCATAGTCTCCTCTGTAGAGAGAACCATGGAAGCAGCAGAAAATTACGTGATTATAGATATAATCCAGATAGACGCAGCCGTGAACCCCGGAAACTCTGGCGGACCCTTGGTTAACCTCAAAGGTCAGGTTGTGGGCGTAAACACGGCTATTCAATCGGGGACTGGCACCTTCACGGGCATAGGCTTCGCTATTCCCTCTGACACGGTTAAACGGGAAATCGACGACCTGATAGAAACTGGAGAATACAAGCATCCATGGTTAGGTGTCTCCGCATTGGATGTGGACCTAACTATTGCAGATGCCATGGGCTTGGAGAAGCCTCAGGGAGTTCTTATTGTGGAGGTGACTGAGGGGAGTCCTGCGGATCAGGCGGGGCTAAGGGGCGGAGACGAGAATGTCACTTTGGATGGGCTGATAATCACGATTGGCGGAGACGTGGTTACAGGAATAGATGGTATACCCACAAATAGAATGGCTGACCTCGTGGTTTACATGGAACGGAACACCAGTCCCGGAGATTCTGTGGTTTTGGAAATCATTAGAGACGAGCAGGAACTTATCTTAACTGTAACTTTGGGGGAGAGACCCCTACCTTCATAAGCTTCTGTTTGTCGGTTATTCTAGTTTGGCGATTATTGCTTTTGTTCTTTTCTTGGTTCCAGCCACGTATCCTATCATGTCCTCGTCTAGGTCAAGCCAATTCGATAATCCGGCTGCCATTTCAGGGTTGCTTTCAAAGATTATCTTCAGGTAGGGCATAACCTCTTTCGCGCTTCGGGTAGCGGAGATGTGACACTTCTCTCTTATCTTCATGCCAATAGACTTCTGAAGCGCCCTTTTTCCCTTGGTTCTAGACAACATCTGAATCTTTTGCGGAAACCTGAATGGAATCCACCCTGAAGATTTGCTTCGTTGCCTAGACACCGCTACTCCCGAGGACATAAAATCAATCACGTATTTTAGTAGGGTCCAGTACTGGGTGTCCCTGAT
>CBFCZR010000109.1:0-5204 GCA_965602795.1 Candidatus Bathyarchaeota archaeon | reverse complement strand
TTGACTCTAGCAGCCACACAGTTCACCAGCTACAGAAAGGCAAATCTCCTTTCACTGAAACCGATTTCCGCAAGTTTATCGAACCGCACATAAAGAATGGCAGATTTAGGGCAACAACAAACCTCAGAAAAGCGGTTTCAGAAAGCAACGTCATAATGATTGGCGTCCAATCGGCTCTGGACAAAAAGAAGAAACCAGACTATTCACGCCTCGAAAAAACATGCAAACACATCGGCTTGAGCCTCAACGCAGGCTCTCTGATAATCTTCCAGAACACCATGGGTCCAGGAATGACCGAAACCGTGGCAAAGGAAACTCTGGAAACCGCCTCAGGATTAGAAGCTGGAAAAGACTTCGGTCTAGCCTACTCTTCCATCCTAAATAATTCAACACATCTCTCAAGGGACGTAGCCAACTGCACAAAAGTCGTTAGCGGCATCACCAAACGAAGCCTGAAAGTCGCATGCTTCATCCTAAACACAATCACGAAAGGAGAAATCGTCCGCGTAAAAGACATAAAAACAGCAGAAGCCGTGAAGCTGCTGGAAGAATCATACAAAGACGTTAACATTGCCTTCGCAAACGAGTTCGCCCACTTCTGCGAGAAGGCGGGAATAGACTTCGTCAAAGTGCGAAGCATAATTAACCCCCTGAAGTTTTCGAGGATGGCTGGGCTTCATAGATCAAGAGATTCCTATTTTCTGGTTGAAGAGGCAGAAGCAGTAGACGTTAAGCTTCGCATGCTGTCATTGGCTACAAAAATAAACGATGAAACACTGGACCATGCAATACGTCTGCTAAGGGATGCTCTGCGAACTTGCCAAAAGAGTTTAAGGAGATCCAAAATTGCCGTCTTCGGCATCTCTTCGGTCCCCAACAGAAAGAGAGCAGCTAATTCTGCTACAAAAAAACTGGTGAAGCAACTGAAAAAAAGGGGTGTATCTGTCAAAGTTTATGATCCCTTCTTTTCTCACAAGGAACTTTCGAGAATGGGTTACACTGCTGAATCAAGTATAGCGAAGACTGTTGAGGGCGCAGACTGCTTAGTTGTGGCAGTGGCGCATGACCGATTCAGACGATTGAATCTACGGAGAACTCAGATGTTGATGAAACAGCCTGCAGCCATGGTGGATATGGGGCAGGTTATCAATCCCGCCAAGGCAGAAAAGGCGGGTTTTGTATATCGTGGATTCGGAAGAGGCGTCTGGACAAAATAAAAACTGTTTTCGTTAACACATTTTCATGGGCAATGCTTAAGTCTTTAATGTTACAGATGCAATTTAAACAAGCTAAAGAAAATCTTAACTGGGGATGCAGAAATTGGTGGTGTTAACGTTCTTCACTTTGATGTCCCTTGTTACCACATTTCTCAGCGCCAGTCTCGGCAGATTCTTTGATTTCCTGTTAGTTGATTTCGATGAACTGGTTCTTGCCGGAATTGTCCTGTTGTTTAGTTTTGTTTTAACTCTGTTTCTTACAAAGAAATGGATCAAATCAGCCAACGTAGCGCAGCTTGTGGGAAAGGACATGAACAAGCCTGACCACCCATCAGTTCCAAGATCGGGAGGGCTGATTGTTGCCATCGTCATCTGTTTTGCTCTGCTGTTCTACATCTTCCTGAAAACTTTCTCACTGGTTGAAAGCTACTCATTACATGTTGTTGAAGTATTCGCCATTACCGCCACAGTCTTGCTGGCGGGGTTCATCGGGTTCGTTGACGATGTTTTAGGATGGAAAGAGGGGCTGACTCAGTTTCAGAAGGTTTTGCTCACGGTTCCCATAGCTCTTCCCTTGACTGTTTTATATGTAAACGAAACAGTTATGCTGCTTCCGTTCATAGGTAGCGTGGACTTGGGGCTGCTCTATCCCCTGTTGATTGTTCCATTGGGAGTAATTGGTGCCACAAACGGATTCAACCTTCTCGCTGGCTATAACGGATTGGAGACAGGTATGGGTCTAGTGATTTTCGCAGTCTTCGGCTTCACAGGACTATTTGTTGGAAAACTGTGGATTGCGTTTATAGCCTTCATCGTTTATGCATGTCTGCTAGCGTTTCTGGCTTTCAATTGGTACCCCGCAAAAGTTTTTCCCGGCAACTCCTTCAGCTACGCTATTGGCGCCCTAATAGCCACCCTAGCTATTCTGGGAAACATGGAGAGAATTGCGTTATGGCTCTTTGTTCCCTACTTCCTGGAAATCTTGCTGTATTTGAGAGCCAGAGTCGTCGATAGGATGGGGGATGTTCAGGCATTCGCGAAAGTCAACAAAGACGGCTCCTTGGAACTGCCTTACAAGCACATCTACGACACAACACACCTAGCCATCTGGGTTCTGAAAAGAGTGAAAGAAAAAGTGTACGAAAGAGACGTTGTGCTCTTCCTTATAGCCGTTGAAGCTGTATTCGCCATCTCCGGAGTAATACTGCTGCTATAATCTGGTGTAGGAGAAATATCGTTTCTGGTAGAGCAGAAGCTTTGGTTTTAGGCTATTTTTGTTTATTTGTATACTAAAAAAATAAAAAGTAGGTAGTATCCAATGGTTTGTGGTGAAATAAATGAGTAAATCTCAGCCAAAGGCAAGATTCTACACCCGAATAAATGAACAAGACTATCTGGGTGTAACTGTCTGGCCAGGAAAAACCGACCCCTCAGCAGAGGTTATAACTGTTCAGCTTAGAAGGAATGACGGAGAAAACTGGGAAACGATTGCACGACTAGCAGTTTACCGGACATCGGACGGAAACTACTCAAAACTTCCTGAACGCCAAAAATAACAACAAAAGGTTGCTCTGCTTTTTCTATTCATTCCTATTTTCCGAGGTTGAATGGTTTTCCCTCATTCACTATCGATTTGGGGAATTTTTGTTTCCATTTTCGCATAAATGGCAATTCGTCTTTTTCGTTTCTCAGTTCGTCGGGCAGCATTTCTGGGATTTCATCTCTGATGGGATACCACCGCGAGCATTTGGGACAGATTATCACGCCCTCTACAATCTCTTCCTTTTCCTCAAAAACATGGAGCTCCAAGGGATAGTGTTTGTCGATTGGACAGGCAAGGATGTCCATTAACTTCTTTTTGATGGTCAGCCCCTCCAGATTGCTAGTATTGTTTAGTGTTAGATGGCTATAAACGATTTGCCTAAACTAGGTCTTCACTTGGATGTCCAGAACTACCTGGTACCATCTAGGTCCAATCGGTCTCACGATTCGCCCAAACTCTACCTGAAACTCCTTGCACTGCCTACGCATTTTTTCAGACACTTTCATCTCAGCTTTTTCTATGGGGTCTTCGTTCTTTTTCGCGTACTCAAAGCCATAATAGTGTATCCATCCTCCTGTCGGCTTCAACGCCAAAAGGGCATAGTCCAGATACTCGTAGGCTTTTTCGGGTAAGGGCATAAGAACTCTGTCAGCAACATTCTGCAGCTGTTGTTCCGTCACCGTTTTTGCGTCTCCCTGAATGGGAACAACCACCTTTTCAGTTCTGTTGAGCCGGATGTTTTCGCGGAGATACTGGACAGCAGATGAATTGACGTCTACTGAGTAGACTTTCTGGGGCTGTGAATGTTTGGCGATGGATATGGAGTAGCAGCCTACGCCAGCGAACATATTAAAAACAACTTCTTTTGGCTGAACCAGTTTTGCTATCCGTAGCCGCTCATAGGATAGTCGGGGCGAAAAATAGGCTTTCCTCAAGTCAGTTTTGTAGACGCATCCATGCTCCTTGTAACGCGTCTCCGTTGTTTTTTCGCCTAAAAGAAACTCTAAACCTCGCAGCCGATAATCGCCTGAAACTGAGCTGACTTGGCGCCAAACAGACTTCACTTCCCTGTGGGTGTCCATGACTGCTTCGGCGATGAGTTTGCTGAGGCTGCTTTGGGCTTCCGGAACCCGGACTATGGCGATGTCACCGACAACATCGTAGGTTTTGTATATCTGTTTTAGTTGTTGAGGCTCCAGTTTTTCAGCAAGTACCTCTTTCAGGTTTCCTTTCAGGGGAATCATTCTCCAGCATGATAGAAACGGTGATGTTATGCGGGGTCTTTCGGTTTGTATTTTCCTCTTCCCTTATATTTTCCACCGTAGCGTCTGCTCTTAACTCTTTTACGGATGGCTTTTTCTTCAGCTTTTTCCGTATCCATTACGCTTCTCCTCTTCCCCAAAATTTCAGCTTTCATCACAGCATATAAACATTAAGACATTGTACGCTGTGAGAAAAAGGTTGACACATCACAAGATTCAATTAGACTTAATCAATAGAATGAATAAAAGATATTTCAGGTAAAGCTTTTATTTCCACTGCAATAATAACTTTTCTGAGGACCAAAAATGTCGATTGAAAATAGCAAAATTTTGGGCGGGGTCGGCGCGCTACTGATGTTCCTTGGAGTTTTACCTTACATCAATTATTTCGGTATTCTCATGGTTATAGGTCTAATACTTGTCATGATTGCTCTATACCAGTTGGGCAGCTATTACAAAGAAAAATCAATCTTCAACAACGCACTATATGGAGTAATAGCGGGAATAGTTGGCGGCGTAATTTCGATAGCAGTAATCATCATTACGGTTCTAACTTCTTTGACCGATTTCCTATACGAGGTCTTTCCAGACTGGAATGGTGACTGGACAGCACTTTCGGGTCTAACTCCAGATCCATCAAATATCACTATAGACAGCGTTGCGCCTTTCCTTATAGGATTTCTCTCAGTATTAGTTATTCTCTGGGTGTTCTCTATAATTGCAGCATTCTTTTTGAGGCGCTCCTTTGGAACGCTTTCAGAAAAGTCAAGTGTTGGCTTATTCTCAACAGCTGGATTACTGCTGCTCATAGGTGCGGTATTAATCATTCTTTTCGGCGTAGGGCTAATTCTATTATGGATTTCTGCTCTGTTACTTGCAATCGCCTTCTTCCAATTAAAACCACAACAGGAACAACCAATAACTTCAACCTCTGAATCAACCTAGATGAAGAGATTGAAGTCAACCCCCTTTTTTGTGATGCTTGAATCGAACCTGAAAACAAAAATAAACCGGAGAATGAAGCCGCACCCAAGCTGTTAATTTGCAGGTTTTGTTTTTGCTAAGTTGTCACTGCTTTTTCTATGCATCGTTGTAGTGTAGAAAAAACAACCTCGGGGTCGCCGGACTTTCCAACGAATGCATTGGCACCTAACTTGAAGGCTTTGATGGCTGTTTCTTTGT
>CBFCZR010000108.1:0-5246 GCA_965602795.1 Candidatus Bathyarchaeota archaeon | reverse complement strand
GGTGTCATCAGCCCAAGACAGCGGGGAGGTAGGCTTAGAAGCAGCCAACCTTCAAAGAAAGCGTAACAGCTCACCCGCCGAGGCTGATGGCCCTGAAAATGGACGGGGCTAAGCCAGCCGCCGATACCCTAGAGTACAACTTAGGTTGTAATCTGGTAGGAGGGCGTCCTGACTGGGCGGAAGCCGGGCCGTGAGGTCCGGTGGACCGGCTCAGGATTGAGTATCCCGGTGGTAGTAACAGCAGAGAGGGGTGAGAATCCCCTCCGCCGAATGGGCAAGGGTTCCCCAGCAACGCGTCGTCAGCTGGGGGTAAGTCGATCCTAAGGCAGATCTTAACTGAGAATGTCGAAAGGGAAGCAGGTTAAAATTCCTGCACCATAGAGGTACACGCGGTAACGCAAGCCAAACTTCTAACGCTTCTGGATAGGTTGAGCAAGGCTGTCGCCTTGTTTAACCGTATAAGTCTGGGGAGTGCCGTAATGGCGAGAACCAGACGAAAGCGGGAATAGCCATCCGTTTTAGGAAGGTTCAGCTGATTTCTGGAGCCCATGAAAAGGAAGTTAGGAAGGATCCTCTATGTTCGTACCAAGAACCGACACAGGTGCCCCTAGGCGAGAAACCTAAGGCGTGTCGGGTACACACCAAGCGAGGGAACTCGGCAAATTAGCCCCGTAACTTTGGGATAAGGGGTGCCTGCAGTTTTGGCTTCGGCTGGAACAGCAGGTCGCAGTGGCAAAGGGGTTTCGACTGTTTAATAAAAACATAGCAAACCGCAAGCCCGAAAGGGTATGAACGGTTTCTGAATCCTGTCCAGTACAGGTACCTGAAGCCCGGTTTCAACCGGTTTAAGGGCCTGCAAACGACGGGAGTAACTCTGACTCTCTTAAGGTAGCCAAATGCCTTGTCGGGTAAGTTCCGACGCGCATGAATGGAACAACGAGAACCCCACTGTCCCCGCTTGGTACCCGGTGAACCCACATAAAGTGGACGAACAGTCCACTAACTCCCAGCGGAAAAAGAAGACCCCGTGGAGTTTTACTGCAGCCTGTCGCTGGGATATGGCTGCGGATGCAGAGCGTAGGCGGGAGCCGTTATATCCCAGTCTCTCTGGGGACTGGGGGAGGCAACCATGGAACACCGCCTTTTCGCAACCGTGTCTCTTACCGACGTTTGTTGGGACAACGATTGGTGGGCAGTTCGGCTGGGGCGGCACCCCCTCGAAAAAATATCAAGGGGGCCCTAAGGTCAGCTCAGGAGGGACAGAAACCCTCCGCAGAGTGCAAAGGTAAAAGCTGGCCTGACTGGATCCTCCACAGCAAGGGATCCAGAGGCGAAAGCCTGGCTTAGCGAACATCCAAATCCTCGTTGATGGGGGTTGGATATGACAGAAAAATTACCCCGGGGATAACAGGCTTGTCGCGGGCGAGAGTTCACATCGACCCCGCGGCTTGGTACCTCGATGTCGGCTCTTCCTATCCTGGTCCTGCATAAGGGGCCAAGGGTGAGGCTGCTCGCCTATTAAAAGGGAACGTGAGCTGGGTTTAGACCGTCGTGAGACAGGTCGGACTTTATTTGCTGGGAGTGCTGGTCGCCTGAAGGGAAAGGGTTCCCAGTACGAGAGGAACGGAACGTTGTAGCCTCTAGTCTACCGGTTGTCTGACAGGGCACTGCCGGGCAGCCACGCTGTCGCGGATAAGAGCTGAAAGCATCTAAGCTCGAAGCCGCTCCTGAAACGAGGCGACCATTCCCTGACAAGAGACCTTGGTAACATGGCCTCAGTCATGGACGAGGGCTCCCATAGAAGATGGGTTTGATGGAGTCGGGGTGTACGCACCAAGGCTTCGGCCGAGGTGTTCAGCCCGCGGCTTCCAACCGCTCAAGGTGCCGGGCTGAAAAAGTTTCCAGTGTCTGGGCTAATTCGGATAGCGTATTGTGTTTGGCTTGTGTTCGGTTGTCTTTGCAAAAGATGTTTTTGGGTATTTTTGTTGTTGTTTTTGGTCTGTATGGAAAAAGCTAAAAAGAAATTGGGTTAAATCAGTTGTTTATGGTTTAATGTAAGGGAGGGGAAAATGTGGCAATTAATCTTGATACACTGCTGATAGATCTCGTTATAAAAATCATTATTCTGGCGCCCGCTTTTTGGCTTGCAGGGAGAGCACTTGCAGGGAAAGAAAACGCAAAGTTTCTTGATGCTGTGTGGATTGTTATTCTTGGAACGTTGATTGGGGGCATCTTCAGCTACTTTGAAATCATCGGTATCATCGCTGTGATTATCCAGCTTATAATTTGGCTTGGTCTTGTGAAGCACTTCTTTGACACTGATTGGATAAAGGCTTTCGTTATCTCTGTGCTGGCAGTAATAATCATTATTGTAATCGGCTTCATACTTGGTCTCATTGGAATCGGTATAGGTCTAGCACTGATCTAGAGGGAAGTCTAAGAAAACCAAATCCCCCTTTTTTCATTTCGTTTTGTTTTTGCCTTTTTGTGTAGTCTTCGCTGCTTTGGTTGCTTCTGCAAGTGCCGACAGACCCATAACTTCTCCTTTAACAATGTCCATGGGCACAGCAAAAACAATGGTGTTGCTCTGATCAAAGCTGATGTCCTCTAAGCTCGACAGTGTGCGCAGATACATTGCCCGGTTACTCATCTTTTTCACTGCCTTCTCCAAGTTTTCTGCTGCCGTAAACTCCCCTTCGCTCTTGATTATTACTGCACGCTTTTCTCGTTCAGCCTCAGCCTGTCTTGCGATCACACGTTTCATGTCCTCTGGCAATTCTACGGTCTGCAGATTAACTGAGGTGATGTCTACTCCCCAATCTTTTGTTTCTCGGTCTACTATGTTGGCGATTTTGTTTGCTACCTCGTCTCTGCGTGCTAGCAGTTCGTCCAGTTCTACGTCTCCTACTACGTCCCGCATTGTTGTTTGGGCGATTTTCATTACGCTATCCCAGACGTTTCGGATGTTCACGAGGCTGTCCTTCGTGTTTACGACCTTGACGAAGACTACGGCATCGACTGTAACGCTGATGTTGTCTCTGGTCATGACCTCCTGCCGTTGAATGTCTAACGTTACTATCCGTTTATCCTGTTTCAGGAATGTTTCGACGTACGGCCACTTGAAGAAGAATCCTGGACCCACCAGCCGCTGGAACTTGCCGAACCGCAGTATTATCGCCTCTTCCCATTCTTGGTTTATCGCAACTGTTGCGGGTAAAGGAAACAGCGAGACTACAGCTAATAGACCAAAAAGTATGGCGATGGGGGCGGGGTAGTTTATGAGGGCTAAGACCACAAACACTAGCGCGAGTATTATGAAGAACGCGAAAGGTGCAGGTGAACGTGAATATTCCTGTTTGCTCATTTTTGTTATCCTCTTATGACAAATCCATTAGTCAGATAATGTTTGGACTTTAAGGGTTTTAACAATTAAGGTTTTGCATAATTCTGGGGCTGATAATGTTCAGGGGATTATTTCACAGCTGTTGTATTTCAGGTGGTCAAAATCCGAGAGGCTGATTTTTTCCTCATCGATTAACTTCTGGACCTGCGGTAAGGACGACCTCAATGATTCAACAAGGTTCTTGACTGTTTTGCACACCAAACTGTATGCTTGTTTGCTCCACCGTTTCGTTATGTTGGCGTACAGGCATCTTCCTCCGCATTCCCGCAAAATTTCGCAGCTTGTACAAGGCTCTCCAACATGAACTTGTTTCAGCTGTAGCGGATGTGAATCTTGGATGTGCCCCAGATAGTAGTCTTTCATTCCACTCATGGCGGGGCACGGTATTATGTGTCCATCCGTTTGTATGCTGTAGTTAGCCCAGCCAGAACCGCACCTCAGTAGGCTTTCCTCTCCGGTGAGAAGCGACTGCATCACGCCCAGAAGTGGATAAAGCCGCAGAACCTTGCCTTCGGTTTCCATTGTGTTTACCCAAAACTTTACCAGTCTTCTTATCTGGGGATTGTAGTTCTCTTCAATCCATTCTGCGAAGGGTCTTTTGTGGAAATCGTTTTTCCAGAATCCAGCGTCGAGCTGCCAGTGAATCGACGAAAAGGAGTGGTCGGGGTTGTCGAGGAGCCACCTAACGTTTTCGTATATGTCTGTTTGTTCCATGAGGGTCATTCTGGCTATTATCTCGCCCTTGAACCCGTTTCTTCTGATTGCCTTAACGTTTTCTGTTGCTTTTCTGTAGACTCCTTTTCCTCGGTAGTAGTCTGTCAGTTTTTCGGTGCCATCTATGGAGACAAAGATTGTTGACAGCCGATTCAGGTACTCTGGGTCAAGCTCGTTCAGGTGTAAGCCGTTAGTCTGGATGTTAAACTGTTTAGCCTCTACGGTGTCCATTATCTGCTTTATCTTGTCGTTGCAGAGCATTGGTTCGCCGCCATAAAAAATCAGCACAGGCTCCGGGTCTTTTCCCATAAACTTCTCCAGAACTTCAATGTCATAGGTGATTCTGTCGGGAACAGAATAATCGACTTCAAATTCTCCGAAGTCAGCGTCCATGTCATCAATCGATTTTCCGTAACAGTACCTGCACTTCAAGTCGCAGTTGGTGGTTAAGAGCAGGTGAAAGAACATCCGAAGCACCTCAAAGCGGGGATATTTACTAGTTCACAAAACATTAGCACACGTAAACGTTTCTCAACACAAAAGCTTGCTTCATCAACAGAAAAGACAAACACTTGACATTTTAGTTAACGAAGAGGCTCTATTGTTAACAAAATATCTGCGAAACGAGAATAAAGATTTGGTTCCAAGATTGAATATTATTAATTACTAAGCCTATATGCATTAAGTCTTCTAAAAAGAAGAACAAGAACACAAATTTCTTAAGCCTATTTCTTCATCTTATTTTATGATGAGCAAAATGAGCGGGTTTTCACCAGAAGAAGCAGAAAAAATAATCAAAGCTTTACAAGCATAGTCAGAACAACTAACATCTCCAAAGATCTAAAACAAAAACCAAAAGTCAGCGCCTTTAAGCCAGCATAGTATCCCAACCATGAAAACCAAACTAACAATAATAGGGGGTAAAAGAGTGAAGGAACAGGAGATAATAAGTGCTATTGAAATCCATGTCACTCACTATTCGGTTTGGACTATTGGAATTACTGATGACCCTGAACGTCGAAGGAGTGAGCAGGGTAATCCTAAGTATTGGTATCAATGGAGAGCTGATACCGAGGGTATTGCCAGAAGGGTCGAAAAATATTTCATTAATAAAGGTGCGAAAGGTGCC
>CBFCZR010000107.1:0-5323 GCA_965602795.1 Candidatus Bathyarchaeota archaeon | reverse complement strand
AGGAAGGGAAAAAAGCCTGTTATGCCCGAGGATCAGCGGAGAGCACTTGTGGAGTCCCTGAAGGTGGTGGATGAGGCGATTTTGGGTTTGGAAGATTTCAGCATAGACAAGGTTATTGAAAAGATAAAACCGGACGTGATAGCTGTGGGTCACGACCAAGACGGGATAGAGAAGGAAGTGCAGAAAGCAATAGAGCAAGAAAAGTTTGACGTTAAGGTTGCAAAGATTGGAAGGTTTGGAAAGAGGGAGCTTGACAGTTCCTCAAAGATTGTGCGAAAGATAATAGAGTCATTCAACAACAGAAAGGCGGATTAGGGCAAGATCAGGATTTCGACTTTCACTTTGTTTCCGTCTTTCAGTTTCAGTGATTTCCGAAGATAATGGGGAGAAACAATCTCTATCACAGATGATCCGTAGTGGCTTCTCAGGGCGTATATTGCGGCGCCCTTTGCTTTGTTGTTTATTACTGCCGGATAGCATTTCACTGGACCAAAAGTTCTAGATTCGTCCTCGAAGCCTTCAAGTTCTACTGCGGGGTATGTTTCCAGTTCGGACAGGGATTTCAGGTCATATTCGGATGTCAGCTTGAGGTTAAGAGTGCCAGGGTAGGGATCGAAACCCAGCTTCTCCATGAACTGTTTGCGGTACCCTTCTTTGGTTACGTAGTAGGCTCCCTCCCCCAAGCCCGTGAACAGGGTGCCCTCCAAGGTTATTGAGGGAGGATACTCTGACTCAAATATCAGCCGCAACTCAGAGTACAGTTTCTTTAACTCGGCGACGCCTTGGCTGGTTATTCTTGTTAAGCAGCCTTCCGGAGTTATGGTTCGTTTGATCCACCCCATCTTCTCCAAGTTGATTAGGTGACGGGATGCTGTCTGCTGGGACGCACCAACCTTTTCGGCTAGATACTCCGTGGAAACCTTAACAGTCCGACTGGAAGCACCCAACTCCGCCAACTTATACAGAGTAAAAAACAGCTTCCAAGACTTCAAATCAAGCTTCAAGGCATCCACAATAATCGCCTATTCCTGAAAAAAGACAAAGTGCCTATTATAAGTAACCCGATACCGCAAGTTCATTCACATGTTCTTTTGTAGGCGCTCTACTTCTTTCACTGCTTTTATGGCTACTTCGATCATGTCGTCGTCGGGCTGTCTTGTGGTAAGATGTTGAAGAGCCAAACCTGGCGCCACCAAGACTTTCATGATTCGTGAGTCTCTATACCTGTCGCTGAGCTTCAGAATCTCATAGGAAACAGCGCTAATCACGGGAATGAGAATAATCCGGTAGGACAGCCTCACCAGATAATCAGCACGGGGCATAAGCGAAAAAAACAGTATGCTAATCAAGGTCACAATAAGAAGAAACGAAGTTCCGCACCTAGCATGAAAGCGAGGATACTTTCGGGCATTTTCAACATTCAACTCCACCCCAGCCTCATATGCGTTGATGGCGGTATGTTCTGCACCGTGATACTGGAATATCCGCTTAAAATCTCCGACCAAAGACACAGCAGCAAGATACACCAAAAGAAAGCTGAGACGAACTATTCCCTCCACAATATTGAAGATAACTCCTCCCCCTAAATTCAGGAGAGTCGTCAAGAAAAAGGGTGTCACGCTGAACAGTAGAATTGATAATCCTATGGCAAAAGCAACGACCACAGCAATCTCTTTAGTGTTAAGGACCTCCTCCTCGTCTTCATCTTCGCCAAAAGCGGCGTTTGCAGAAAAATAGATGCCCTTGATTCCCGAGTATAAAGTTTCAAACAGAGCCAGAATACCCCTCAGGAACGGAAGTTTAAGGAACCTATATTTTTTGGACATGGAATGCAGTTCTTCTGTCTTTGTAGCTATTTCATTGTTTGGCTGCCGTACACACACCACCATATGGTCTTTGGAGCGCATCATCACCCCCTCCATCACTGCCTGTCCGCCAAAAGCCAAAGACGGTTCTTTCTGTTCTTTAGTGGTTAAGCACATATCTGAAAGAAGATTTTATCGATTCTTATATCCTTTTGCAAAAAAATAGTTGAAATTAAGAAAACTTTTATGCCTGAAATTCCTAGGGCATACTGGGGTATTGCTTATGGAAGGAAGATGGGTTAACGACTGCCAAAAAATCTTGAAAGAAATAAAGAAATCAGAGAAAGTCGAGGGACAAGACCGCCTAGACATGGTGCGAACCATCAGATTCACAATTCTTGCACTGCAGCGAAGCGTAACCGGATGGATGCAGTGGGCCGACAACCCCGACATCATGGCTCAATTTTCTCTAGACGAACTGGTGGAGATAAACAAGAACCTCGCCAAACTTGTGTCCGCCTTTGTAGACTACGACGCAAAAATAACTGGAAGCCAAGAAAAAAAGATAGAGAAGAAAATAAGAAAAGAAGGCACAAGAAAGCCACAAAAGACAAAAGACATGTTCTACGTGAAGTAGAGAACAAACTCCCTTCATCTATCTGTGGCTATTAGCCCATTGCTTCACAAAAATGTGAAATAGGTTAGGAACTCCGAATCTTTTTGGCTATCTCTTCGCCGACCTCATCCGTTTTGGAGTCTCCTCCGAGGTCACGTGGAAGCACTTTTCCCTCTTTGAGAGTCATGTCTACGGCATTGTCAATTCTGTCCGCAGCTTCTTTGGCAGATTTATCGTTGTGTTTTTGAGCTAACCAATCAAGAAGCATCTTAGCTGACAGAATAGTTGCTATTGGATTTGCCACATTTTTGCCATAGTATTTCGGTGCGCTGCCGTGGATAGGCCTAAACATGCCATATCTGTCTCCGACTTCTGCGCTGGGAGCTACGCCCAAACCGCCCTGAAATGGCGATGTTAAATCTGAAATTATGTCCCCAAACATGTTAGTGGTGACAATGACATCATAGTATTCAGGGCGTCTAACAGCCCACTGAGCCCAAGCGTCTACCAACGCGTAGTCTTTCTCGATTTCAGGGTAGCCCTCAGCCACTTCATCGAAAACCTCCCTAAATAGGGCGCAGCTTTTGAGGACCGTGCTCTTGTCGACGCAGGTCACCCTCTTTTTTCCGTCCGCTGGTGCGCCTCTGTCTCTTGCCCTGCAGAGGTCGAAAGCATACTTTATGATTCTCTCTGAACCTTTCCGAGTGACTATTTTCACGTCTATAGCCACTTCATTTTTTTCTGCGCGTTCCAGTGCTCCTCGAATAGGCGTGTAAAGGTCTTCTGTGCCTTCCCTAACCACAACCAAGTCAATTTCACCCGCTTTCTTTCCAGCCAGAGGACAAGCAATGTTTTCCCGAAGTTTGACGGGGCGCACGTTCGCATAAAGGTCAAGTTTTTGTCTTAGGAGCCTGTGAACGTAGACAATGTGCTCTAGACCTGCCACTCCAGGCATTCCCACTGCGCCGTATAGGATGGCATCAGATTCTTTGCATGCAGGGTAGGCGTCGGCTGGCCATGCTTCCCCTGTTTTTTGGTAATACTCAAAACCACATTCAAATTCTGTGAAATTTAAATCAAGACCCTTTACAACATCTTGAGCGGCATTTAGTGCTTTGACGGCTTCCGGAATCACTTCTTTGCTTATGCCGTCTCCAAGCAAAACAACAATACCATATTTTTTGGTCACGTAAACTCATCTCTTTGTATTTCGAACTGTAACGGCTCTATATAAGCGCAAGGACCCTTTCAAAAAGCTAACTATCAGATTTGTGACGCTAGGCTGATGGAAAAATTAGAAAACGTGTAAACGGTGACTTGAAAATAAAATGAAGATTACTTGGCTTGTTTTGGGGTCTTAGTTTTTTGCAACATGAGGTAAAGTGCGGCTATTGCGGCTGCGGCTGCTACCAGAGACAAAACAAGTGCTACTGCTACCAGTATTTTCAAGAGGTCGATGTTTTCGGTCATGTAGCTTTCTGTGGCTTGTGCGCTCGTGTTAACAGAATCTAGGGTGAGTTTCAGTTCGTTTACGGTTGAACTTACAGCGGCTAACTCTGATTTGCTTGCGACAGTAGCATTGAGAGAAGTTGTGATTGACCACGCCTCCTCGACCATATCGGCTAGATTGTCCAAAACCAAATCAAAACGAGCTACTTCCGAGGCAGTTGCGGTGGTTGCGCTGAGAGAATACAGAAGTCCCTCCAACTCATCAACCGCAGCACTCAATGAAGTTATAGTTGAATTCAGAGCGGTTAAGTTTTCTTCTATGTTATCCAGTCTATCGTTAAGAACCTCTATCTCTGCAATGACATCCTCGAGAGTGGCTGATTGGGCTTGCACAGTAAAGGCACTTGCTGATACCGTAGCTGCGAATATTATCGATGCCGTAATGAATATTGCTAAAATTTTGGGCATTATTTTGTTACGCATTTCTGTTTCCTCTAAGCTATGCATCTTTAATCTGTTGACATTGCATATACATAAGTTATTTCCATAACGCTAGAACTCAAAAAATTTGTGCATAACCCCCACTCAGCGATGACGTAGTTGGTTTGCTTCTTCCCTTATTCTTTGATACAGTTATTCTTTATTGTAAACTTTTATTCCCCAAGATTTGAACGTCTGGATAAAGCTGGAGCTGCTCAGTGTTTTGAGTATAGCGTAGCCTATTCCTGACATCACAATCAAAGTGCTAATCGTAATGCTAATCATCATAGTGGCCCACGCTGGAATTTGTAACCCAAAGATGTCTATTTGGAACTCGAAGAATAGCCAAAGATAGCTGCCCACGATGATTCCGATTGGAAAAGAGCCAGCAGTGCAAGCCAACAGTTGCCGTTTTCTGAGAAGAAAAACTATGGTTGCTGCAATCAAGTTAGCAATTGTTCCAAAGACAACATCCTCTGTGCCCAACCAAACAACTGAATTACCAACAAAACATCCGGCTGTTACTCCGGCAATAACAGGCCAACCAAACAAAGCGGCTAAGGGAATCAGACAGTCTGCAACACGCAATTGCACAGGACCTTGACCCACTGTTCCTAAAGCAATAACTAAAACTGCATACAAACTTGCGAAAACTATCGTTAACGTTATTTCATTTGTTTTCATTCTCTGTTTTTACCTCCCTACTCCGGGGTTTTTATTGCGGAACGGGTGGGAGGCACCACCTACCCGCAAACGGAAGAGAATACAAGGATTTTGCTTAAAAACATTTAGCTCATGTCAGCTAGTGAACAGTAGTACATTTGTTTACAAAACATCATAAATACCTGAAAGGCAACCTTCTTTAGAGGAACAAAATTGAAACACGCAAAGCTCCTTTCAATTTTCCTAATAGTTCTAATCATAGTCTTTTCTTTAGTTGCATTAGTCAACATAAATGGCAATCTTGCTCCAA
>CBFCZR010000106.1:0-5457 GCA_965602795.1 Candidatus Bathyarchaeota archaeon | reverse complement strand
TTCTTTTTTGAGGACCTTGTCCATGAGTTTGCGGAGGATGGGGGCAGCTTCTTGTTCGTTGACGGTTTTGGTGAAAACTGAGACTAAAGCCATCTTTTTCGTGTTTTGGGCGAGGCGTTCGGCTAGGATGCGGGCAATCATCATGTTTCTGTCTCCGAGCAGGATTGAGGAGAGGGGTGGTCCAACCAGTTTCTGCTGTTGGGGTAACGCTATAGCCAAGGTACCCAACCTATCTTCGCCTTCGCTCAAAAACAGTTGGTTCGCGTTTCCTGTTTCAACGTGAAGGGCAAAAAATGTTGTGTCTCTTGCAACCAGTTTTTCTTTAACAACCTTGGCTCGTGACAACTGTGACTCTCCGTGGCTGCTTAATGCTCTGTTAATTCACTATTTAGTGTTTTCAAATAGGTAACGACAGGTTTACAGGAGGTAGCTGGAGTAGACCGTGCTTAAGCCGATTTCTCTGCAGTTTTTGTCCAGTTTTATCTGACCGAAACACAGCGTGGACACCTTCTCGCTTACAGGAGTATACACTTTCAGGGCTTTTCGTTTGTAGTCAACTCCATCCAAGAGGCCGATTCCCAAAAACTTGTCCGCTTCACCTTTCAGCCCCACAAGCAAGCCCTCCTCGTCTCCCTCCCATATCACTTTAACGCTTTTTCCGAAGTGCTCCTCGACAGCTTTAATCTGCTCCTCAGCAACCTGTCTATTTCTACGTAAAACAACGAAGATAGCAACAACCGTTTCTTCGGCGTAGACTGGTCGCGTTCCCAGCAGAGTCACTAACGTTTCCATACGTTTACGAGGTAAGGGACCGCCAGCTCCAAGAATAGAGTTTTCAACTTGTATCCAACCAATAGAAAACGACTGGGTCTTGGCTCCTTTCAGATACTTCTTGTAACTGAGCTCCCGCAAAACCTTCCTTTTTTCTCTATTCCTCGGCTGAATCAGCTGCGGAGAGTCCATAACAAAAACCTCGATGTCATTAAATGAGTCCAAAATAGGGGTTAACTCGTTGCTTCGTTGCATTCCAACAACAGCGCTTGGAGCAACTTTTTCTGCCAACCGAACTTTATACGCGGCTGCCTCTTCTCCTTCAACCCACCCGTCCGTATTTATGACCAAAAAATCCGCGCCGGCCTCCATCACCCTATCTTTCAGCTGGATTAAACCGTCAATAACCTTGTTTATTGCCCCGCTTGGACTCGTAGACCCCACAAAAACCGCGTCTTGCGCATCAATCTCAAAGAGGTCCTTCACGGGCTCAGTTACAAAATTGAATCCTATAGTTGAGGGGGGACCCACATCAGACTGCCCCAAATCAGCATCAATAACGCATGTCCTCAGCTTCTCTTTCACCGCCTCGTTCACAAGAAAGGTGCAGAAGCTTGTCTTTCCCGAGTCCATTCCGCCTACAACCATGACGGCCACAGGTTTATTTAGAGAAAAAATCTTCTTTGCGGCTTCTTCCCATGATGAAGGAACACTTCCCTCATCAACTTCGTTGGCAGAAGCCCCTTCCCCGAACCTCAATTCAACATTAACCCTTTTTTTCGCCCATAAGGGCAACCGTTTCCCTTCCCTGACCACAAGATTCTCTTCTTTTTGAAGAGGCGCTCCAAGAACGCTTGCACGCCCAGAGATAAGACTCACAGAAGCGGGACCATCAACAAGCAAAGCCTTTCCTTTATCTATAGTGCGCTTCATTGAGCATTCTTCCTCGATAAGATTCGACCGTTTCTTCCCGCGATTTTTATGGCGGAAACAGCGTCCCTTAACATCCTGCGGTTCACAGACTTGTGGGTTAGCCTGCTTGTCCCCGCTTCGCTGACTATCTCCACCAATGTCTCTTCGGGCAGAGACTTATCCAATGAATCTAGTAATGTTTGGGTGTATTCGGGTGGTCCGTTACCCACCCGTACCACTTTAGCTTCGGCTGGAAACCTCTTTAAGCTGTCTACAACAAGGTGAGAAGCCTTGTCTATGTTTGAGGAGGTCAGGGTTGCTAGGACTTTGTTGTCGCCTAGAATGGCTATGCCATAGGTTTTACCGGGGTCCACTCCAACAACGAGCTTTTCGTAGCCCTGTTTTCCTTGAACAATCAGAAGCGCCTTGTCTATGATAGCTTCAGGGTTTGAGCCTTGCTTGAAAAGTAGAATCTGAGGGTGCGAAATCTGCTGGCTCTCCTTTTCTGTGGTGAGGACAACTTTGATGTGCAGTGGAATAGGGACCCAGGGCTTCAGGCTCAAGAATGGCAACCTCTTTCTCTGTAGTTCTGTCACCAGTTGGTAATAGGCTCTTCCGTTAACAGTTGCAACAGCTATTTTCGCCTTCATTGAATCACACTTTCCAAGTTCCACGCAGAAGAAACAACGGATTAAAGAATTGAGAGAGATGTGTATACATAAGTTTGAACCCTGCGTGCTTCTCCTGTCTTTCGTTCCGCTTAAATATGTTACGAAACATCTGCACTAAAAGCGCTAAGCAGAGAGAAGGCTTATAATTCCTGAGGCTATAGTTCGCTTCTTGTGCACAATCATTGCCAAGTTACATTCCAACGGGCTGCGTTTCGCTTGACAAACTGCTGAGAGGAGGATTCCCCACCGAAACCGTCTCCCTCATATACGGAGAAGCAGAAACAGGCAAAACCGCCCTCACTGCTCAATGCGCAGTCAATTGCGCACGAAGAGGCACCAAATCCCTGTTCATAGACACAGATGGAACATTCTCTTATGAGCGGCTCTCACAGATAGCTGAGTATGATTACCAGAAAATCTCGCCCCTCATGATCATAATTAGACCAACAACATTTCAGGAACAGTCCACAGCAATAGATCAGCTTGAAAAGGTTATAACCAACAAATTTGGGCTGATAGTCGTTGACACGGTCACATCATTATATCGCGTTGAACTCGATGACGCAGAAGAAACTTACGCTGCGAACCGAGAATTGAATAGGCAACTGGCGGTTTTGACTCAAATAGCCAAAACTCGTGGAGTGGCAGCGCTAGTTATCAGTCAAGTAAGAAGTGTTCCTTTTGGAGAAACGGTTGCGATGAAGCCTGTGGCAACGCGGGTTCTGAACTACTGGTCAGAGGTTGTTCTTGACATGAAGCATACAGGGCAAACACGGGTCATAAAGGTTCTCCGCGAAAAACATCCATCAATCAAAGGAACAGGATCCATTTACGTCAACATAGAAAGCTCAGGAATAACCGATTACAGACGCTAGAGTTATTTTACTCCAGTATGAAATAGGGATGAGAAAAATGACGGAAATACTGATTACAATCGCCGCCGCCCTATGGTACATTTTCCCAGCTTACTGCGCCAACGCCGCACCCGTTATTTTCGGCGGCGGCAAACCCATGGACTTCGGCAAAACATTCTTTGACGGAAAACCATTATTTGGCTCCCACAAAACAGTTAGAGGCTTCTTGTCAGGCCTTATTGTAGGAACGCTGGTTGGCTTAGTGCAAACTCTCCTTTTTGAGCAGATTCTTATTCAATACAGCAGCCAGTTTCAGTACACTATATTCCTCGGATTTGTGCTGTCTCTAGGAGCTTTGACAGGCGACTTGATAGAATCATTCATCAAACGGCGGCTAAACCGTGCTCCCGGCAGCTCCCTCCCAGTAGCAGACCAGATCGACTTCATACTAGGAGCATTCCTGTTTTCCATTCCAGTTTCGCCCCCCAGCTTGCCAGCGGTTCTGATAATCCTTCTGATAACCATCCCCATACACTTGTTAACAAACCTAGGGGCTACCTTGTTGAACATGAAAAACAAAGGAAAAAACAGATGACACTACATAGCTTTGGCTTGTAGCATATGTAGGAGTCTAGATTAGACCAAATTTGGTTAACAGACCATTCTCGATAAGAATATAGCCTATAAGGAGCAGAACGCAGCCAACCAGAAGAAGCCGATATGCCTGACGAGGGTTATAGGCATACTTTGTGCTTCGATATGCGATAAGAAAACCTGCGAACCCTATAGCACAGAAAATCATGATAAGTATGCTTTCCAATAGAAACTGCTCACTCAGAGAGGGATAAAAAACATACAACGTACCACCCGAAGCGAAGTAGGCTACGGCGACATCCTCGACCATTATGTCGTAGATTCCTCCGCTCAGCAGAAATAAAGCTAGAGCTACAGCTGCGATGCCTACAATGAACAGGGAAGGCTTAGCATTCAGTATTCTCTCGTAGGTTTTTTGCAGCCAAAAGGCAAAGGAGGATATTTGTTTGTTACCACGCTTCGACATAGTTCATCCATCCGTGTTCTTCAATAAACTCTCCGCAACTTCTTTTGCCCAACATCCAGTGTATGCATTCTCCACAAGCTCTTTTAAATATTCCTTCGGAATTCAGCAATCATCTAGAATGAGAGAAGTTACAAAGGTTGCTATCGAGTGTTATCTACATGATTTAAGCTTCTTCACCAGACATCTTAGCAAGAATGTCTTGAAAGTTGAAAGAGTGGATATTCCATTGAGCCACTCTTCATCATCTTCGCGGCGCCACGCGCCCATTTTAGGAGGCTAAGATTTTCACTCCCTCTTTGAGATTTTCAAGATTTTCTAATTCAAAAATTTGTGACGGAATGTATTCCCTTTTAAAAGGAAAATCTGCTTCATCAGTTATTGAAGCCACAACGCTTTCTACGCTGGGTAAAGCTCTAATTTTTCTATTTACCCTTTGGATGTCATCAAAATTTTTGAATAATCCTAGAGCTAAAACATCAAACGGTCCAATAGTTTCTGCAAAAAGAAAAATATCTGGAATTTTTTCAATATTTTTAAAAATTAAATCCCCATTCAAAACGTTGGAATTTGAAATCATGAAACATGCTTTCAACGGATACCCAATTTTTGAATAATCAACCACTAAGCTGGGCTTTAAAATCCTTTCCTTTTTCATTTTTTCATATCTTTTTTGTGCGGTTATTGGAGCAATTCCTATTTCATTTGCAATTTTTAAAAACGATTTTTTCGGATTTTTTAACAATTTTCTAAAAATTTGTACATCCGTGCTGTCAAAACTCTTCTGCCTCTTTTCTTTATTTAAAACGCCAACTGTGAAATTCATCTTGTTTCTATTCCAAATATTTAATTTGACGTTATTCACGCCTTTTTGGTTTCTTAGATTTCGTTCTAACGCTTTTAATTCTTCATTGTTCTTTGCGAAAACGAAGGAAAAGATGTCGTTTACCCCCAAAAAATGCTCAAAGCTCATTATTATTGCCTTCTTTGCGAGCAATTGATAAACTTCTTTCTCATTTGCCGGTTTTAAATTAACACAAATCGTCGCTGGAATATGATACCCAAAAAAAGACCAGTCTATATTCCAAGTATACTTCACTATTACGCCCTTTTGTTCCAATTTTCTGATTCTGTTCTTTACTGCGGTGGAGGATATCCCTGTATTAAGATATGCGATATTAATTCACCATCA
>CBFCZR010000105.1:0-5478 GCA_965602795.1 Candidatus Bathyarchaeota archaeon | reverse complement strand
TGTTCGATTTCCGTTCGAAGGACACCAATGTATCTTTCGAAGATTTTGTTCGAACCGATTCCCGAAAGGTTTCCCACGGCAAATTCAGGGGCAAACACTTTTTCATCCGCTTCGTGAAAGACATTGATGAAATCAGTGAACAATACGGCAGCATCATCTACAAGCCGGAGGGCAACGCAAGAATCAAAGCCACAGTGGTGGATGATTCAGAATCACTTTTCACGCCATGCAGCTACAAGCTTGCCAACGTGGAAATTCTTGAAGGCACAAAAGTTGAGCCTATTGAGGAGGTCGTGTCATTTCGAGGAAGATTCTGTGAACACGCAAGAAGTGGTGAAGCTGTGATTGCAGAAGGCAAAGTTGAAAGAGTGCAACAAGAAGGAAAACATGACCACTTTAGGTTGCTGTTGGGGAGCAAGCCCTCTGACCACATGATTTTGGTTCAGTAATTGTTTCTTTTTGTTATTCGGTGTATAGGTCAACTAGGTTTCTTGCTACGTTGTCGGATACGCCATGCTTTTTCAGTTTCATGTATGACGCTTCGTTGTCTTCTACCGAGACTTGCTCTATGTTGTTGCATAAAGGAATTTTTGCTTCCTTCCTTATCTTTTCTTCAATTTGACTGTTTGATGCTTTAGACGCCTCGGGTAGCAAGTTGATTACGATGATAGCTTTTTTAACCATACAAGTGACCAGCTTACAAATCATGTAGTCCATGAATTAAGATATAAGATACATATGCTCCTTCATATAAATTTGACTCCAAACAAAGTTTACCACAAGAAACAGCCCCAACTCACTGATTTGCGAGAACCCGAAGCCTCTTCACAGCATTAAGCTTCTCTTTGCCGCCAACCTTGGCCTGCTTAACCGCATTCTCCAGTATCTCAATGGTCTCATCGTAGGTCGCCCTGTCCACGGGATAGGGAACCCCATCCTTTCCTCCCACGCAGAAACTGTATTTCACTGGGTCTTCCCAGCATGGCTTCTCCCCATAGACCAAATCGGAAACTAAAGCTAAGGCTCTGACCGTTGCAGGACCCACGCCTCTGATTCCTATCAGTTCCTCATAGTTTTTGGGCTGAAAATCGTACACCCGCTTAACAGTGTTCCAGTTGAGGCTTCGAGGCAGAGAGAAAGCGTCAACCTCATACTCTTTTCCTAGAGGCGCTGGAATCCACTCCTGCAGAGACTTCTGATGCACAGGACGAATAGACAGAAGTGTTTTCTTCAACTTTTTTGGTTGCTCCTTGGCGATGTCGGTTGAAGTTTTTCGGCAGCCTTCGCTCGCTTTTGCGGTCATGTCTAGCACGGTCTCTTTTTTTGTGTCTCCGACCACGGCGTCGTGAGGCTCCACCACAAAATCTTTCACGTTTTCGGATAGCCAATGGTACCGCCGCGCCGACTTGTCCTTCGCGTTTATTCCCTGCTGAACCACAGCCCATTCCCCCTTTTCGGTAACAAAGAAGGCATGATGATACAGGGGATAACCTGCCTGAACTGCGGTGGTGTCAACTTTTGCGCTCATCCGACTAGCATACAGCAAGCTGTCGAGTTTGCTTGATGATAAACCATACTTTTCTCCCAGCTGATCGATTTCTGCAGGCGTTTTACGTGAGGTTTTGCCCTTCCCACCGCAGATAGTTAATCCAAGCTCTGTCTTGTTTACTGCGGTTTTCAGGACACCGGTTAAGACGGTGGTCACGCCTGATGAGTGCCAGTCATATCCTAAGACGCAGCCTAAAGCTTGAAACCAGAAGGGGTCGGAGACGCGCCTCAGGAACGTGTCTACTCCATACTCGTCTACGATTATTGTGACCATTTCTTTGGCTAGTTTTTGCATTCGGAAAACAAGCCATCTTGGCGCCTTGCCGTAATGAAGCGGAAGGCTCGTCACCCCTGTTCTCTTCAATGCATCACCAGCATCTAGCTAAGATAGATGCAAAAAGAGGCTTAAAACAGTCCCCTATTTTTCAGAAGCAACCTAGAGCAGATGCCCTTCCCTGTCTATTTCCTCGAACCAAATGCGGGTGGAGGAGATGGGATAGTGGTCTTCGGAGAGAACCATACTCACGGTTACGATGGGTAAGGGTGGCATTCCCATGCTCTTCCGTTTTTCGTTGATTTTGTGCGCCCGCGGCTCAGTTTCCTCACTCACAACTATAGCGTCAATCCGCTTATCTGACAAGGTGATTCCGTAAGCATCGTCTAAGGGCATAATCTCAGCTCGGTTCAAAACCCCTTTCTGTTTCAACAAGTTTCTCAGCTCTTCAAGACGCTTAGAGTAGGACGCGATTCCGTGAGGCTTCCTCATCTTCTTCACGAAATCGTCTGAGCATATACCGATGAGAACACGGTTTCCAACCTGAAACGCCTTTTTCAGTAGGGCTATGTGACCGCTGTGAAACAGGTCAAAAGTGCCACCTACAGCAACAGTTTCGAACTGCTTTTTCACGTTTTCATCACCTGATGCGTGTGAATTGAAGGCAAACGTTCGTTATAAAAACTTTTCATAGCACAAAAGTTTCTCCAAAGCTCAAGAGAGACCAGCTTGTTCAAGTCATTTCTTCGGTTTATGCAGTAAGCCCCCTTTTCCAAAGTAAAACAGAATTCCTAGAAAAACAAGTGCGATTCCGCTTATGTAACACATCGTTTCAATAATGATGTAAGCGGTCTCACTGAATGAAGTAGACAGGTAGAGTCCAACATCCGTGTATGTTATTGTCAATCCAATCAGCAGCATAATCAAACCGGGGACCATCATAGACAAACTGAACGTCTTCTTTGGAAGCTCCTGTTTCAAGCTATGAAATTTAACATCTTTTGGCGCAATCGATGGAAACGCAGTTGCCGCTGCCCGAATTAGCGGAGGCGTAACAATGAGAACGAATGGAAGCATAGTGACAAACCACCAGATTGTGAGACCGATGGAAAGAAAACTCAAATCTGCCATCTGCAGGTCAAGAGCCCCCAGATACAGGGTTTTGAAGATAAACACATACAAGAAAGCAACTATCAGATTAGCGACGGTAAGGGCGACGTTTGAGGTTAAGATGAATCTTCCCCAATTGAATTTTTTGCGCAATAGCTTACCAAATAGGTAGAACCCTATGAAATTTCCGGGCACAGCTGCCAGATAGCTTCCGGGGTAAAGATATCCATGCTTCACAGAATCTGCAATCAGTGTACCTATAGCCGCACCAATCCCAGCAGGCATTGGACCGAACAAAACCGCAAAAAACGCGGGTATAACCACTGCAGGTCTAAACTGTCCGAAACCCCAAGGAGACGGAATATATGCTGTGACAAAAGAACCGACGGCATACAGAGCGGCGCACATGATGGTTGCCACTGTTAAAATTGATTTGGGTTGTTTATTGCCGATTGATTCCATATCTGATGTTGCGGTTTCTTCTTTAGTTTTGAGAGATTCTTTCTTCACTTTTCTTCACCCGATTATACGTGCGCCTTGAAGGTCGATGCTGGTTATGATAATATTTTCTTCATGCAAAACTTTCTTGAAAGCCTCATGAACACTTTCTATCTTGTCAACTGTAACCAAGGCATGAACAGCCTCGCCCAGCATATTTTGTGTAGCACCAATAGCCCCCGCCTTCTCCGCAAGCTCAATCAAATTTTGGACCCGCGCTGTAGCAAAACCGGTCCCCACAGCAAACTCTTTACAAGATTCCATAAAATTCGCTAGAGAAGGCTCTGCAATGATTTTCTGGAGGGTTTTTCTTCCCCACTCATTAATTGTTTCCCTTTTTTCTTGGGACTCGAGCATTTCTTTGGTTGGGTATGGTCTGAAGGTGCCTGCAATTATTCGGTGGTCAGGAGAAACAGGGATTCGGTCTAAACGAGCGTGTCCGGGTGCTCCAGGTTCAAGGGTTAATCCGCATCCTCCAAACAATAATGGACCAACCGTTCCTAAACCTGTTCGGCACCGCACCTCAGCCACATGAGCTACTCTCCCCAACTGATTGTGCGTCAGATTTAGACCTAAAGCTTTGCTGAGAGCCAAAGCAGCGCCCAGAGCACCAGCGGCGCTAGACCCAAAACCCGCACCAATCGGAACCTCTACAAAATGATTAACTGTAACACCATAGCCTCCAGAAACCTTCGCCGTCAACATTTCAACAACAGATTTCGTTGTTTCAGTCTCAGGACAAAGTTCTCCGTTGATGAACACTTGAACCTGCTTTTCTTCAGCCTCCCCCACGATAACCTCAGTTGAAACCCCCTTGCTTAAGGCGAATCCCCCACCCCGGGCACCAATCCGCTCAGGGTCACCAATCATTTTTCCGTCAGGAGTTCGGTCGCAGATTTCAAAAAAGCTGGAAACTCCCGCAGGGCTGAAGGCTTTAGCGCGTTTGAGCAACTCTATTGCCTCTCATTTTTTGTGTTGAGGCGCAAGGAAAGGGAATGCTTTGTAGCAGATTTTCGCAACAGGGGGAACAATGGTTACAAGGAATGGAATTTCTGTGGCAAAAGTCCAAACCATCCAGAAGAAGCTTGCGTAGAGTGGTGCGTTGCGTTCAAAGCCGGTTGTTAGCGGCAAGGGAAGAATTTGGCTGTATCCCCAAAGACCGAAACCTATGACGGCGCTTCCCACCAGAAGCCCGATAACAGAGGCTAAGCCATAAGTTTTCCATTCAGGTTTCCATAACCCAAATCCGACGACTATTGCATCGGAGGCAAAGAGGACCGCCAGAAACATGGCTAAAACATCGAAAGTTAATTGGTTGATTAAAAACAGGTAACCCATCATTGCTGTTAACGCTACACTACCAACAGTTAAGAGGAGGAGTATGTCGCGCCACTTCATGTTTCTTCTCGAGATTAAGCCGATGAGAAAGAAACCAGCAAAATTTGAGGTAGAACCAACGGTGAGGCTTAAGAGAGCAATTCCATGTCCAGGTTGAACCATATCACTGACGAAGATTCCGATTGCCGCACTTGTTCCTCCAACCCAAGGACCAAAAAGCACCGCAAAAATTCCCGGAACTATGACTGCTGGCCAAAACTTGACCACTCCGACAACTGGGCTTACGATTCCCATGTTTGTTAAGACCCCAACTAACGCGTAGAGCGCAGCGCTAACACCGATCATTGCAACTTCTATAGTTTTCATTACTTGTTCACTCAGGTTATTATTTTCACTTAAGGAAGTCCAAGAGTCATATAACAATTCTGTATGGTTTATCTAAACACGTATAGATAACTAAAACAATCTAAATTATGTCTTGTCGGCTAGCAACCTTAGTTTATTTCTCTTGGTTTTTCAGAAAAAATATTGCTTTCAACATAGCACTGCTATTAGGAGCCTAATATGATTGTTAGGCTGTTTTTTCTTACTTGTGTTATTGGAATTTTAGTATCACGTTGGTTAGACGGAAAAGGTTAATTGTGCAATTGTCAAACTTTACTAACGTTAGGTGCTGATTCTGAGTGAAGTATAAGATTGAGATTGAAAGA
>CBFCZR010000104.1:0-5586 GCA_965602795.1 Candidatus Bathyarchaeota archaeon | reverse complement strand
TATTACGATAAAATTAAAAGATTGCAGGTTACCATATAGTATCGACGCGGTAAATTGATAGCATATAACATAATTGGTCTAAGGGAGTTTTCTCTGCTTGGCAGAATCTGAAAAGATTGATTACGAACCCATCTCTGTTCGCGAAGCCCTCACCGAAATGAAAGACGTTTCAGAGATAATGATAGACCTAGCCTATTCTGCAGCACTTTTCAACAGCCACGAACTCGCCGAAGAGGTTCTGGAACTAGAAAAACGTGTAGACTACCTGGCTTACATCATAGACATGAACACAATGCTCGCAGCCAGAGACGCAGAAGAGGCAAAACACCTAACCGCAGTAACAACCGTAGCCGCAGCCACCAACAAAATCTCGGACGCAGCCGCAGACATAGCAGCCATTGTCCTCAAGGAGATAGGAATTCACCCCATCGTCAGGAAAGCCTTCGAGCAGGTTGAGGAACGGCTGGCACGAACAATAGTTAAACCAGATTCAATCCTCGTCAACAAGAAACTCGGCGACCTAGAATTAGCCGCCAAGATAGGAGTTGACATAATAGCTATTCGCCGAAGACAGAAATGGCTGATAGACCCCAACGAAGAGGAGAAGGTTGTGGAAGGCGATGTTTTAATTGTCAGGGGAGCACCACACGGCGTTGACGAAATGAAGGACGTAGCCGAGGGAAAAATAAAGGAGCTAGAATGAGGGAAGAGCAAAAGTGGCTATGACTGAAAAGCATTTCAAGAAAATTGTTGACAGACTGGTGGCTCTAAAGGACACCTCTGAGCTCATGATAGACCTAGCATACTCTTCGCTTCTTCTCAACAGTCAAGCGTTAGCTGAAGAAGTTGAAGCCCTAGAAAACCACATAGACGACCTCCACACCGACTATGAACGCCTAGTCTTATCCAGCGGCTTCAAACCTGAAGAATCCAAAGACTTCCTTGGTCTAATAAGGCTTGGAGTAGTCACAGAAGAGATAGCGGACGCAGCCATGGAAATCGCTGATGTCGTACTTAAAGGACTAGAACCCCACCCCATCCTGAAGCTTGTAATAGAAGAAGCAGAAGAAACCGTAACCCGAGTTACAGTTTCAGAGACCTCCCCGCTAGTGGGAAAGAAAATCAGGGAAGCCCAAATACAAGAAGACACAGGCATGTGGGTACTAGTTATCAGAAGAGGCAACTGGTGGCTTCGACCCCGCCCAGACACAGTGATTAAAGCAGACGACGTTCTGATCGCATCAGGTTACGCGGAAGGAGAAGCCGACTTTGAGGCATTGGCTTCCGGAGTCAAAGAGCCCGCCAAAGAAGATTAGAAACAATTATTGAAGGCAACGATGTGTGAACTTTTGCGTGGGTCAGTTACCCGAAAATGGGTCTGTTAGGCTCCTAATAGAGGTACATTGTTGAAAACAGTCTTTTTTCTGAATTTTCGCAGCGCAGCACAAAAATTCTGTAAACAGTTCACACAAACATTAGAATACATTTAGATGATAATGGCTAATGCTACAAGAACAGCGGCAGTTGTGATTGTGTCTGCTAAGGAGCTTTCGATGGGAATCACGAAGTTATCAGGGTTCCATCCCCGCCTGAAAGTGAAAATTGCCACGGCATAAGCGACAAAGACCATAAGGGAAACCGCAAGGATGTTTGCAGTCAAAAGTTGACCCGTGAACATCATCATCTCCCCCAAAGTTTCTGCACCGCTCATAACCGAAGACACCACTCCATAAATGGTGAACATTACTATAGACGCTAGCCATGCTCCAGCGATCTCATTTAGGTGTTGTTTCAGGGAGGAAAAGGAGGGTTTAATCAATCCTAAGGCGAGTTTTGTGGTGGCGGTTGAACCGATTATAGCTCCTACTCCTCCTATCGTTGCGATTATGGCGGGGTAGACAGAGTAAATTTTTTGTCCATCAGCCATTCCACCGACTCTGTTGAGCAACGACCCTGTAATGTTAACAATTATGGTTACAAACACTAGAGTCAAAAGAAACTCTTTGATTATTTCGACAAATTTTGTTTCATTAAGATTTTTTATCAAAATGTAAACCACAAAAACAATGAAAATTATGTCCAGCAACAAAATCAGATAACGCCCAATTGAACCGAACATGAAGAAGAGAATTAAGCTTAGCACGTAACAAAGAGTGTTAATTATGTCAGACACCGGAGATGTTACCGGATACACGATAATGTCTGGGTCTAACCCTCGCCTGAAAGAAAGAAATGAAAACACCATTGTTAACGGAGAAACAAAAACCACTGACAAAGCCATGGTTGCAGTAATCACAATCAGTAACTGAAAAAAGTCTATTAATGTGGCATTCCAGAGAAACAAACCGAAAATCCAAGTTCCTGCCCCCACAGCGACGCCGCTTACAAGAGTTAACGTAATAACCACTCGAAGAAGATTCTGAAAGTCCCCCGTATTTTGGGTAAAACCAGCCTTGATTGTCCCCAAATGCAATCTTGTTCCCAGGTGCCCACTGAAAAGACCACCCACAGCACCTCTGACGCTCAAAATGCCCGGAAAAAGGAATAACGCCCAAGGAGCGTCGTTGATGGAGAGTATGCCAAGATATAGAACAAGCAGGGCTCCAGTTAGCAAGCCAACTATATCAAATGATAAAGAGAGAAGGGACTGGCCTAGGCTGGCTTTCAGCTTCGCTGCGGACATGGCTCCGGCTATGTTGGTCTTCGTCATCGCCTTCACTTCCGTCCATCCAGCTTAGCCTCCCAATGTCGGTTATCATCCAATTCACAGGTGTATGGAGCATACAGCCAAGTGTGTAGACTTCTTGACCCATTTCTGGATCGGCAGTCCTCCGTAATGCTAACACCGCTTTCTGTCGCTCCTATTACAGCATAAACTCAACAATATTCCTTAAAGGCTTTTTGTCCCTTTTTTCTCCTAAAAATCTTGAAGATTGGCGTAAAACAAAAAGAATCAATGAAAACAAAGAAAAAACGCGGTTTCACACCATTACGTTAACCGCTTGTACCCAACAAGTTCATAGGCTACGCTAACTAGTCTCCCATCGCCTTTAGGCGCCCAAAAAAATAGTCAGTGCCCGAAACGCCTTGAAACTAAACTTTCTCCAGCTGAAGGCTCTTCATCAGGTCCCTTTTTCTGTTTCTCACAGTAACCTCGGTTACGTTTGCCGCTTTGGCAAGACGAGCCTGAGTTACCTTCTCTTTAAGCATTCTTGCTGACAGATAAAGGATTGCAGCGGCTAGCCCTGAAGGGTCTTTTCCGGTGGTAGCGAAATTTTTCTTAGCGGTTTTTATCAAGTGAATAGCTAAGCCCTCGACATCGCTGGAGACCTTGGCTTTCTCAGCCACCTTTGTAACGTAATATGTTGGGTCGTCTACGGGCATCCTCATGTCCAAATTTCTAACTATAACACTGTAGGACCGTGCAATCTCTTTCTGGGTACGCTGGCTGGCTTCCGCTATTTCTTTCAGAGTTCTGGGAAGCTTGCTGAATCTGATGGCGGCGTATAATGCTCCTGCTACCATCCCTGAGATGCTGCGTCCCCGAACCAAGCCTTCGTTCAATGTTTTCCGGTATACTATGGCTGCCATGTCGTGCACTGAGGAGGGGATTTGAAGTATGTCGGAGAGGCGTTGGAGTTCACTCATGGCTAGCATGAGGTTTCTGCTTTGGGATGCGTGGACTTTTGAGCGTGTCTGCCATCTTCTGAGGCGCCACATCTGTTGTTTGACTTTTGGTGAAAGTGAGCGACCGAAGGCGTCTCTTTCTACGCGTATGACGGTGGATAAGCCTTTGTCGTAGTGTGAATAGTTTGTTGGGGTGCCTGCTCTTGCTCTGGCGTCTCTTTCTTGTGGAGTGAAGGCTCGCCATTCAGCTTCTTGGCTTGGAATGTTCTCTTCGATTACTAGACCGCAACGACCGCAGACGTATTCTCCCATCTCTGAGTCTGCCACTAGGTTTTTGCTCCCGCATTCGGGGCATCTTACCGTAACTGTCTGTTTTGTCATCTTATTCATCCGTTTGGGGTTTAACAATTATCTATATTGTGGTGGAAGCAATATTTAAATATGACGTATGTCATACCATATCTCTCCGACCTTTTCCCCAAAAACAGACCAACAAAACTTATCTTGTTTGATTTCTAAAAGAAGTGAATGCGATAAGAAATGAAGTTCTCATTCATAAATCCAAGCCCGCCTTCAGAGTCAAGGTATATGGTTCCGACAGCTTGGCCCCCCTTAGGAATCTTGTATTGTGCGGGGGTTTTAAAGGAGGGGGGAATTGAGGTTTCTCTGCTTGACCAACCTGCGAAAGGTTTCTCTTTAGATCAAACAGTGAAGTGGGTGAAGAAAGAGGACCCGGAAATTGTAGGGTTCTCGGTTTTGCTCAGCACTGCAAAGGAGGCGCCAAAGATTGCTGAGCGGGTTAAAGCGGAAAATCCTAATGTCACAGTGGTTTTTGGGAGTCATCATTCAACTTTCAATGCTGATAGGATACTGGAGAAGTATCCGTTTGTGGATGTTGTGGTTAGGGGAGAAGGCGAATACACAAGCCTTGAGCTTGCCAAGTGTATAGAAAAGGGTGAAGAGCTGGGCAAAGTTGAGGGTATAACGTTCAGGAAGAGTGGTAGGATAGTGTCTACTCCTGATAGGGCGTTAAACAAGGATGTGGATGCTCTTCCTTTTCCTGATCGCGATCTTGCAGGCGTCAAATATGAGTCCGCTGTCTTTGGGGTTAAAATCAACAGCAGAAAGTTTACCACAATGCTTTCATCTCGTGGGTGCCCTTTCAATTGCAGTTTTTGTGGGATCAGAAAGTTCACTAGAAGAGCGTGGAGACCCAGATCGGTTGAGAGCGTTATGGAAGAATTGGAGTGTCTGTACAGTGAGGGGTATGAGCAGTTTCTCTTCGCAGACGATAACTTTACTCTGGACGCTAAGAGGGTGTCGAGGCTTTGCCGTAGCATCAAGAAGGCGGGAATGGATATCGAATGGTTCTGCGATTCGCGGGTGGATCACGTTAGCTACGACATGTTCAGGGAGATGGTGAATGCTGGGTGCAGATGCCTCTTTTTTGGTATAGAAAGCGCTAATCAAAGGATTTTGGATTATTATCGGAAGGGTATCACGCCAGAGCAGTCGGAAAAGGCGGTGCGTAAGGCCAGAAAGGCTGGAACCGACGTGATAGTGGGTTCTTTTATTGTGGGTGGTCCTGATGAAACTCGGCGTGAGGTCGTGAATACGTTGAAGTTTGCAAACAAGCTGGACCTTGATGTGCCTGACGTCAATATTCTGGGTGCTAATGTGGGAACTGACCTGTGGGATGATTTGGTGGCGAAGGGGCTTTTGAACGAGGAGGAACAGTGGGAAGATGAAATCTGTATTCCCAGAGATGTGCCGACTCCTGTTCCCTACGAGGAAGTTAGGAACCTAGTGTTCGAGTATTTCCGAGCGTTCTACCTGAATCCAAAACAATTGTTGACCGAATTGCTGAGAACCTCAAAGAGCAGTTTCAGGATAGCTGCCGCCCTACAAAACCTAGTTGGTTTTCCCAGATTAATCGAGAACCTTACCCAAGCCATCAGA
>CBFCZR010000103.1:0-5665 GCA_965602795.1 Candidatus Bathyarchaeota archaeon | reverse complement strand
TTGTCTGCTTTTCGGGCGCCATAGTCTACAGTTGCGTATGCTCTGACGTAATGGTCTATGCTGTGGCTGAACAAGACTTTAATTCCTATTGCATGTTTTGCAGCCATCATGGCTAAGCATCCGACTAAGAGGCGAACAGCAAGCTCGTGGCAATATTCTGTGCGTAAGGGCTGCCCACCGTACTTTCGGAGGCACGCTCGGGGATGAACCCCGCAGAGTGGAGCCATGTCCGTGGCTGTTAACGCAAGCAAGCCGCCTTTACGTAAAGCCCGTATGGCAGAGTCTAGGTATGGCACAGGAGGCCCGAAGGGGTCAACATCCACATAGTCAAACCGTTTTCTGGGCGCTGCGTTTCTACTCAAGAAAAGGTTAGCGTCTTCGTTAGCCACCTCAACACAGTCAGCTACGCCGTTCAGTTCAGCGTTGAATCCTGCAAGCCTAGCCGCTTCCGGCTTAATATCGTTCAAAAAAACCTTGCGGACACCTTCGACCTCCACCGCAAATCTTACACCCCGAAGTCCACATCCAGTCAAAGGCTCACAAACCGAGACCTTTCTCCCCAAAAGCTTCTGATGCGCCTGCAACGCCAAAACTGCGAAGTCCCTGTTCAGCTCCATAACGGGATTATAAAACACTGGCGCCTTAGACGGAGCGTAATCCCACGGCTTTTTCATGTACGCAGAAAGCTTAGGCACCACTGCCTTGGCTCCTCCCTCTTTTATGGTCTCGGTGGGGAAATCGAAACTCAATCTCTGCAGCTCCTTTGTGCATGCTGAAGCTTTTATTTGTTGAAACTAGATATTAGGGTTCGTCTAAAATAATGCAAAGGGTGTTAACGTTGAAACCTCTGGTACTCGTGACTGGGAAGCCCGGAATTGGAAAAACAAGTATACTCCGTCGAACAATAAATGAACTCAGAACCAGAAAATGTGAGGTCGGCGGCATGATTTGCCGCGAGGTTCGTGAGGGAGGAGTGAGAGTGGGCTTCGAAATCATGGATTTGTCCACGGGAACAAGAGGGTGGTTAGCCCATGTGAATCAGCCAACAGGTCCCAAAATAGGCAAATATCGCGTTAACTTGACTGACCTCGAGGTTATTGGTGTAGGCGCTATTCTGGATGCACTTCAAAACGCGGATGTACTGGCAGTAGATGAGTTGGGTCCCATGGAGTTTTCTTCGGCAGCCTTCAGCAAAGCTTTAGTTAAAGCTGTGGAAAGCAGCAAACCCCTGATAGGGACAATCCATTATGGTCTAAAGAATTCCCTAGTCGACAGCATCAAAAACAGAGAAGAAACAGAGATTCTTAAGGTAAACTACAAGAACCGAGCAAAACTTCATAACCTTATCGCCAACAAGATAAGCGAACATTTGATAAAACAGGGTTAATGTTAAATGTGCCCAAGGTTGGACCTCGAAGAAGTGGTTCAATGGAATAAATATGGGAAAGAGTGAAGATTCAGCTCTTTTTTCGTGTTTGTTGGGCTGTTTGTGGATAGAAAGAGCCAAAGGTTTCATAAACATGCGTTAATATATTATTTACCTTGGTAGATACGATGCCAATTCAAGGTAAACTATATCTATGGGGAGAAAGAGCCAAAGGCGTTCCAGAAGATACAGGTGTCTACGCTTTTTACGACAAGAACCGAATGATGATTTACGTTGGCGGCAGTCCCAACCTTCGACAAACCTTCCGTCGCTATATTGAAACAAACTTCTCTGAAGACCCTCGCAAACGTGAAACCGTATACTATCGAAGAATGGTTACCACAAACTGGGAAGAAACAGTTAAGAACTTTCTAGACGAATATAAACAAGATTGTGGAGACATACCTAAATTGAACAATCCATTAAAAGCGGAAGAAAAAGTTACTCCCGAATGGGGATTCTACTTCTATGAAGCCTTCAACAAGCCGCTCTTTGAGGCTGCCTTCAATCTAGAAGATCTAAAGAAGAAAGTGGCGAAAGTTCCAGTTGCTTCCATAGAATTTCACCAAAACAGAGGGGACTTTGCTCGATGGATACGTGATGTCTTCAAAGAAACTCAGTTGGCTGAGAGAATCTCAAGGATGTCTAACACTGGGGAAGCCCTCAGGCTAGAGCTGTTAAATGCTTTAGGTAACCCTGAAGTCGCTGAGTGCCCTAAATGTGGAACCATGTCAACGCCGGTTAAGACGTGGCAGATGGCTGGAAGACCTAGTAACGCTGGTGAACGGCTCCAATTGACGATAGCTCTATACAAATGTGAAAACTGCGGCAAAACTTTCAGAAAAGCGGTCAAAAAAGAGAAAATCAAAGCATAAGCTTTCCTTACATAAAGCTCTCCAACAGTTCGTTCAGCGGTTCAGCTTCATCCTATAGGGTTTTTTCTCTATCCAAAAACCTGTTTTTTCTTCTCTGGCAATAATTGTGGCGAATTTGAACAAAAGACAAAATCTTGGATATATATGCATAAATGGTAAGGTTCAATAGAAGCCGCGTTGTAGGCATGTGTTGGAGACTTCGTTAGTCATGGATAAGGATTGGAACGACATCTCCGATTTGGAGTTTAGCGAAAGAGACGCCAATGTTCTTCACATTATAGATGAAGAGGATTTAACTAGTTTCACGTTTGAAGGGCTGAAGAGAAGATTGGGGATGCATCCTGAGACGCTTTCTAGGGTTCTTTACAGGTTAGCGGATCAAGGCATCGTAGAGAAAGGTGTGGAAGGCTACAATGTTACCTCCAAGGCTAAGGAGCTGTTTAAGGCACGTTCTTTCGATTCTGGGGTTCCTGCCGTCTGTTTGCTTCGGACGCTTCTGCCTCCAGACGTTCCGGTCCAACATATGGTTTCCAATCTTAAAGGCAAATGGTTCGGTGTTCTCCGTTGGCTAGGTTACTCCGAGAACAAGGAAGGTGTTGTTCTGAAGTGGATTACCGATGATGGCGGAATCATAATTTCAGCCATTTTTTCTCTTGGCCACCTTAACATAGACGCTAAAATGTTATGGGAAAAGGATCTGAACGTTGCATTAAGGGCTTCTTACCAGCTTATGGGCTACATAACCAACCTCATCTCAAGAGTGGAAAGCAACCGAGTGGCGTACTTTAACCGTTTTGATTCATACAACTTGTCAGCCTAGATGTGACTGACTTTCCTATATTCTTCGTCAACAAATATCGCCCTTACACTAATGATGAATGAGCTTTAGTGCAAAAAAACAAAATTTGCTATTTGAGTGGAAAAATCATGAAACTATACACCTTTGCGTTGGATCAGCCTTTAGACCCACTTAATCCATTGGGTCCCTCCAACCCTTTTGAGCCCTCGGACCGTCCCAGACGTCGTCCAACTCCCAATCGACGCTTCTAATCTCAGTTAAGAATCTGAACGCTAGAGCGGAGCTTGTATAACCTTTCTGTTTAGATATGTTTTTGTTGACCGCATCATTGTACTTTTATTCGGAATCGGAATGTGCTTAGTTAATATTAATTCAGAGCGTATCTTCATATGATTTAAAGCCAATTATTGCTGATTTTCTATCAGAAAAAATGAAACGTGGCATAAATTGAGGTAGCAAATTTGAAGGAGAAAGTAGTCATTATTAGGCGACTGGAAAATGAATTGCGCACCATCCGACGGCGAATAGACGCCGAAGCAAATCCTGCTAGAAAAACCAAAATGCTCAGTGTTTACGGCGAGATGTCCAAAGCATTGAACGAAAAGTAAGTGTAAAGCTGAGGGATTCTGTGCGTTCTCTATCCATGACAGTTTTCAACGCTGAACCATCAAACAACTGTACAGAAACTACGGAAAACAAAAACTACACAGTTCACAGTTTGCTTCCCAGAAACGGTGAAACCAGTTACTGCCACAAAAGTTGCTGCCAAAGGATGTGAATCCACGTACATTATGGCGTAGATGTGCTAAGCGGGAGAACAAAACGAAAAGGGTGGAACGGAATTGTTGTTGATTTTACTGGTGGGTGGCTTCTGGGTGGCGTTAATAGCTTATGTGTTGTGGTTTTTCTTTGAGGCGAAGACTGTTCAGCCCTTGACTTTGGATGATTTGGCTTTAACTTGGAAATTGCACAAACAGCAGGACGGGTGTGATGCATCCAGAATTCACAGTTTGATTAAAGAAAACGATGAAGTTATTGGGTTCAGGTGTGAGTGTGGTTACAAGTTCATCCAGAAACGCCTAATAACACAAAACCCCCAGGAGCGATATGTATCCATTGGCACTATACAGAAACAAATACAAAAACAACTTGCAAATACCTGAAAACAAACTCTTTTAGTTACCCTTCAAATGAGTCTACATTAATCCCCGAGTTTCTCGTTAAAATCTTTGGCAAAATACTAAAAAATTTAGAGTGTTTGTGTTTCTTCTTTGATTGTTAACGACCGGTATTTTATCCGATTTGGTTTATTTGATACATTTTGTTTCGGTTCACCAACATTGGTATGGTTGAAAAGTATATCATTTGATAAATAATTTTGCATTGATTAACAATATTTTTGGCTAAATGCTTGTTTTAGAGAAAATAGAAAACAACCACTGAATTTTCTAGAACAATCCTTCACAACACTTTAATCTAACCTGAAGTAAAACGGTTGCCCGATATAGGGGGGTAAAAATTCTATTCAGGATCAACTTTCCCTGAAACTAACAAAAAGACTGTTAAAAACAAAAACGAAAACAAACCAAAGGCAATTCCTTTGGAGGTGATTCACCGCCTAGAACTAATTGCGGTTCAGAAAGAGATTGCACTGGAGATTTGAAGCCGTGCAGAGAAGAGAGAAAGGAGTAAATGGCAATATTGAATAAGAAAATTTTGTTAGGCATATTAATGATAGGCTTGATTTCAGCGCTTGCAGGAGCAGGGGTATACGCTTACTTCAGCGACACGGAAACAAGTACGGGAAACGTTTTCACGGCTGGAACAATAGACATCAGTATAAATCCAACATCTGGGCAGCCTGTTACCTTAGAAGGTTTCGTGGATTTGAAGCCTTGCCAAACAGGATATACAACAACCACAATTACCAACGACGGTCCCAATTCAGCCACCGTATGGAAGCACATAACTAATGTTGAAAACCGTGAACACGGAATTACAGACGCTGAAGGAAAATACTACGCTGAAAACCCCAACTCAGAAAACTGGCTGATCAGCAACTGGATACATTACGACATGACTGTCTATAAACCGCTTGACTATTCTTTCAGCACAACTGTTGATATTGATGGCTCGGATTCTGACCTGGAGTTGACTGTTGAAGATGATTGTGGTTGGTTGATATGGACTTTTGACTTTCCAATAGAAGAATGGAGTGGTGATGGAAACCTTAATGTCGGTCTTATAATAGCATTGGATGGTGACGGAAACGGACCTGCGTTCCAAATACACAACAACGACGGCGCAGATGCTACCTATCCATGGGGAACATGGCTTCTCAGTCCTTGGGGTCCAACAATCGGTGACGGTTGGTTTGGGTGGCATTCGAGCTATGATAATACACCTGTAACTGACTTGGATTGGGTTGAAGCTTCTGGTCAAAGAAACGGCAGTACCGATGGTGTTCTTACAATCAAAATCAGGAAATGCAAACTTGACGAAACAATTCACTGGGCAGCATCTCCAACCGTTGGTAGTGGATTCTCTGGTGTATCTGATGTAACT
>CBFCZR010000102.1:0-5728 GCA_965602795.1 Candidatus Bathyarchaeota archaeon | reverse complement strand
TTCATGCGTTTCAGTTGCTCTCAACTTTTGTGATGTGGCCAATATTCATGTTATCAGGTGTGTTCTTTCCCATCGACGTGTCGCCTCTACCTCTTCAGGTTGCCATGTTATGTGACCCAATGTTCTATGGTGTTGAACTGTTACGTTGGTGCCTGTTAGGAACGGGGTCAGACTTACTTGGTTCGATTGGATTATTAATTAGCTTGTCAGTGGTGGCTATCTTTGACATTTTGATGATGGGTCTAGGCACCTATCTCTTCTCCCGAAGCCAAATCTAACACAGCATCCTTTTGGTCAACCAACAACTTTTAAGAGTTAGTTCTGGTTTTGTTTGTGGTTGTGAGGTTTAGTTTACTGTGTCAACTGTTGTTGTGGATGTTTCTGAGCTTCAGAGCTTTGACAATGAATGCGTGAAACTTTTGGAGGACTTTCTGAACGGTCGGTTAGACGCCAACGTGGGTGCCTCAAAAAACGAGGTGACCATGGATTTCGAGGAAGGAAAGGAGGCTTCTAGGTCATGTTTGCGGTTGCTTCTTCGCAAGTTTTTGCATAAAGAAGCCTTGAAGGAGGATTTCAGGGTTATTTCTGGCGGAGAAAACAGTTTCATAGTTAAAGAGAGGAAAACCTTTTCTGAATATTGATTTGCGCTTCATAACACTTATCCCAAATTCTAATCCATACAATCAATAAGACCAATGTAGGTTGGAGTGTGTAAAAATTTGGGAATAATGAGGCGAAAGCACTCTTCTAATCGATGCAAGAATTGTAAAGAGGCAATAATTTCATCAAGAATCTATTGTACCCGACTTGAACAATACGTTGACGACGTAGTTTACTGTCCATACTTCGAGCCGAAACCTACGGTTAAGTTGCAGACAGTAGTGTAGCCAAAAAGAAAGCTCCCCTACCTTTCCATTTTTTTCTTCTCAAAAATACCCTGAATTTTTAATTTCTTTGTGGTCTCGAAAGTTTTAAGTGGATAGGAGAGTTTAGCGTTTAGTTCGAGGCGTGAAACTGTTGAGAGACAAATCTTTGGGTGTTCTGATATTTGCGCTAGCGATAGCGGCTATGGTTGGCTATTTTTGGTGGCTTTTTCTGTCCCCAGACGACATAATATTCTTGGGCAAAAGCCTCAGCGAATGGGCGATAATTGTCCCGGTACTAATCATTGTTTACGCTGTTCTTTTTGTGGTGGCATGGATAGGCTGGGCTTTGGCTTCCACAGCTCCGCCCCTACCTGTTAGCGGGGAACCCACCGAGGATTAAAAAAGGAGCTAATTATTTTTTCATTTTGCGTATCAGAAAGATTGCTAATACTAAGACAGCAACTATCACTAATGCTATTAGGGCAATGAAGACGGTTTGGTCCAGCCCAAATATTTGCGTTTGCCACATGTTTGTTTTTTCCACTTTCGTGTTCATGGTAAATCCGGAATCAGATGAGTTTGCCGCTAAAAGAAAGCCTGTGGACCGGTCCCAGTGGAATGTGGTTTGAGGGTTACTTGCGTATACTATATTTCGTGTTGCACCTGCATAGGTTTTCTCTTTAACTCCGCTGATTGTTATGTTGCCTTCAGGCGACGTGAAGTTATCACCAGCATTCAGGTTTGCGGGTATAATGAAGCAGTCTCCAATATGACCCGTCTCAAAGTTCAGGGTTGAGGGCACAGTTTCTTCTCTTCCATCAGAATATCTCGATGTGATGTCCACATAGACCCTTTTTTCTTCAACCTCTACAACCTCAATTTTACACCACGTTACATCATGTTGCTCGGGAACATCCCCCGTAATAGCTACATTATATGTTACCCAGTCGCCCTTTTTCACGCCCATAATAATCTCCGCTGAAGCAACAGCCGAATTCACACCAACAAGAACTGCCAAACAAAATATGCAAAATGCCAACTTTCTGGTCATAAAACATCATAACCAGATTGTTGCCTCAGTTTTTTATGATTTGCGGAAGAGCTGAAAAGACAGTTTACTTCCAGTCCAGAAGCCTCTTCTCTCCCTCAATCTTCTTGATGTCTGTGACGTCTTGGCTGACTTCTAAGGTGCCTAAATATTTTCCACCCTTATCGCGAACTGGGAAATATCTGATGTAAATCTGTTTGCCTTTCAGGTTAATCCAGAACTTAGCCACATCTCTTTCTCCCTTTTTGAAGGCTTCCAAAATCTGGAGAACCTTGTGTACGCTCTGTTGGGGATGACATTGCTGAACGTTTTTGCCCACTATGCTTCTGGGTCTAGGAAAGATGCGGTCACCATTCTTGTTGAAGTATCTGACTTCATCATTCTCGTCTACAAACGATATTTCAATAGGCATAGAATCAAGCATCGCCTCAATAACTTCTGGTTCCAAATTCTCTATCATACAAAACTCCTCTTTTGATTATGAAGTGTTGTTTAGAAAATAAACTTTTCACTTTTGCACCGAAATAATAAGGTTAATAGAGACTATTTCTCCATGAAAACTTGGCTTTCTCCAGCCTCTTTTTCTACACGTATTACATGTTCCGCCTTTTCTGCGAAAGCTTCGTTGTGGGTTACAGCAATTATCTGTTCGATAGCCTTTAGGCGGCTGACTGCCTCAGCCAACCTGTCCACGGAGCCGTCTTCTCTTCCCAGGCTCTCTGTTGGCTCATCCAAAAGAAGCATGTAGAGTCCATGACCTGTCCTAGACTGCATGATCAGTTGTCCTAGACCTATGCGGTAGGCGAAGGCTAGTAGTGTGCGTTCTCCACCTGAAAGATTCGAAACCTCTCTTTCGTAGCCTTCTTCGTTGCATACAAAGGGCGAGTAGGTCTCGTCGATTTTAAGGTTCAATGCTGGTCCCACATCCCCAACCAAGCTGTATAACATCCGCTGAACCGTGATTTGAAGGTATTTTACGAATTCGCTTCTGAGTTTAGGCTGGATGCTTCTGTAAGCGCCGCGTATCCGGTCAAGAATTTCAAGGAGCTTCTCGATTTTTTCTTTTCGCTCCATCTTCCTCTGGGTGTTGTCTAATCTTTCCTTCAGTTCATCTACACGTAACCCGAGGTCCGCTTTTCTCTGCTCTAAACTTTCTAGTTCATGCTTCGCGTCAAGATGGTCAGTGAAAGCTGTTTTTTGCAGTTTTCGGGCAGACTCCAGTTCAGTAACATCAAATTTAGCTATCTCCTCTCTGGTTTCAGAAAGCTGTTTTTCAAGCTCCTTCTTTTGCTGTTGTGCTTCTTCAACCTCAGCAGAGAGCTTGGCTAGTGCCTCCCTCTTTTCGGTAATCTGAAGTTTTATGTCCTCTATTCGGGGGAGAATCTGCTGCAGATTCGAAAAGGCAAGGTCGACGGCGCTGTGTAGATTTTTCAGGTCGTCAAATTTTTTCTGCAGTTCCGTCAGCTTTTTTGTGCAGTCAGCCTTTTCTTTTTCAAAGTTTTCGAGAAGCCTTTTTTTGTATTCTCCGGTGAGGTCCTGTTGGCAGGTGGGGCATTTGTTTTCGTTTGTTAGGTTTGAAATCCTGTTCTGAGACGTTTTCATCTCTCTTTTTGTGGCTTCCTGCTCACCACCTACAGCTCTCATTTGTTCCTCCACATCAACAAGATAGGCTCTCAACTCTTCCACTGTTTTGTCTGCTTCTAAGCCATTTTCTTGGAGTGTAGCTCGATGGGACTTTTCTTGTGTCTCCATCTTTTCCAGCTGCTCTTCTAACTCGCTAAGCCGTTTCTCAGTGGTTTTAGTTTGGTTAGCCAGTTCTTTGTCCCTGCGGTCGATGTTGGTGATGTTTGTTTGAAGCTGAATCTCCCTTCTCTGCAGTGCCTCGGTTTCTTTTTGCAGTTCTTCTAGTCCCTCAAGATGTTCGGTTGCATCTTTGAGAACCGATTCTGTTTGGGCGACTTTTTCTTTCGCGTCCTTGAGTTGACTTGTAAGAGACGAAAACTCTTCAACTGCCTTGGCGTATTCGCTCTCCAGTTTGGCGACACGGATTACGTCTGCGTCCCGTTCAAGAACATTCTTTTCGACCTCATAGTCTCTCTCAAACTGGCGCAAGCCGCTCCAAGCCACCTCGTAGTCGGAGAGCCCGAATAGTTTGTCCAGCTTTTTCTGGCGTTGCCTTGGCGTAATGTCCAGCAGTTCTTTGAGGTGTTCTTGGCGCACCCAAACAATCTCCCGGAACAAGTTCTTGTCCAGTCCAGTCAGAGCCTTCAGTTCCTCGGCAACTGCCTCGTTTTTGTTGCCTGCAACCAGCCTGCCGTCTCGATAAAACTTTAGTTGGTCAATGTCTTGGCTGATGCCGTCTCCGCGCCTGTAGAGTGCTCTTTGAAGCTTGTAGGTTCTGCCGTCCTGAACAAAAACCGCTGTTACTTTCCCTTCCTCGGCGCCCTCTCTGAGTAGGTAATCGTAGCTTCTGCCTATGGGGTCTCCGAAGAGCACAAAATCGAAGGCGTAGAGAATCGTGGATTTTCCTTGTCCCAGACCGCCCACCAGACAGTTGAAGCCGTCACCGAAGCGAACCACTGTTTTGACGTGCGACCTGATGTTCTCTAGCTGCATGGACTCCAGCTTCAAAGAAACTCCTCCAGCTTCTCCTTCACGTTTGTTTCTCGTTTATTCACCAACGGGTCTATGAGGTCAAAGGCTAGCCGCGCAATCTTTTCGCTTTCCTCTCTTGTGTAACTTTCAGAAAAAATCTCAAAGAAGTACTCGTAAGCCTTCGTGTTCAGGTCCTTCATGTCTCCGCCGAATATGGAGCGGATTATCTCCTCCGAGATTTCGGTTTCTTTAAGCCTAAGAACAGGATGAACAAGAAGAGCATTCTCCGCAGCATTTCTTATTTGTGCAAGGTCAATTTCTCCGCGTGCAGCCTCGGCAGGCAGCGCTCCCTTGATAACCGGAACTATGATTGCATCTGGTTTGTCATTTTCTTTAACCAGTTGCGCCACTGCCTCAGTTATCTTCGAGGGCGTCAAACCAGTGTATGTCTGCTCCAAAATAATGAATTTGCGTGGGGTCTCCAGCCGTATTCTGTCCAGTTTTGGTTTGCCGCTCTTGCTGACCTTAACATGATAGAAGCCCTTCTCAATTTCAGCCTCATCATAGCTCGCCGTTTCAGTGCTTCCACTGTAAACCAAAAGACCATTCTTGAAACGGGACTTGTACGGCTTATGAATGTGCCCACCCGCGTAATAATCGAAGCCCGCAGGAAGACTTTCCGGCGCAGCTTCAGCCTCCATCTTGGGCGGTTTAATGGCGGGAATATCCAGAGCCATGTGAAAAACAAGAATATTAAACAGCTCCGGGTCGGGAGCAGGCTTGTTTTGCTCCAGAAATGCAGGCAATTCTTCTTGGGTTTTTCTGGCGGTTCGAAAGTTGGGAACTCCGTAAACGTAGCAGTTTTCGTTTCTCCAGCAAGCGCCTTTATGACGAGGCAAATACCAAAGCAAACCTGCGCTATCCAGAGGATTGAGGACTGTGCCTGTTATCGCGTTAGGGGCTGAATCGTGGGAACCGTCAACCGCGAGGACAGGTATTCCAGCGTCTTTGAGCCTACGAAAGTTGCGTATAGCCGCTTCAAGCGTGGAGTTTGAGGGGCGGGCATGCTCAAAGATGTCCCCCGCGATTATCATAAAGTCTGGCTGCAGCTCGATTGTTTTGTCCACCAGCTCCCCAAACACGTTATTGAAGTCTCTGCGGCGCACATCCAGATTATACTGGGCGTACCCCAGATGCGAGTCAGCAGCATGAACAAAAC
>CBFCZR010000101.1:0-5790 GCA_965602795.1 Candidatus Bathyarchaeota archaeon | reverse complement strand
AGTTAATGCTCGAATTTATTCCCGCCTGGTTAGGCTTCATAGTAGGATGCATAATCCTGTTATTAGCTCTGAAGAATTGCGAAAAATTTTTGTCTGCAACATTTTCTGGCGAAGTTGCAAGCAGCCTAATTAAATCAACTTTTGGAAGCGCATCCAAAGCCTTCCTAGCAGGGGTGCTTTTCACCATTCTTATTCCCAGCACGTCAGTGATGATTTCAATGCTTATTCCTCTGGTTACAACAGGAGTAATTGGAACCGGATATTACATACTGCCTTACATACTCGGCGCAAACATCGGCACCGTCTTTGATGTTATGTTGGCAGCCTTAGCAACCGGTAACCCTGCTGCAATAGGCGTATGGCTTGTACACCTGACAATCAACGTTATTGGGGCTCTGATTTTCCTGCCCATAATACGGCCATTCAGCAACTCTGTTCAAAACTTGAACGAATTCCTCACGTTCTCAAAGAAACGAACAATAATCTTTCTTCTCGTAAGCAACTTAGTTCCACTAATCCTGTTAATCGTGGGAATTCTCTACTAAAAACGGCAATGTGATTGCAGCCACCTTTGCGTGCACATTGTACGTCCTGCGTTAATAGCTGAATAGCTTGATGTGAAAATCTAGTTTTCCTGTTGAGAAACGTTTTGTTTTTCCTATCCTGAAAGGGATTTGAGAACTGAGCTGGCTCTGGAGTGAAGGGATGGAAAAGATTTAAGCGAAATGCTTGCACTTTAATTAACAACAAGTATCGAATGTCTCCTTGTTTAGCGGTGAAAGTTTATGGAAAGATGGTTTGCTAAAAGAAGAAAATCCAAGGTATTGGAAATTGCGGATAGGCAGATGACCTTGGCTATCGAAACAGTAATCGAGCTTGAAAAAGCTATCAATGCAGCCTTAAACGGCAACAAAGAAAAGGCAATAAACTCTTTCAAAAAGCTATCTAAAGTAGAACATGAAATCGACGAACTTAGGAGAATAGTTTTTGAGGAACTCACCCGAGGAAGTCTACTGTCCAAAGACCGCGAAGACATCATGCACCTAGTGAAGAGGCTGGACCAGATGGCGGACCACGTCAAGGATGCATCAAGAGCAGTTATTTTGCTTTTAGAGGCAGAAGTGCCAAAGGAAATGTGGAAACAGTTTTCCCAAACAGCCAAAGACTTGGTTGACATCGCAAAAACTTTGCTCAAGGCAATTGATAAGCTGGGTACGGATCCCCCGGAGGCTATGGAGCTTGCAAAGCAGATCGATGAGATAGAGGGCGTGGTGGATGAGAAATACCTGAAATCCAAGTCAATGCTTCTAGAATTTTCTGGGAAAATAGACGCGGCAACGATACTGCTGCTTAAGGACCTCATAGAAGAAATGGAGCACGTCGCGGATGCTTGCGACGACACAGCGGATTACGTCAGAATCTTAACCGTTTCCAGAGAAGAAGCCCCCTAACCCACTCTTCTATTTCACATGCTTTTCTTAAGGATTCTTGGAAAAGCGAGCAGCAGCTATAAATAAATTCTTCGCGCATTAAATTATAGTATACACAATACTGGAGGGGCGGGTTAGCTTGAGTGAAACTACTTTGCGTGTATCCAAAATCAAAGATGGCACAGTGATAGACCACATCACGGCTGGGCATGCGTTGAATGTGTTAAAGATTTTGGGAATCACGGATCACGTCAGCGGCGTTGTGACTGTGGGTATGAATGTGCCCAGCAAAACTTTGGGCTTGAAGGACATGGTTAAGATTGAGGGAAGGGAACTGAAATCTGGGGAAGTGGATAAGATTGCTCTTTTGGCTCCCCGCGCCAGCATCAACATCATCAGGAACTATAAGGTTGTAGACAAGCAGCGGGTGAATCTGCCCGACATAATCCATGAAGCGGTTAAGTGCGCTAATCCCGCATGTATCTCGAACAGCAAGGAACCTGTTAAGTCTACCTTCTATGTGGACAACAAGGAGCCTCTTCGTCTAAGGTGTCACTATTGCGGTTATATTTTGGAGAAAGAGGATATACCTAAGCAGTTCTAGTTTTGTTGGCTTCTTTTTTGTTTTGGTGACGTTGAGTATTTATTACTTATGAGTAATATTTATATAACGAGGCCTCCATTATTACTGTAAGGTAATAAACGGGTGAGGCTACATGACTTTAAAGCTACAACTGATTCGTAACGGAAAAACAATCTTAGACATACCCCTATCCATCATGGACTGGCCAAAAGACCAACTTGAAACCGAATTCAAAGCCTTCGAAGAAGACTTACAAAAATTTTCTTGCATTTTCGGTGCCCTATCCAACCAAACCCGACTGAAAATGATGAGAAGGCTAGTAGAGGACGAAGACAGCACAATGAACTTTGCAGATTTCATGCGTGACCTAGATTTGAATCCAAAAACCGTGTGGGAGAACTCGAAAAAGCTCAGTGACGGCGGATTTCTAACCAAAACCGGCAGAGGAACGTACAGCTGCTCAGAGTTCAGTCAGTCAGCGTTCTTGACCTTAAGCCTTGCCCTGCGCCGACTATTAGAATCTCTAGAAGAGATAGAGGATTTGAGGAGGTGAAAAGATAGTGCCAGAAGAAGATAAACGACCAAATAAACCAGAGAGATACTGGCCCTTCTTTCGAGGCGGGCTAGGAAACATAGACGAAGCCTTCCGAGAAATGGAAGAGATGATGGCAAAGCAGTTCGAGGAATTATCCAAGAGAGCACCCGAAACCCTAATTCGAGAACAAACATTACCCGACGGCACCAAAAAGAAAAGCTGGGGTCCCTTCGTGTACGGCTACAGCATGACCGTAGGTCCTGATGGCAAACCGAAAGTACGAGAGTTCGGCAACATCAAACCAAAAGCAGGCATGAGAAGACCAAAAATCGACGTTAAAGAGAAGCGGGAACCATTAGCAGACGTTATACCCGGTGACGGCGAAATCAGAGTGATAGTTGAACTGCCTGGCGTCGAAAAGAAAGACATCAAGCTTTCTGGAACAGATAACAAGTTAACGATTTCTGTTGACACCGCTGAGCGCAAGTACTTCAAAGAAGTTGAGTTACCATGCAGTGTAGACGTTAAAAAGGCGACATCGAAGTACAAGAACGGCGTCTTAGACATCACCATCCCCAAAAAGGAAGAAGAGGAAACCAAAAGCGAACCCATCGACATAGAGTAGTTCGCCATCTGCTCTTTCCTTATTTTTTTGCTAAACTGGAAATCTACGCGATGTTGCAGTCGATTTTAGAGGCAATATAGTGTATCTGCCGTCAGAACCCAGAATAGAATATAGAAACTGTAAAATATGACGCAGATACCTTTAAATCGCTACGTTTAAAACTATAAACAACGCAACAATTGGACGAGAGGATACGTATGAGCGAAATGGCTACGAAAATCTTGGAAGACAGCCTCGGAAAAATAGTTCTTGTAAGACTGAGAGGCGGAAAGAAGCTACGGGGAAAACTGAAGGGCTTCGATCAGCACCTCAATTTAGTTTTAGATGAAACAGATGATATTGCAGATGTAGAAAACGTGAAGAAACTTGGCTCCATCATAGTCCGTGGCGACAACGTGGTGATAATTTCTCCGCCCCCAAGGTGACATCAATTGGGAAAAGTTAGCAAGGGCACATCCTCTTTTGGAAAACGCGCCCACAAGACTGTTCACATCCGATGCAGACGCTGCGGCAGAAGAGCATACAACGTAAAACAGAAACGATGCTCAGCATGCGGCTACGGCGAATCAACAAAAATAAGACGATACTCGTGGCAAACCAAAACCCTAAACGGAGAAAGGCTTCTCTAAACTGCCAAAACCATTTTTCACACTTTCTTTACGCATATTAGGCTCCTAATAGCAGCGTATTGTTGAAAACAAACTTTTTTCAGAAAAATCCGAGCAATAAAGAGTTGCTGTCCACAGAAGCCTTGTTTGTAGAAAATCTAAGTTTTATCTTGCTGGGAGTAAATTGTCGTATTCAAATACAACAAATAAGGAAACTCACAGGGTAATAACGTGTTTGCATTGCGGTGAACGCTCCCGCATCCCATTAAGAGCTGTAAAGAATATCCATTAAACATACACTAAACTTTAGTTGAATGGCTATTTTAGTAAACATTGTGAGTGATTATTTATTAAATGATGTTTTTATTCGAAACATTTACATCGTCATTTGTCCGTAATATAGTCGGGGAGATTTAGCAGTGTTACCTTATGCCAGTTTTTTCACACGCCATAATCAAGTTTTTCACAGAACACTAGGTGATTTCTCCCTATTTAGTGTCTCAAATGAGACGCCAAGAACTAAACCGAGGCTTACTGCCTCGGAGGCGCCTCACCGCCTAGCCCCAAGCGAAGGGCAGAAAGAGATAGCACGGAGACTAAAAGCCGTGCAGAAAAGGAGGAAACTAGATGATTAGATTAGGCAAAAAACTGTTCTTGTTCGCAACACTTTTCATGTGCATTTTGATGGTAACTTTTGGAATAAATGGCTCGTTAGTGTGTAGCGCTGCCGATTTAGAATACTCAGATTTAACTGCTCCCGAGAAAACGCTGACCATATTAGAGAATGTCGCTAATCTCGACATAGAAGCGTATAATGCTACTCTAGAGGGGTACAACCAAGATTTGTACTTCTTTGAAGTTTCTCCTCAAGAGAACTTACAATATACATTGAATTCAGATGGAAACAAAGTTGAAGTGGCATGTAACTTTGTAAACAAAAAATTGCAGTCAATAATTTTGCATGTGCTAAACGGTTCGACAAGAATGAAACAACCATGCACTGATGTAATTGACACCGCTAAGGATTTTCTTGACAAATATCAGGTCTATTCAGATGCTTCATACATAAAAGACATGAAAACCATGTTAGACACGGTTGATGTGAATGGAAACGTGACAAAAACAGTAGAAGATATAAAACTTGAAGTTACAGTGAACCAGAATTCTACAACTTTCAAGTGGACACCTGCAATTAATGATGTTGATGTCATGTTCAAGTGGGTAATATTGAACCTTGAAAATGGATCTTTGGCAGCCTTTATTGATAATTGGGAAATCTACAATATCGGCAGCTATGACATAACCATCTCTGAAGAAGAGGCAATAGCCATCGCTATGGATGCAACCGAAGACTATTCATGGACAGTGAATACGGGAAGGGATAATCCTCCTGTAGAAGTAACAGAGTTTACTGTAGAAGGAGTAAGTGAAACAAAATTAACATTCAGTAATTACCCTTCTAAAAGCGAATCACGTTACGAAGACCCATCAACACTGTATCCCAGCTGGAACATCAAACTATACTTCGATAAATTCTATCTCGGCAATGTTTACGGACTCAACATTGCAATCTGGGCGGACACAGGAGAAGTCAATGAAATACGCACAATGACATGGATGGGCGATTGCGCATCAGATGAAAATGGCAGTAACAACGAAACAATCAGTGAACTAATCTCAAGTGAAGATAATGGAACATTTTCAATTTTGCCATCAATCGTGTGGATAGCACTTCCAATCACAGCCGTACTTGGAGTAACTATAGTCTATTCTAGAAAAAACAGCCTAAATAGGCTGCCTAAGGCACCAAAATTAAATCAGCTAAAACTTAGAGGAGTGGCGTTATGTCTTTTATTTTCACTCACAATGGTTCCAACAACTATGATAATGACAGTACCAATAGTGAAGGCGGATCGAGGTTTGATATGTTGGGGTTCCACATGTAACATAACAATTGCAGAACAAGGTGCCGCACAAAACATTATCAGCACTATGATTACATATTTTGG
>CBFCZR010000100.1:0-5809 GCA_965602795.1 Candidatus Bathyarchaeota archaeon | reverse complement strand
ATTAGGAGCCTAATATGATTGCTGGTTTGATGTTGGAGCGATTCTACACACTTTTTCCTGTGGCTGAGTGTTGAATTTTTGTTGTGTAGGTATGAGTGCAGTTGTATTTTAGATTCATATCTTTTAAAAGCGTTTTTTCACATTTCTTAGCCTGTAGAGGTAGGTTGGTGGACAGTATAGTACAACTATTAGATGCTCTGCTTAATTCGGGAGTATTAATACCTGCTATCTGGTTGAGTTTAGGTTTCGCTACTGCATGGTTTTTGTTGTCAGCAAAACGCGTTGTTCCGCTGACTCGGGAAGAGGCTGAAACTCTCTGGAAATTTCACAAGCAAAAGACCGATTGTCAAGCACAGGGTTGGCGTGAGTTGGTTCGCGGAGAGAAGATAGTGGGTTTTGAGTGTGAATGTGGACATAAGCATGTTCAGAAGAAGCACCTTATTACCATAAACGCTTAATGGATAACGCGTATGTTTTAGGGTCTCGTTTTCTCTATTTCTTTCTGAAGATTGAATGTTTTGTCTTTGAGGATGATTCTGTTGTGGATGCTCTTGCGTCAGCAGCTTCAGCTCGGTCAATTGAGATGTTAGCGATTTCGTGTGCATGCTGCTGTATGTGTTCTAGGCCGTCGATGATTAAGCGGAGGTTTGCTAATGTCAAATTGGAGATTTTTGTTTTATTGTTTGCTTTTAGGCATAGGCTCCACAGGTTTGCGATATTAAATGACGTATCTAGGATGTTGTTTGCAAGAGGAATATTTTTGCACAAAAGTGCTTGAATAGAGCTGTTATACAGTTCTTTGATGCCTGTGCTTGTTTTGACTAGAGGCTCCATTATAGATGATGGTAATTGACGATCTATTATGGGTATAAGGCTCTCTGCTATTTTCTTTAGGTTCTCAGTTATTTCAGCGGTTATGTGCAGAATCTGCAGGTAGTCGACACAATCGATTAAAGTCAGCTCTTCTGTCTGGGATGGCTGTGGAAACAGGATGATGCTTCTGAGAAGGCGATTAGTGACCAAAAAAAGCCTTTTGATGTCTTGTGTTCTTCTGGTCAGACCTTTAATCAAATCTACGTTTTGTTTTTCTAAAGCGGAAATAGTTTCATTAAACGTTGACATGATTACGTTGTGAATCCGGTTTATTGTCTTGTTGACAGGCATCTTTTGTTTGAGCAAACAAACTATCATCATTTTGTTCCCTGTTACCTCTATTACTTCCAAACCGAACAGGCTATTGATGGTTTCACGGATAACGTCCTGCTGCTCCTCAGTGAACGTCGTTTCTGTCCTAACTTCAATCGTATCGAAACCATCCAGATAGGCGGCAATGATGCCTCGCTTAATTGATTGTGCAGAGTTTTTGCTGCTGAGGCTGAGGGTTATTTCTCTGGGTCTATCGTCTTCACTTTTTGGGTAAATGGAGATTGAACCGCCTTTGGTAACTAACGTAACCTTTTCTCCATGTTTCAACTGCAATTGTTTCGTCCAAGATTTGGGAATTGAAACGTAAAGCGTGTTGCCAATTTTTTGGATTTTCCTTGTCTCAGACATGAACCTGCACCATCAGTTTAATTCTATTAATTTTGATTAAACAATTATCAAAGATATATATGTTTATACGAAAAACTTAAATCCAATTATTTGCCTTCGAGCATAAAAAACAGGGAGACAAACGTGTCCAAGAAGAAAAAATCAATCACCGCTGCACATAATTCATTTTCTACAACTAAGTCTAGCTCCTGCAATAATGGACGATGCCACTGCAAAAACAGAAAAATGACATAAGAGATTGTTTTTATTCCCATGGAGCATTTGGAAAACATATCGGTGCGGATAAGATTTGATCGTTTTGCGCTTAGAAAAGCTTATAGACAATATCCAATTGACTTTGCTTATATCACCGACTGAACAGGATTTCTGGTGAACTGAGCATGGAGATACTAGCAATTGTACCCATAATTCTGATCGCAGCTTTTCTACTTGGAGAGTTGTTCAAAAGAATCGGCTTGCCATCTGTTGTTGGTCAAATCCTTGCAGGTTTACTGTTCGGAGTTCCAGCCATAAAGGAACTGTTTTTTGGCGACGGATCAGCCCTGATTATAATTGATTTTCTGGCCACACTTGGAATATTGCTTCTTCTCTTTCTGGCTGGACTGGAGATTGAGATTGAAAAAATAAAGGAAACCTCGAGAGACTCAATTCTTATATCAGTTTGTTCTGCGCTCGTTCCATTCACTTTCGGTTTTATCTTTATCATGCTGCTTTTCCCTGAATCTGGGTTTATGGCGGGGTTGATTTTTGGGGGCGCATTAATGGTTACGTCGGAGGGAACGAATGTAAAGGTGCTTATGGACTTTAACTGCTTGAACAGTCGATTAGGAGCCATTATGCTTGCTGCTGGTGCCATAGACGACATCTTCGAGGTGCTGTTTTTGGCGCTAGTAGTAATCTTGGCAAAGGGCGGAAGTCTATTAGATTTGGCTATGGTTCCTGTTGAAATGATTGCCTTCCTCGTAGTTGCGTTTATAGCATTTAAGATAATTTCCAAGGTACTGCAGCATCTGGACAAAAAACATGGTGAAGAGACTGGTTTGTTCTCCATAGTGCTCATTTTCATTCTTGTTCTTGCAGCTCTTTCCGAATCCTTGAATGTGGGCTACTTGATTGGCGCTGTCATCGGCGGTTTCCTACTACAAGCCTCCATGAAGAAGATCAGCAGCAAACACAGGACAGACTTGCTAAACGTCATCAAACTTATTGCCATGGGCTTTGTTGTTCCCTTCTTCTTCGCAAACGTTGGATTAACCTTTGACATCAACACATTCCTTTCCAACATCCCCATGATTGCAATAACAGTAATTATCGCAACTTTTGGAAAAATCTTAGGAACAATGATTGTGAAACCCGTCTCGAGCCTCAGCTGGAAGCAACTCTATTATGTAGGGTGGGGAATGAACTCCAGAGGCGCAGCAGAGTTGGTGATTGCTCTGATTGCAATACAGTATGGCTTGATTTCTCCAGCGATTTTTTCAGCCCTCGTATCAATGAGTCTAATAACTACGCTCATTCTTCCGCCAATTCTTGCCAGAGGCATAAAAAAGAATCCAGGGCTCATGGATGCAAAGTCATAGAAAAGATTTAAACTTGGTTGGAGGTTAATGAATAGTAACATTTTGTATGCAGAAAAAGGGGAAAATTCGGGGAGTGAAAAATGAAGGAAAACATGAAGATTCTGGTTGGCGTTGACGGTTCGGATTATTCTACTTGGGCGCTTATGGAAGCTATTTCTATCGCAAAAAAGTTTTCAGGTCACATCAAAGTCATCACCGTTTACAGGCGAGGAAACAAAGATGAAGCAACCAAAATTCAGATGAAAGTGAAGCATCTTTTGGAAGAAGAAAATATTGATTCGAGCTTATCGGCTATTCTTGGCTCTAACCCTTCCCGAGCGCTGGTTGATACTGCAGAACACGAGAAATTCGACTTGATAGTGGTTGGCAGTAGAGGCTTGGGCAGAGCCGCAGCTTTCCTGCTAGGCAGCGTCTCAAAAAACATAGTTTCCAAAGCAAGCTGCGACGTTCTAGTAGTGAAAAAGTAGCCAAGTTTTCGTGAAAGCAACCAAAATTTAAAACTATTAGCTGTAGGTTATCCCAAAGCTGCCGGGTCTTTTTTGATTTCATGCTGCAGAACAAATGGGAATACAAGTGTAGTTACTATTGCCATTGCAACAAGCGCCGAAAAGACCTCCTGAGTAATCAAGCCGTGATTCAGCGCTAACAGGGCAATCACTAGTTCTACTGCTCCTCGTGAATTCATGCCCCAACCGATGAGGTAAAGTTGCTTAAGGTTCAGCTTCGTGAATGGTTTGACGATCAATGTTCCTATGATTTTTCCAAGGAAGGCGATAGCTATGGTGACTAAGAGCAGAAGCAGATTTCCAGCCAAGTAATCGTAGTTGAAGTTTAAGCCGATGTTCACAAAGAAGAAGGGAACAACAAAAGATAACGTGATAAGTTTTGTAGCGGTGAGTATTTCCTCTTCATCCTTCTTCCGCAAACGCTTCATAGAAATCTGCAACAGAAAACCCGAAATTAATGCCCCCAAAAGATAGCCCATTTCAAGCGCCTCAGACAAAGACGCCACCACCAAAACAAAGATAATCACCAGCGAAAAAAGCTCCACATCCGTTCCTGTTCTTTCAACTCTCGGCAGCAACTTTGAAACTACCCTAAAAACAACAAAAGTGACAGCCGCAAAAACCAGAAACTCCACGGGAAGATAAACAAGTTGAAAGACGCTTCCCCCAAAGCCAATAACGGTAACCATACTCAAGAATAGAACCTCAAAGATGTCATCTATAGCACCCGCAGAAACTGTTATGGCTCCCAGTTTTGTGTTGAGAGCATTTGCATCCATCAAAACCTTTACTGTAGTGCCTTCCGCGGTAACTGATAAGGCGCCACCAAACACAAGCGACGCAATATCAGTATACCCTAGCAACTTAAGAAAAAGGAAGCCAAGAAGCAAGGGCACAATAGCCGCGCTTAAAGAAATCAAAACTGCCTCTTTAGAACTCTGCCGAATCTTCTCAAGGTCTATTTCAAGCCCAACCAAAAGCAACAAGAAAAGGATTCCCAGAACCGCCAGCAAATCAACAATTTCAGTAGCAGTTGAACCTTCAAAGATAAATGCCTTTAACAGTGGAATGCCGAGAATTAAACCTCCAACTATTTGCCCAACCACGGGAGGCAACTTCAACTTCTTGAACAACTCATTGAACAAGAAGGCTGTGCCAAGAACCACCGCTATAACCATAACAGTGCTTAACATCAACAGGCTCCTTCTACAAACAATAAATACAAAACAGTCCAATCAACATAAGAAGTTTTTCACCTAGAACCGAAAAACAATATAACTTCAACCATCAAACTGTTAGTGGAGAGATTAATTTTTGAGAATCTGCTTTTTCGTTTGGGAGTATCCACCAAAGCTTGTGGGCGGCTTAGGCACCTACGCGGAATACATAACCCGCGAGTTCGTTGAGACGGGGCACGATGTCACGGTTTTTACGCTTAACCCCGGAAAACTGAAAACAAGGGAAGTGATAAAGGGCGTAGAAGTCCATCGCCCATTAATCGCTGATGCAAGTAACGTGTTTCCCATGTTCGTCACCGAGGACCTGAAAAAGTGGGGCGCAAACATCCGCTTCTTCAACGACATCTTCATTTACAACGTCCTTAGCGCAACAAAATTCATCAATGGTCTAATCAGGAAGGAAGGCTACAAATTTGATGTGGTTGCCGTTCATGACTGGCTAAGCAGCATAGCGGGAATTATCATTAAAAACGAAACCGAAATTCCAGTAGTTTTCCATGTTCACAGCACAGAGTTCGGGCGAAGTGGAGGACAGGGCTCCGAAGTTGTTTCCCACTTCGAATCAGCAACTGCCCAGGCTGCAGACCACATAATCACAGTCAGCCATGCAATGAAAGAGGACCTCAATAGACACGGTTGGCCTGCACAAAAAATCAGTGTGGTCTGGAATGGCGTAAACCCTGAACGTTACGACCCCAAAAAGTGCAGTCCAAAGGACATTAAAAGAATCCGAGACAATTACGGCATCAAAGACGATGAATGTATGCTCTTTTTCTTAGGGCGACTAACATGGGTCAAGGGCGTCAGGAACCTAGTTCAGGCAATGCCAACGATATTGAAGGACTATCCCAAAACGAAACTGGTGATTTTAGGTAAAGGAGAAGAACAGAAGGACATCGATGAAACAGCAAGTAGGCTGGGAATAAAAGAT
>CBFCZR010000099.1:0-5814 GCA_965602795.1 Candidatus Bathyarchaeota archaeon | reverse complement strand
AAAACTTCAGCGCAAAGCCGCGCACATCCCGCCAGGTATCGGGACTGCCGCTCTCTCCGGCCACGGTAGAGAATCGTGCCAGCACTTCGGTCTTCGTGCCTGGTTGGAACACGGCCGCCTTTGTATAAGCGCTGACGTCCTTGGTCACCTTAAAATATCCGAAGGCCCCTGAACCTTTTGCGTGGGGCTGTCGGTCTGGGATCATCTCCCGATTAAAATTTGCCATCTGCTCCATCAGGTAGTGATCCTGTAGCAAAATTGGGCCATCAGGTCCCACGGTAAGAGAAAACTCCTCGCTGGCTACCGGAATCCCGGCATCTGTTGTTGTGGGTTTGCGTCGTTTCGACGTGTGCGCTTGGCTAGTTGTATTTCTGTTTTTATCTTTCAAATTAATATAACCCCGTTATGTATTAGATAATATTGATTATTATTTAAGTTTTGCTACGTTATAGAAAACGATTTAAGTAATAAAGGTAATAAAAGTCGCTAATGCCCTTAAATATCCAGCAGTTCATAGCCAAGCTCCACGAAAAAGGTTACAAAGTCACACAACAGCGTTTAGCAGTTTTCGAACTCATAAATTCAAGAGACGATCACCCCACAGCTGACCAAATACATAAAGAAATAAAGAAAAAATACCCAACAATGAGCTTAGCCACAGTTTACCAAGCCCTACACCTCCTCAAAGAAGTGGGGCTTGTGCAAGAATTGGGATTTAATGACAAGAGTTCAAGATACGACCCGAACATTATGCCTCACATCAACATAGTTTGTCTAAACTGTGGAAAAATTTATGATTACGAAGCAGAAAGCGTCAAAAAAATGTGGTCTAAGATCGTTGCTGAATTGAGGTTCAAACCTGTGGGGCAGCGCTTAGACATTTATGGATATTGCGATGAATGTAGTAAAGAAAAAGATAGCGAGTTCTAGGCAAGAATGCTTTGAACTTGTTTTTGGCGAATTGCAGATACATGTGCACACTTGTCCAGAGCCTCATCATTAACTGTAGAAATTCGGTCAAAAAGTTTTTCTAAAAATCTGGCTAAAATAAGTCTGTTTTATTAAAATAAGCTCAAATTAAGGATATTTTGGTAGCGGGGAGTTGATTTGAACAACCGATCTCTGGGTTATGAGCCCAGCGGGTTCACCTGGCTACCCCACCCCGCTACGTTCGGGCTGAAAGCTTTTGCCAGGGATGCTTTTTTAGCCCGATGTGATACCATTGTTGCACTCTTTCTTAAGCTTTGCTTTATCCCATATTCTACTTGAACTAAAATACATCATAAATGTAACAACTTTGTTCACGCACTGATGGAATGCTTCAACAATCCTTAAATTCAATGACTCTGAAAGCAGAACATATGACCAGAAAGTTAACTGCGGAAGAACTTCTTGAAAAGGCAAAGAAACCAGCCAAATTGGCGTTAGCTTACCATCCGTTCTATGAGGGAAAAGTCCAAGTTATGCCAAGATGTGTTATACGAAATTCGCAAGACTTCGCGATATGGTACACCCCGGGCGTGGCTGCCTCCTGCAAAGCCATCAAAGACGACCCGGAACAGGTGTTTAACCACCCCAGCCGATGGAACTACGTGGCTATAATAAGCGACGGAACACGGGTCCTAGGCTTGGGAGACATAGGTCCAGAGGCTGCCATGCCAGTTATGGAGGGGAAAGCCTTGCTTTTCAAGTATCTTGGGGGAGTAGACGCTTTTCCCATCTGCTTGGCAACCAAAAATCCGGATGATCTGGTCACGGCATGCAAGTGGCTGGAGCCCACTTTCGGAGGCATAAACTTGGAAGACATAGCTAAACCCAAATGCTTCCATGTGTTAAACAATGCTAGAGACCAGCTTAACATTCCGGTTTGGCATGACGACCAGCAGGGAACAGCCACAGTCATCTTAGCAGGGCTCATCAATGCTTTGAAGCTGGTTGGAAAGAGTATTAGTCAAACAAAGGTAGCTATGTTGGGTGTGGGTTCTGCCAACACGAGAACGGTGTTGGTTCTCATGAGAGCGGGAGTTAAAGCCGGCAATCTTGTGATGGTGGACAGGAAAGGAATTCTTCATCCAAACCGAAAGGATGTGGAAGCTGAAAAGGCGGAGAATCCTTGGAAGTGGAAGTTCTGCCTAGAGACTAATAGTGAAGGAAAGACTGGTGACGCAGCTGAGGCATTAAAGGGTGCTGATGTGTGTATAGCGGCTTCCAAACCGGGTCCGGGCACCATCAAGAAGCCTTGGATAAGTGGAATGGCGAGTGATTCTATAGTTTTTGCGTGTGCGAATCCTATCCCTGAGATTTGGCCTTGGGAAGCGAAAGAGGCGGGAGCAAAGATTGTAGCCACAGGACGTTCAGATTTTGCTAATCAGATAAACAATTCCTTGGGTTTCCCTGCCATATTCAGGGGGGTTCTGGACGTGAAAGCTAAGACTGTTACAGATGACATGTGCATAGCGGCGGCGAATGAACTGGCATGTTTTGCGGAAGAGCGTGGCATCCACGAGGAGGATATAGTTCCACGGATGGATGAGTGGGAGGTCTTCCCCAGAGAAGCTGTGGCGTGCGCCCTGCAATCCATCAAGGAGGGGGTTGCCCGAGTTAAACCTAGTAGACAGGAGTTGCGGGAGAGGGCGACTCGCATCATTAAGAACGCTCGGGAATCAACCAACCTGTTGATGAAAAAGGGGCTTATTCCGCCTCCCCCCGAGGATCTGTGACGAAACTAAATGGAAAAATGTGGGCGATTTAGTGGGTTGGAGTGAGATTTGTTGAGTGTGCTTTGCGGCAATCCTGTTTATAACGGCGTTATAGATAAATATGTGAGAAACTATTGTATGTATATGCAAATTTTCGGTCTGCTGAAGGTTTATAATTGGGTGACAAAATTAAACATAAACGAGAAAATGACTGCTTGGGTCTTTACTGCCCCTAACCCGCAAGTAAATTGTGAGGTGAATATGAGTGTACAGCAAGAAGGTTATGGACCATTTCACGAATCCCCGAAACGTAGGTGAAATTCCAGACGCGGACGGAGTTGGAACCGTGGGTAATCCTGTTTGTGGAGATGTCATGACCATATACATCAAAGTGAAAGACAACAAACTGAATGATATAAAATTCAAGACGTTTGGTTGCGGGGCAGCCATAGCCACAAGCAGCATGATAACAGAGCTTGCGATGGGCAAAACCCTTGAGGAAGCAATGAAGATCACCCGGGCTGACATAGCAGAGAACCTCGGAGGTCTTCCTCCCATTAAGATGCACTGCTCAAATCTGGCTGCAGATGCACTACATGAAGCCATAAAAGATTACCAAAAGAAGAAAACATGAGAACGGTGAGCTAGCTTTGGATTATTCCGTATCCTATGAGGCGCCACCTGTTAGCTATTTTTCTGCTTATAGCTGCTCTGGCTCCGTTTTCGGCGCAGACGGGTCTAACCAACTGAATGGTAACAACGCCTTTCTTTGCAGCCTCAACCTTTCCGACGGTTATGGCTGTTCCCACATCGAGGAGTAGACGTTCCCCCTTTATTATCTGTTTAACCTGCACCAACTCTTTGGTTCCGATAGCCCGTTTCAAGAGCTTAGTATCCAAGACAAGTTCATTTCTGGTTGGAGGAAGCAAATCCGGTTTTCCCACCAGATTCCCAGTGAGACCATCCGCCTTGGTTAGCGACGGGTCCAAATACGTTCCTATGCCTACCAAGCCTCCGCTCTGGGCTTCTTTAACGTTTTTTCCTCCCACGTTCAGGCTTGTAATTTCTGTGAAGATGGATTCGTAAAATGTTCTTCCCTGTTTTTCAACTTTGAGTCCAGGGCGAATCTCGATTTCGTCTCCAATTTTGAATTTTCCCTGTGAGATGCTTCCGCCGACAACTCCTCCAGTTAGTTCGTCAATCGAGGTGCCGGGTTTGTTCACGTCAAAGGAGCGGAGAACAAACATTCTAGGCGGCTTATCGGGGTCCCGATGGGGAGTGGGAATATTTTTCTCTATGGATTGGATAACAGCGTCAACGTTCACCGAATGCTGGGCGGAGACAGGGATAATGGGTTTTCCTTCCGCCACGGTTCCCTTCACAAACGACTCTATTTCCTTGTAGCTCTCTAAGGCTCGTTTTTCATCAACGATGTCGATTTTGTTCTGCACAATAATTATGTTTTTTACTCCAGCTAGTTCGATTGCTGCCAGATGTTCTCGCGTTTGTGGCTGTGGGCACTTCTCGTTCGCGGCGATAATCAGCAATGCTCCATCCATGACTGTTGCTCCAGAAAGCATGGTGGCCATGAGGGCTTCGTGTCCAGGAGCATCAACGAAACTGACTGCTCTGACAAACTCGCATTCAGAACCGCAGTTAGGGCATTTAGTATTAGATGAGTAGCATTGGGGTTGCTCACAGTTTGGGCACTTGAATATTGGGGCGTCTGCGTAACCGAGCTTTATGGTTATGCCTCGTCTCAGTTCTTCGCTGTGTTTTGCTGCCCAAACCCCAGTTATAGCTTCCACTAGGGTCGTTTTTCCGTGGTCAACATGACCTATGGTACCTATGTTCACTTCGGGTTGCTGAGGAAGAGATGCAGATTTCTTTCGTTTTGGGGACATGACAATCTCCTAGAGTTTTAGTGTAATGCTATGCAACTAAGATTCTAACAGTTTATATTAAGGGTTATCCCATAAGAGAACACTTGCACTAAATCATACATGATGTTCCTAAATCAGTGTAAACGGGTTATGAGACTCATTTTGCATTTTCAGGTCAGTGTAAGCCGATACAATTAACCAATTCGCTGATTCGTTCCTATAGTAAATTATAAATGGTTTTTCATAGTTAGATAACATGGGGGGTAAATCGGGGGATATAAAATGAAGAAAACAGTTTTGTTAGTTGTGATTTCTGTATTACTTTTGTCTGCAACGGTGGTTCCGGTTCTGGCGCAATATGATTGGGAAGTTGGCGTCGAGGTGGGCGACTGGTTCTTATACGAACCCACGCTTATCTTTTATGAAAGTGAAAACGTAGCATTTCCGCCTCCGTATCTGCAATATCTGCAAACGTATAACGATACCTCTTTGATGAACTACACCATTACCGATATAACGCCAGACAATGGCTTTGCAATCATAACCTTTGAGATCGTATCTCAATGGAAAAACGGAACCGAAACTACCGCTACACTGGAAGAAAACGCGACGAACTCCGACTCGCTGATGGTTATCGGCGCAAATCTTCCAGACGGTGCAGAAATACGACCTGAATACAGTATACTTGGTATGTAGTCAATGCCGGCGAGATATCTAAACGAGTCAATAATGCTGGAAACTGACACCGAAACAAGAGAAGCGAATGTGCTAGAATACGACCGTAACATTTTTGAACAAATTTATCACCACACCTACTATTGGGACAAAGAAACTGGAATCCAAGTTTACCATGCAGAGCAAGCAACAGACGTACTAACAGAAAATCAGCAACCATTCAGCTACGAGTGCAAGGTAGAGTTAATAGACTCAAGCACAGGCGTAGTAATACCTGACCTTACAGGACCAGTTATGCTGTTAACGTTAATAGCAATCACAATCCCAATGGTGCTCTTGTACAGACGCAAAAAACTACACATCTAAACCATCTTCTTTCCTTTCTCTTTTTTTTATTAACTTTTGACCCTGAACTAACAGCCTAATTAATGGATTTTCAGAAACAACTTGAAAAGTACATAGAAAAACAGAAATCTCCGTTTCGACCGGCACACACGAGAGAGCACTCGAACTGCTAAGAGAGCTTTAGCCATCATAAAGGCGCGCGCATCGGGGAT
>CBFCZR010000098.1:0-5898 GCA_965602795.1 Candidatus Bathyarchaeota archaeon | reverse complement strand
GAAGACCAAGTGAGCGTCCTGCCGACACTCGAACCTCTATCCCCCTCACCTGTGCCAATAATCGTAGTTTCATCCCGTATTTGACAGTTAGTAATCTGTTACTTTCGAATGGCTCGAGACCCCATTGATTTTATGCACATTTAATTGGAGATTGTTAACTAATTGTCTTCATTGACTAAAATTAAAAATCAGCTGCCTTTGGGTAAACCTAAGCCTTTGGTTGTTGCTGCTATTCCAGCCTTTAATGAAGAGCGTAGTATTGCGAAGTTGGTGTTGGAGGCGCAGAAATATGTTGATGTTGTTTTGGTTTGTGACGATGGCTCCACAGATTCTACTGCTGAGATTGCTGAGCGTATGGGTGCGGATGTGATTAGGCATGAGCGGAATTTGGGTTATGGGGCTGCACTCAAGACTTTGTTTACTACGGCAAGAGAATTGAAAGCAGACGTTTTAGTTACAATAGATGGTGATGGACAGCACGATGCAACTGAGATTCCAAGTTTGGTTGAGCCTGTTTTGGAGAATAAGGCTGATGTTGTTTTGGGTTCCCGTTTCTTGAACAAAGAGAATGGTGTTCCCCGTTACAGAAGGTGGGGTATACGATTGATTTCCAAGTTGACTGGTGCGGCTTCCAACCATACGTTTCTGGATGCTCAGTGCGGCTTCCGGGTGTATGGCCGTAAAGCCTTGAACGGTCTTGATTTGGTGGAGAATGGTATGGGCTCCAGTGTAGAAATTTTGATGAAAGCGAAAAAGCAGGGATTAACGGTTGCCGAAGTCCCAGCAAACTGCAAATACAGCGGTGTGGAGCGATCTTCGACTCAGAATGCTTTTGGGCATGGCGCTGATGTGCTAATGTCAATCATCCGGTTAGTGGTAGAAGAGCGTCCTCTTCTATTCTTGGGTTTGCCTGGTTTGCTTTCTCTTTTGGCTGGCACAGCCTTTGGGGTATGGCTGCTTCAGATTTACGCTGTGTCCCATCAGATAACCACGAATATTGCGTTGGCGGCTATAGCTTTCGTTCTTATCGGAATGTTCACCATCTTTACCGCAATAACACTCTACGCCATTTCTAGGCAGGCAAAAAAGAATGGCAATAATGGTCATTGAGGGTGCTTTGTAGAGGTCTGTATCGCAAGATGATTTTGTTCTTCTGTAACTTTCCGTCAGTTGTAATCTGATGAAGATTTTGTTGTTTTTGACTGACAAGAAATTGTTTACTGGGGAAACTGTATTAATTTCTTTCTCTATCTGTGATTTAAAAATTTTGAGTTGTCCTTGAAAAGGGATGTGTTGTTAGGGATATACATGTGTATTTCCTGCATGTTAATAAGGTAGTAATACCTCTTCCTTTCCCTCTAGTCTATGAGGCATCAGAATTGGCTGAAGCGGCTGCTCAAAAAGGGAAAAAGACGAAGCAAACGCTGGTAACTGAACTGGATTTGACCAAGATTGATGGGAACGGCGATTTTCCTTGCCCAAATTGTGGGGTTACCATTTCTCCTGAGGATGAGTCAGAGAATGTTTACATTATACTAGAGGAGAAGGTTAAGGATGATGTTTTGGAAGAGATGTTGATTCAATGCAAAAAGTGTGGAAGCCGAATACGTCTAACCGGTTTTTCTGTCCTTGAAATGGATTGTTCTAACCCAGAGTAGCTACTAACAACTGCATGTTTTTATTCTTGTGTCCTGCTTCAAAGTTGTTTCATGTGATTTTTTACCGAGTTAACTTTGTCTTTCATTGTTCGCGGCTTGTCCCTTCTGTCGTCTATTATCAAAGTTGACTCAACACGGAGTATGCCCTTATCAATGAGGGTTTCGTGGGCAGCCTTCACTGCCTCAAAGATAGTTCCGAGGCTGTCTGCCTCCAGAACTGTTCCCATGGGAGTAATCTCGCACTTCAAACCTTTGACTCCATTTATTGCCGCTACCGCAGCAGCCACATAAGTTCCCATGCTTGTTGACTTGATTCCCGCAGGGGCTATGATAAAATAGGCAATTACTTTGCAGGATTTTACTGAACTCATGTTGTCTTCATCTCCACTAAACGTTTGCTCAGTTTATCCTGTTTTAGATAGCTGATTTATTAATGTGTTTACATATTTTGTAAAAAGCTCTGGTTTAGGAGAACGTGTTTCCGTGAGTAAAGCAAGGAGTATGGCTCAGGTTTCAGCTAAGGGTGTATTCAACATTTTCTGGGGTCTGATAGTCTCCTCAATCATATCTGCCATAAGCGTAATGGTCGTTGCAGGAATTCTTTCCGAAGGCGACTACGGTCTAGTTGCAATCGCTTTGACTGGTCCCAATCTTATCGGAATATTCAGAGACTGGGGTGTAGACTGGGCAACAATAAAGTACACAGCACAATACAGGTCAGAAAACAAAGAAGCAAACGTGAAAAATATTTTAGCTTCCGTAGTGATTTTCGAGATTCTGCTGGGCTTTTCCTTGTCCATCTTCTCCTTTTTCGTTTCAGGTTTCATGGCAAATGCACTAAATCGACCCAACATTGTGCCTCTAATCCAGATAGCTTCTTTCACCATTTTTGCGGAGGCTCTTATGAAAGCCACTCAAGCTTGTTTCACTGGTTATGAAAAAATGGAATACCACAGTGTAACTTCAATCGTTTTGTCCACTGTCAAGGCAGTACTCATGATTTCCCTCGCAATCCTAGGGTTCGGAACCTATGGAGCGATTGTCGGAACAACAGTAGGCTATCTGATCGCTGGAGTATTCAGTGTATTTCTCATGTATGTGATCCTCTACAAGCCTCTACGGCGGAAAGAAATTGATAAGCTGGAAATATTTTCAACCATCAAAACCTTGTTCAGATACGGGTTGCCGTTATCGATTTCAGCTATCGTTACTGGTTTTCTGACACAAATCTACAACGTTCTGCTGGCTAACTACTGTACAGACGTGCCCATAGGCAACTATCAAGTTGCATTAAATTTTGCGTCTTTAGTCACCTTTTTTGTTATGCCCATACTTACTGTGCTTTTGCCAGCCTTCTCCAAACTCGACTCTCAAAAAGAACGGGAAACACTGGGTAGTGTGTTTCAGTTTTCAGTGAAGTATGCTGCCCTAATCATTGTGCCCCTAGCCTTAATGGTTATGGTGTTGTCTCAACCGGCTGTATCCACAATTTTCGGCGATAAATACTCGTATACGCCGCTCTATCTGACCCTTTACGTTGTCACCTTTATTTACACTGCTTTTGGGTATCTGAGTGTTGACAACATCATAAAGAGCCAGGGAAAAACGGATGTAAACATGAAACTAACTTTGATCACGTCTGTTATTGCACTTGGTCTGAACTTGGTGTTAATCCCGAAATTTGGAGTACTTGGTTTGCTTGCTGCAAATATCGTGTCGGGAATCCCCAGTTTGATCATAGCGCTTTGGTGGATAAAGAAAAACTATTCTGCAACAATCAATTGGATCTCGTCAGCCAAGATTCTCTTAGCATCCACACTCACAGCAGCCGTCACTTACTTGGCAACATTTCAGCTAAACTTACATAGTTTGGTAACTCTAATCATCGGAGTAGCAATATTTGTGACGATATATTTGGTTACAACTCCGCTGGTGGGTGCCATAACCCAAGCAGATGTACAAACCTTTAAACATATGGCGATGGGCCTCGGACCGCTTGCTCCAATCCTCCTCTTACCGCTATCTCTCATAGAACGGCTGATTAAAGCCTTTCAAAGAAACTAAACCTAATAAAATGAAAATGGAGCAGCCAAAAAGGTGCAAAGGCTAAGGTTTCTTCAGTTTTTCACGATACTTTTTTCGTAGCTTAACGATTTTTGGAGCAATAAATATCTTGCAGTATCCCGATTCGGGATGACGATTGAAGTATTTTCTGTGATACTCTTCTGCTTTGTAGAAGTTTTTGAGCGGTTCGACTTGTGTTACTATGGGGTCATCCCAGACTTTTGCAGCGTTAAGTTCAGCAATAATCTGCTCAGCGACTTCTTTCTGCTTATCATTATGATAGAAGATGACTGATCGATACTGGGTACCAACATCGGCTCCTTGCCTGTTCGGTGTTGTGGGGTCATGGGCAGTGAAAAAAATCTCCAGAATCTCTTTAAAAGATATGATGTCTGGGTCAAATGTGACTTGAACAACTTCTGCGTGTCCTGTGGTTCCTGTGCAAACCTGCTCATAGGTTGGCGAAGCTAATTCTCCGCCAGCGTAACCTGATTCAACGTTTACTACCCCTCTTATTTCGTTGAAGGCTGCTTCTATGCACCAGAAGCATCCGCCTCCAAGAGTGGCTACTTCCATCTTGTCGTGATAATCTTTTTTCATAATTGTGTTTTCTATATTGTTTTGTAGGCGATTAAGTTTTCTCTTAATCTTCAAACAGTTATCTGATGTTCGTTAAAAGCTCAAAGCATATAAGAGTTAATGCTATGAGAAGAAACTCGAATGGTGGACTCAATTGAAGCTTTTGGTTAGCGTTGTAGACCAAACAGAGGCTTTAGACAGCATCAACGGAGGAGCAGACATACTTGACGTTAAAAACCCGAAGGAAGGTTCCTTGGGTGCCAACTTTCCCAGAGTAATCAGGCAGGTTAAAGAGGTTACGCCAGAAAATCTCGAATTAAGCGCAACAATCGGTGATTTGCCCAATCTGCCTGGAACCGCCTCTCTTGCCGCCTTGGGTGCCGCCGTTTCCGGAGTGGACTATGTTAAAGCTGGGCTTTTCGGCGTGAAAACCCCTGAAGAAGCAACGTCGATGATGACTGAAGTAGTTAAAGCTGTGAAAGAGTATGACAGTGGCTTGAAGACAATTGCTTGTGGCTACGCTGACTTTAGCCTCGTTGGCTGTGTGAATCCTCTGGACCTTCCCATGGTCGCCCATAAGGCGGGAGCTGATGGCGTGCTGGTGGATGTAAAAATAAAGGATGGAAAAACTAATTTGTTCAGCTTTCTATCTGACGAAAACTTGAAAGAACTTGTTAACACTGCTCACAACTATAATTTGTTGGCCGCCCTTGCCGGCTCCCTAGATACGCAAGACATTCAAAGAATATACAATCTAGGCGCAGACATCATTGGAGTTAGAGGAGCCGTTTGCACCAAAAAAGACCGAGTAACAGGTAAGCTTGAAAGAGAAAAAGTAACCGCTTTTGCTGAAGAAATAAGCAAATTGTGAAAGCGCCGCTAAACCGTAACCTTTGTGCAGACTGTTTTCTTGTTTTCCAGAATCAGCTTGATTCTATCAGGGTATCCGCCATTAACAATGTAGCAATCCAAGTTTGCCTGTAGAAGAATTTTGGGTAATGTCTTGTCAACGCTTGTTCTCCTGCCCCAACCGAGCAGCTCTTCGGCAGACAACTCTTCAACCAATTTGGCGTCCAAAGTTTTCTTAGGGTCTTCAGAGAAAATTCCATCCACGTCAGTGACTAGAATCAGTTTCTCTGCATGTAATAATTGGGCAATGTAGGCGGCTATAGTGTCAGACGTTACATCCCACGAATGCTCCAGAGGGTCTTTACGGAACATAATTTTTGACGGCAAAATAATCGGAAGCGTCCCCTTCGCAGATTTGCTAATTTCCTCTAGAGAGCGAAAAAGATAGGCTTTTGGAGCGATATCCGACAATAAAAACCCGTATTGGTCAATAGCTAATATAGCCATTCTATGAGCAACCACATCTGAGAGCCTATGTGTCTTGTCAAGCCTTCTTACAGTGTCTGCGCATTCTCCTCCTCCAGGCACAATAGCTATTCTGTGAGCTTTAGCTAGAGTACTCAACTCTTGGCACAATCTTGTTAGGCCTGTGGAGTTGTTGGCTAGGCTTCCGCCCACCTTCAAGACTGCTTCCATCTTACAGTTTTTCCCTCCAATTTAGTTGCCAGCATAAGCGCCACACCAACCG
>CBFCZR010000097.1:0-5918 GCA_965602795.1 Candidatus Bathyarchaeota archaeon | reverse complement strand
CACTTGAACAATTACGTGTCTATTGTACTGAAAAACGGAGTTGAATATAGAGGCACCATGGTTCGCTGTGATAGTCACATGAATTTGTTGCTGGAGAAGGCTACCGAACGGGTTAAAGATCAGTTGATTGCCAACTACGGAAGCATCCTCCTCAGAGGAAACAACATCTTATACATCTGTACAGACGTACCCCGCGAAAAATAGACTAAGCATTCAAGTTTCCAGTTAATTGTCTTGCGTCAACTTAGTTTTGGATTTCTTTCGGACATAGATTAAGGCTTCTTTCAGTCTACTTTTGATTCTGTATTTGCGTTGGAAAAAAGTTAGAACGTTTCGCAGGTCTCTTTCCAGAAGTTCCTTTGCGTTTGGATGTTTTGTGGAGACGTTTTGTGGCCAGTCTATTATGAGAATGTGCTGGTTTGGCTGAAGAATGATGTTGAAAGGGCTGAGGTCCCCGTGGATAATGTGGGCGTCTCTATAAGCTCTTTTTACATTGACCAATATCTCGTTATACACAGTTTGGGCGTCTGGCAATTCTGGGTAGTGATAAAGTTCTGCGCCTTCTATCATGCCCATAACCAAGACGTGTCGGTTTTGTTTGATGGGCTCTGGAACTGCTACCCCTTTGGGATATAGAAGTTTAAGGGCGGTGTATTCTTTTTTGGCTGCGATTTTGGATTGGTGGTGCCAGTCGGGCGTGTAGCTGTATTTGATTGTGTAGTTTCGTTTGCGTTTGGTTTTTTTGAAGCTGGTTCTGCCTAGGCGATGAAACTTCAGTGCCACTCGCCGTTCATCTGGTGTGAGAGCATCATAGACGTCTGATTCTTTTCCCACCCCTAAGGGTTTGCCGAAAGCCTCGATTACGTCTGCTTTAACGAGAGCATTTATGGCTAAGGTGTCATGTCCCGCTGTTGTGAGGCTGTAGCCCGTGTATTTTCCTCGCCAGCCCTGCACTAAGCCCTTTTTTATGAGAATTGGCAGCCGATACTCTATTTCTGAGGGTGGAAGCTCTGACTTTTGGTGGATGGCGTCTGTTGGTGCATGCTCATAATTTTTCATCTGCTGCTCGATGGCTTGCAGTACCTTGAGGTCTTCAGGCTCAAGCTCACGAAACTTGCGCACAGCAATATCAACGGCTGACATAACCAAATAACTATGGCAAAGAGCACTTAAGGAGTTTACCGAACGCTCAACTATAGGAAAAGTGTCATTCTGTACTCGTCTCGGTATTTGCCGTTGACATAGCTTTCTTTGCAGAGTTTTCCCTCTGTCTTGAAGCCTGCTTTTTTGTACAGGTTGATAGCACGGTCATTAGCCGTACTAACTTGAAGGTAAATCTTTTTCAATTTTCTCATTCGGGCAACATTAATCAAGTGCTTTAGCAATGCTGTGCCTATGCCCATGTTCTGATAGTTGTCATTCACTGTGATTCCCAGTTCCGCCTTATGCCTGAGAGCTTCCCGCTGGTTGAACCTTAGTGATGCTGACCCAATAATTTGTCGCCCCCTTTTTTCCTCTACGACAGCAACAATTGCTAACACTTCATCGTAGTTTATGTTGCGTGTCCAGCCTTCCACCCGCTCTCTTGTGAATGGGGGAAGCAGGTTTGACGCACTCTCCTCTGACAGCGTCGAAAACATTTCCCACAGCATTTCTGTGTCGCCAGACTGTTCTGGACGAAAAACTACTTTCTTGCCATTTTTGGCTGTGATTTCAGTTTCCCATTCGCTGGGGTAATCCACAATTGTTCCTCCAAAGCTTATCTGCGTTACATATAAGATGTCGAACGGTTCTCTGGATAAAAGTTTACATTGCTGACCAATTCAAGGTTTAACTTTCTCTCTACAAACTGTGTTTAGATAAGTTTATTTTGGTTGCTGAGAGAAATCTTATGGTGATTTTGATGGAAGAAAAATCAGATGAGATTAGGTTACCATTGATTGGCGAAAAAGCACCAGACTTCGAAGCTCTTACAACTCAGGGAACTTTGAGGCTCTCAGATTTCGAAGGAAGCTGGCTTGTCCTGTTCTCGCATCCCGCAGATTTCACGCCGGTCTGCACCACAGAGTTCATCGCCTTTTCCGAGATTTATGACGAACTGAAGAAACGGAACACTGAACTTCTGGGCTTAAGCGTTGACAGCGCCTCCTCCCACATCGCATGGATAAGAAATGTTGAAGAAAAGATGGGAGTGAAGATTCCTTTCCCCATAATCGCAGACTTGAACAAGGAAGTTTCAGAAAAATTTGGGATGATACACCCCGCACAAAGCAAAACAGAAACTGTTCGTTGCGTCTTCATCATGGACCCGGAAAGCAAAATCAGAACCATCCTATATTATCCGCTGACAACAGGCAGAAACATGCAAGAAATCTTGAGAATCATCGATGCACTTCAGACAACTGACAAACATAAGGTGGCTACGCCTGCAAACTGGAACCCAGGCGACCCAGTTGTTGTTCCTCCACCCAAGACATCAGAGCAAGCCGAAGAGAGAATCAAAGAGGGCTACGACTGCAAGGACTGGTACCTCTGCTTCAAGAAGCTGTGATTGCCGTGCCATGTGTATCTGCAGACGGAAAACCAACCAAAAGCGGCATCAAAATGTTGTCTGCTTTGAAGAGCGGAGCTTCAACACCTGATGCTCTTTCAGGAGCCACCGGAATGCCCATGTTCAGAGTTAGAAGCGGTCTCCGGCAACTGGTTAAAGCGGGATTCGTAAAGCAGGTAGACAACAAATATCAGCTGACTCCAGAAGGAAGCAAACTAGCAGCGTAATGGCGCCGCTTCATTTCCTCTCTTTTTATTTTTTTCTTATCTTTGATTGCTTTTTCTAGCTTCGCTTTCGCGAATAACGGGTAGGGAATCGCTGGGCAGTCTATGCCGGTGTATGGATTTAGAATTAATATATAGACTATGTAGTTTACATTGTATAGATATATATTATCCTCTAAGGTAGTGAAACCCGCAAAGGAAGATAACAACAAAACGTTAGGTAAGCCAAAGTTGGAGGTGAGCAAAAGAATGAAGTGCCCTGACTGTAACTTGGAAATGGAAATCGTCAAGGAATCAGGTTACATGAAACAGTACAGATGTGACGTCTGTGGAAGAGTGGAAACATTATGGACTGTCTGCGTAACCCCTTGAAGTCCACATTAGAAAACGGTTTTTCTTAGCGTACAAACCGAGTTTTATTCAAGTTTTAACCGATTTTGCGTTTCTAGTTTTATCCAAATCTATTTCCTTCTTAGACTAAGTTAGTTTCCATGGTCCAGAAGTAGGCTTCCCCTTTGGGGACTCTGAAAATAACCAACTCCGGCTTTTCGTTAGCGAACTTGATGCAATCCTTAAAGTTCATTTCATATTCCACCGAAGTCTTTTTCTGTTTAGAATAACCGATGTGTATTAAATGGACGGGTGAAAGATGGTGAACAAAAATTTGGCAGCGGCTTGTGGGTTATTCTGTGGAACCTGCGAGCATTTAGACACAAAATGCAATGGATGCGAACAACAGGAAGGAAAGCCATTCTGGACAGCTGTGATGAATGTTGAGTGCTGTCCGATATACAACTGCTGCGTTAACACGAAACAGCTAGAACATTGCGGCTTATGCAGTGAACTCCCCTGTGAAACATTCTTGTCGTTACGTGACCCAGCTTTAAGTGACGAAGAGGCAGAGAAAGCTCTCATTGCAAGACAAAACGACCTCAAGAAAAGGAAAGAACTTGGAACCGAACAATGGCTTAAAGAAAAAGAGAAGCCAGCTTAACCAAATTTTTCCCTATTCAACTGTTTACTGTTTGGTTATTTTTGTTTCGATTAGACAAACCAATTGTTAAGTAGATTATTCCCATAGCCAAAAATGGAATCCCAATTGCGATGGGGAAATCTGATGTCAAAGCCAACACCATGAATATAAACCCAAGCGAAAAAAAAGAAGGGCCTAGAATAAAAAAGGCTTGATAATCTATATTCTCTGCTTTTCCCTCATCCTGTGTTTTACGCAAAAGCAGCTTTGCAATAACTCCCACTACAATCACTATCGCCAAAATAGCTAACGAAATGTAGACAAGCACGTCCATTTCATTTACCACAATTCAGTTTCAGAATAGAATTAATTTTTTAACCATAAGAGCTTTGCTCTTGCAAAAACTGAGGTCATAATTCAACGACTTTGATGGAATCAAGTGATTTTTTAACCATTGCTTCTATGTCCAGCTTCTCCTCAGCCTTAATCACATCTTCTAGTTTTGCTTTTGTGGATGGCTGATAGGGAACTGCTGTGCATGCCCCAGCCTTCTTGCTCGAAAACCTGTATGTTCCAATCTTCCTTGCGATTGCCTCAGTTTCTTCCTTGTCAAAACCCAGTAATGGTCTATGGACAGGGTAATCTTTGACTGCAGCGTTCAGCACCCGCAGGTTAGTTAATGTTTGGCTAGCCTGCTCGCCTATAGCCTCTCCAGTGACGATTCCCTCAGCCCTAAACTGTTCTGCCAACCGCTCAGCTATCCGATACATCATCCGTTTACACAGCAGACACGAGTATTTCCTGTTGGTTTCCATGATCTGCTTCAGGTTTTCGCCGTGTTGAACGATGTAAACTTTTCTGGGGAACCCAACCGCCCAACCCAACAGCACCTCAGCAACCTTCAGGGCTCTCTCTTTTGTTTTTTCATCCGTGAAAGGTGAAATCTCAAAATAAACTGGCACAACTGGGCTGCCCCGCTTCATAACCAGCCACAACCCAACCGCCGAATCTATTCCTCCACTAAACAAACCAACAAGCTTCCGTTGAGTGCCAAGAGGCATGCCGCCAACACCCTCAACAACCTGCGAATAAAGGAAGGCTTGGGCGCCTCTAACCTCAACACCCAAAGTCACGTCAGGGTTACCCAAATCAACGCTTAAGCCCCGCCTCTCACCGAACTCGTCGAGAACACGTTGACCCAGCAAGTTGCGGACATCAGAGCTTGAGTAGCCTTGTTTGCCAACCCGCTTACATTTAACAGCAAAACGGTCCCCATCCTTTAACACTCTGCCAGCCAAGAAGAGGCTCTTGTAGATTACGTCATCAAGTTTAGATGTGGTTTCGATTGCAGGAGATGCCGAGGAGATTCCGAAGACCCGTGCCAGCTTCTGTGCTGCCTGCACTGCTGAACTGGTTTTCAGGTAGAATCTGCTATGTTTGCGGACAAGTTCAGTGTAGGATACTTTATAGCTTTTCAAGGTTTGTTTCAGGTTTCTAGCAAGCCGCTTCTGGTAATATTTTCTGGTCCAATGCTTTTTCAGCCCCAATTCTCCGCTGAAACGAATAATAACCGAGTCGTAGACTTTGTTTAGGGCAGTTTCCACTTGGGTCCCTCATCGGTGTCCTCTATAATCAAACCTGCCTCTTTCATTCTTGCTCTAATCTCATCCGACAAGCTGTATTCTCTTTTCTTGCGCAGCTCCTCCCGCACATCAAACAGAAGCTGCACCAAATCATCCACTATCTTTCCACCAATCTTCTTGGTTTTCTCTTTCTGGAAGAGCCCCAAAGCCTTTCCCAGCACAGAAAAGTCGTCATGAGTCCTTTCTAGAATCTTGGTGCTCACTTGTTTATGGTTATCCAGAAATCTGTTAATCTCCTTCGACATGTCAAATAGGGCAGCTAACGCCTGCGGAGTGTTAAAATCTTCATCCATAGCCTCTATGAATTTGCCTCTAAGCTCCTCTATATTCTCGCCGAACTTCTTTTCTTCCTCATTCAGCTCCCGCTTCACTGAAACTTTCATGGCATCCTCCAAAGACTCCAAAGCGTTATAGAGTCTCCCCAAACTGGATTCAGAACCCTTGAGCCTCTTGTCAGTGAAATCTATCTCGCTCCGGTAATGGGTAGACAAAACAAAGAGCCGGATAGCCTCAGCATCATACTTCTT
>CBFCZR010000096.1:0-5923 GCA_965602795.1 Candidatus Bathyarchaeota archaeon | reverse complement strand
GACGAAGGAATGCTTGCCATACTGGACCATAAGCTCAGTGACATCGGCTCCACCAACGACTCCGCCCTACACTGGATCAAAGAAATGGGCTTTGATGGTTTTACATTCTCCCCCTTCGCCGGCAACACACAAACGACAACTGAAAAAGCCCACCAAAACAACTTGGGGGTCATAGTTCTTACCCTCATGTCCAACCCCGAAGCCGAAAAAATGATGATAAACACAACAGTCAGCGGACAACCATACTACTTGCACACCGCAAAAACCGTGAAAGAAACAGAAGCCGACGGCTGTGTGGTAGGCTTAACTGGATTCGTTGAGGACACATACATCAAAAACATCCAGGAAGTTGTCGGGGACAGGGTGGTGTTTCTGTTGCAGGGCATAGGACCACAAGGGGGACAAACCAGCAAGATACGGTATGCCCGTAACCCGCTGGTGAGCCTAGGCAGAGCAGTTCTATACTCTGATAATCCACGAAAAGCCGTCGAAGGATACAATGACATCTTCAAGAAATACAAATGATTACCTGAAGCTTCAGATTACCTGCATGTACTTTGTTCCTTTCTCCGTAATCCTGTAGACGCCTCGGCTAACCCGCATAATATACTCTTTCTTAAGCAAATACCGCAACCGATTATCAAATCTTGTTCGCGTAGCCAAAGATTGACAAGTAGTCAAAACCTTCTTCTCCAACACCGTCCACCGCACATCACCCCTACTGAGTGCAGCGAGGATAACCTTGTCCATCATGTCCTGTTCCTCCCTGCGGCGACTCATTACAGCTTCACCTCCACAGGCTTCTGACAAAGCGTTTTTCCGAACCTTAAATAGGTTCTTTCAACCCACCAGATTTTTGTCTTCAAGTTCCCACCCACGCGTAAGGTTTCGAAATGTTCAGAACCAGTTTTCCGTTTTCGTCAATCCACAGTTCTGGCAGCCTCACCTTGTACGCGAATATGACGTCTAAGGCAAAGTTTTTGACGTATGTTTCAGACCCAACTGATCCAAAATAGACATCTAAGCCAAAAGTTTTTGGTGCATCCAGCCTCTTGAAGAAGGCGTCTATTTGTTTTTGAATAACGAAACTTTCTTGGAATGCCGTATCAAAACCAAATGTTTTCGAAATGCCCTGTTTCTGAAAGGCCGTATCAGCGGCTAGACTTTTTGTGATTCCCAATTTCTTGAAAAGAGTGTCTGTTGTCCATGTTTTGGTATAGATTTCACTTTCTGGTCCGAGGTATGTGTCGGCGACAACAACACAGTCAATGTATTCGTTATGAGAATAAAAATCACTTTCAAAATAGTTTCCAACAGACACCCTTTCCATAAGTGTTGACACAGAAGAAGAGAACGAAATACGTTCTACATCATCAATCCATAGTTTATGAATATCGTTTGTTGCATCATAACAAACTTCAATACAATACCAAGTGTTTGTTGAAACCGTTTGCTCATAAATATCATCGTCTCCTGTTTCTGAGACTTCTAGGCGCCATCGTTTTGTTCCGCCAACATCCTCATAATATAAATGAAGGGAAATGCCTTCAGAATTGTAAATACGTAAAGGCATGGTATGCGTGTCCGTTGACGGTAATGTATCTGTTTTCCAATATATCCTAAAGTAGACTATTGAGTATGACGATGGCAAATAAGCATATGCTCTGTCACCTTGAGAATCACGCCTCACACTATATGTTCCACAATGTGGTTCTTCCACAACCGCTGGACTTTCACTTGTTCCTGTCCACTCGCTGAAGTCTCCACTCTCGAAACCGTCACTAAACAGTTCTGTGAAATACTGTACCAGATAATCCCGCTGTGCCTTACTGATTCTCGGAAAAATGTATCTATGAACGTAATCTTCTAAGCGTTTTTTATCCTTTAGAATCGTTGGTGGTATGCGCAGAGGGCTACCATAACTTTCTTCGCAATGTGGACATTTTTCGCTACTTTTCTCTACATTCTTCTTGCACGCCGGACAAACGTAATCCCACATAGGAAGCAGACGCAAAAGCCAAAATGGAATCCTCATGTAATAGTCTCTCCACTCTCGTTTATCTGCAAAAGTTTCTTTCCTTTGATTCCCAGAACATAAACTGTCTCATCATGTTCAACTCCGCCAGAACGCATCCGCAGTTTAATTGCATTGGTTCTATATGCCACCAACCTATCGCCACGCGCTAATGCAACAGTGTATGATCTGTTTTTGGAGGGAACAACAACAATCTTTTCAGCCGCCCATATTCTCTGAGCCAACTCAACCGAGAAAGGATACCAACCAAACCGCTTGAGCCTCCGATGATCAACCTCCGAGAAACTGTTTTCTTTGCCCGTTTCAACATCGAATTGCGGAAGTGCAGTTCCATCAGTATACTCGGCTATCCAAAAATAAACAAGTGGACGATAACCGAGCATCCTTGATGTTCTCCTAGATTTCGTCGTATTTGAAGCTGAGCGTCTCGTCTGCTTGTTCTCCTTGCACAGCATCATTAGCCACTTTGCACTGTAGAACAACGGCTTTGGTTTTTTCTGTGCTGGTGTGATCGGTTGAATCGATTGTTGCGGGTGATGCTTCTGTGTCGTTAGCTACGTTTGCTGTTGGTGTGGTTTGAGCGTTATAGTAGTCGTGTCCATCTGTTTCGTCTTCTATAGAGTCTCCAGTGTCTGCTTCTGTTCCAGTTGCCACATCATAGTCTGAGGGCATAGGGCATCCGTGGTCTCCGGAGTCTCTGTTGCCTCGGCGTAGTTCGCCTCCTGTTCCGAAGTTCCAGCCTATGGCGCCATCAGAGTAGAAGCGCACGTTGTTGATTTTGGTGAAGGTTCCGCTGAGGTCCAAACAGACGTGAATCCAGTAGCTGTACTTGAAGCCGCTGGTAGGTATCGGAATCGGATAGGACGTGTCTGCGGGAGCGAACTGGTCCTTGGTCTGCAGTCTCGTGCTTGAGGTTACGTTGTTGTATGTTCCTGGGCTGCCATCTGAGCCTCCAACAGTCTGCTGCACATTTACGGTTGCAACCATACTTTCTTTATTCCTCCATATTCGTTTTTTATGAAATATTTTCTGAGATTTGTTCGATGAGATTAGCTGGGTTTCGGGTGATGGTGACTGTTTTTGTCACTGAATCGTGGGTAACCTGAACTTCTGTGATGTATCCCGCCGCGTTGCGGGTGATAGAGACATTGTTGGCTGTTCGGATTCCGTGGATGGCATCGTGGATTGCCTTGTAGGCTTCCTTGTAGTTGCCCCAGTTAATTTCACTCATTCGCTGTTCACCAAAAAAGGGGGAAAGTTATGGATTTGGCAGAGTAGACTGGATTACCAGCCTGTTCCTCTTGCCACAGCCTTGCTTCGCAGTATGCCAAGACCGATTCTTTCCGAGGCGGCGATGCCATACCTATCTTGTTTAGGGTTCTCGAAGGGTTCAGTTAGGATGTCTCGTCTCAGAAGCAGAACAGCGGCTACGTCTGTATCGATGCAGTAGACTGTTCCATCTGCGACTTTGGTGCTAACAACGATTTTCATGCCCAGATATGTTTCGCCCAGGATTCCTCGGCGGATGTCAGCCATGCCTCCGAAGTAGAAGCTGTGGATGAATTGGTCCTGCTGCCACAGGTCAGCGAGCTGCGCGGGGTTTATTACCAAGACTTTGGCGTTGAAGTTTTCGGCTTTTATTCGGTTCCAGAATCCGACGAGTCCTGCCCAGTCTAGGGTTCCGGAGCCGTTGTATTCGCCTCCTCCTGCCAGGTCGCCTGCGTCTATGTCATCGTATATTGCTAGAACTTTTTCTGTTTCCAGTTCTGCGATTGCTCTGCCCACCTCGGCTGTTTGCCGTTCCATTACGCCCCACGAGGCGTCTTCGAAGAATTTTTTGGAGTATTCTGCTCCGGCTTTGATTTCCATGTCTGCTTTGACGTCTACGGTGTCGTACTTTTCTTGGGTGATCCACACTTGTGAGAGTTCGGCTGTTTTGTGTGCTTTGCCCAGTTTTGCCTTCGGGAATCGGACTAGGGTTTCGGTGGTGGGTAGGACCCAGATGATTTCTCTTCCTATGAGTCCAGGTTTGGCTGAGTCGATGACTACGTCATGCATTTTTCCGAGTGCGTTGGCGGTGTCGCTGAGAATAGCTTCTCTCATTACCGCGTTGACCATGAGGTTCGATTTGGCGCGTTCCAGCAGTTCGGGTAGGATGGGCTGGTATTCGGGGTCTTCTTTTATGGCTTCAAAAAGTTTAGGCAACTTGTTTCCTCCTATGCTTTGGATACGTGGATTAGCCCGGTGTCGCCGCTGGCAAAGGTTTGCAGGGCTACGCCGACTTTTCTGGCGATTCTGTCCGGGATTTCTGTTTCATCGTATGTTGCTGAGCCGTCGGCTAAGGCGATGGCTTGGGCGTCTGCGTCTGTTTGCACTGCTTCGCCTCTGTCGATGGTGTCTCCGGCTGTTACTTTGACTACGCCTCTTGTGCAGACTGAGCACACTTCTCCGCTTTGTACGGTGGTTAGGGCTACTCCGAGTGCGTGTTGGGTGGCTGCTGTGCATTTGCTGACTGTCATGTCTGCGCTTAGGTACACGAGGTCGCCTTTGGTTATGGTTGAGGCTGCTTCGAAGCTGAGCACTGTGCCGTCGCTGATCATTTCTCCTGTTTCTGCGTCAGGCCATAGGTCAGTCACGTTTCTTCCTCCAGTTTTGTTGCGGTTTCGCCAAGTTCATCCTTGCCTACTCCCGGTCACATGTTCAGATGACTGTGAATTGAGCCTGTGCCGTAGCTGTCGCACAAGCAGTTGGGGTCCGAGGCTCCATGCTCTGACTATCCAGTCTTCGGGCAACAGGCTTAGAATCTCCTGTTTGAGTATAAGGTCAGAGGGCAGGGGCTCGGAGGATGCGATTATGGCTTCTTCTAACGGTTTTGGGGTTTCAGGTTCTGGTTGAGGCGGTTCTGCGGTTTGGGCGTACTTTGGGTGACTGACTAGCCACTCCTCCATCTTTGTTATGGTCCAGCCTTTGTCCTTCATGAACAGAAGTGCCATGGGCTGCGGGTTCTCTGGTTTCTCGCGGAGTAGCCCGTAGATGCCTTGTATTCCGTTTGTTTGGTCGAGCCAAACCGATGAGAAGTGCTCTTTCATGAATGCTGATGGTTGATGGAGCTGGTGAAGAATGAATTGTTGTTGTGGGGCCTGCTCTTTTGCTTTGGATTGTTTGAGTTTGCCGATTATGGCTTCCCAGAGTTCCACGGTTGTTTGGGGGTCTCCGGGCGGGTAGTCTCGGAGCAGGGAGAGTCCGGTGAAGGTGATGCCTCTGGGTGCGTGTCCGTTGAGTTTTTCTAGGGTTTTCCATTCGAATTCTACGCTGCAGTGCTTTATGGTGCCGTCCGCTATCTGGCTGGTTATGGTCTGGTCGTCGAGTTGGGCTATGTATTCGATGGCTCCGTCCTCGTATTCTGCTCCCAGAATCTTGCCGTTTATGGGGTTATTGTGGTCTAGGATTAGGGGTGTGCCAGCCAAGGTGTGGGCGCTTTTTTCTAGTTCCTCTTTGAGGTATTCTCTTATTTCTGGCCACTCGTTTGGGTGGAGTGTCCTGATTGGGTGTAGGGCTTTTCCTCTGATCAGGTTTCCTGACTGTGGGATGTTGTGGATTGTGCCTGTCCAGCTGAAGGACCCCTTGGCTTTGTTTTCGTGCTGCTTGAACCATTGCTGTGCCTTTTCTGTTGTCCAGTCTTTCTGTTTGCTGAAAAGGTAGCTTATTACTTCGGTTGATTGGCTGTTCCATGGTTTTGCTGTGATGGCTTTGATTCCCTGTTCTTGGCTGAGGGTTATGGTTTTGAGGGTTTCGGGGTTAAAATCTTCAGGTTTCCTGTGTCCTGAACGGATATAGTTTTCTGTTTGGTCCCACGGCAACTGGCACACCAGAAACTATGATTGTCGG
>CBFCZR010000095.1:0-5923 GCA_965602795.1 Candidatus Bathyarchaeota archaeon | reverse complement strand
AGTAATTAGGGAAAAAACGGAGGGGATTTCCGACAACGCTGGGATTCTGGAGAAACATGTGCTGCCAGCTTCTGCTATAGCTGTGAATGTCCCAAAAAAGAATTCTACAAAAAAGAAAAGTATCAATGTAGACAAGTTGTACCAATAGTGTAACATGGCTACCAGAAAGGATGTTCTGAATCTTTCTCGTTCTTGCCTGAAGTAGCCAACTACAGAGACAAGCTGAGTGGTTATGGTTGTACCTGTTTCAGCACCTATTACTGTGGCCACGGCAATGGATACGGGCATAGCGCCCACTGAGACAAAGGCGACAATTATGGAGTCAAAGGCTCCACTGCTTTGGAGAAGTGCGGTTCCGAACCAGCCTGCAAATACGCCGCTGATTGTATCGTCTACCAAGCCTATGAAGTTTTGGACCTGGTCTAAACCCATTAGAACGATTGAGTCTTTGATGATAACTATTGAGGCTATGAAGAAGTAGAGGCTCAGTAAGGCCATAATCAAATTCTTATAGCGATTGATGTGAAGCACTTTATTTAGCCTCGCTTCTTTTATATTTTAGTTGAATATGTATTTTGTTGAGGGATGTAACGCAAATGTCCTGGTTTGATTTGTTTCGCAGAGAACCAACATCTAATACAATGATTCTGGTCCAAAAAGAGATAACGAAGGCCATATCCACGGTAACTGAGCTCAGAGAGATAATGCTGAGTTTTGCTGAAGGGAAAATCTCTGAGGTAGAGGAGTTAATTAATGAGCTGTTTGTGAATGAGGCTGAGATTGATGACATTCGGAGAAAAGTTTTAGCCAAGTTAGCTGAACAGGATTTGCCGCCCCAATATCGCCAGAATCTTATTCACATAGTGAAATGTTTGGATATACTGGCTGATCATGTTAAGGACTCGACGAGAAACGTTAAGGTTCTGATGGATACAAAGATTCCGAGAGAGATTCTGGAAACGAATGCAAAAATCGTGAAGACATTGGTTGAGGCTGCGGTGTTTTTGAGTACTTCTATAGAGATGTTGGGAATTAATCATCCTCAGGCTCTGGAGTTCGCGAAGAAGGTTGACGAAAAGGAAGGCCTTGTGGATGAGTATTATTTGAAGGAGAAGGCGCTGTTCTTGAAGTATAGTAAGGAATTGAGTTTCGCTGTTTTGTTGGTGTTGAAGGACCTTTTAGAGTGTTTAGAGAGAATTGCGGACACCTTGGCAGATACTGCAGATTACATAAGAGTGTTGACCGTGAAGAAATAGTGGCAATGACTTCGTTTACAGAAATGAGCGAGAAAGTTCTTTTCGTTTGCACACACAATTCTGCTCGTTCTCAAATGGCAGAGGCATTCCTGAACACACTCTACGGAAGCAGATACGAGGGATACAGTGCGGGTGTGACCTCCACCAAAGTCAATCCATACGTGGTTAAGGCAATGGCGGAAATCGGAATGGACATTTCAGGAAACCGCTCAAAAAGCATTGAAGAGTTCCGTGGAGAAAACTTTGATTATGTCGTCACCGTATGTGACGGCGCTAGAGAAACTTGTCCCTTCTTTCCTGGAGAAAAAGTCATCCACAAAGGGTTTGAGGACCCTTCAGAATTCACGGGTTCTGAACAGGAAATCCTGAAACAAGTTAGAAAAGTAAGAAATGAGATTAGAGAGTGGATAAAGGAAACCTTTGGATAAAAAACCAAAGTTCCTGCCCTTTTATGCCACATTTTATGCTACCGCTGACATTTATAGAAAGATGGGGGATTTTTGTTGCTATTTTCAGGTTTATTCTGCGCTTGCAAGGGTTACGATGTAGTCGGCTGTGTCAGCGCACATGTCGGCGGCTTCTTCAATGAACTCCATCATGTCATCAAAGATTATCAGGGCACCACTGTTCATCTGCTCTGCATATTTAATGAACAGAGATTTGGTTTCAAGGTATTCTCCATCAATTTCAGCCTCGATTTCTTCGACTTTTTTGGCGCCTTTCAGGGCTTCAGCAGGGTTTGCGGAGATGTTCTTTATGCTGCCGCGCAGGGCAGTTGCGCAATCTACAAGAGTTGAAGTTATGTGAACTGCCTTCTCCCATAGTTCGTCTGGAATAGGAGAGTCTCCCAGCATCTTTATGCATCGCGCCACATCCTTCACATGATCTGCGAATGTGTCTAGGCGTTTCACTAGGTGTAGCAGGTCTTCGCGGTAGTCAGCAAACAGGGCTGCTCCTTTGGACAGTTCTTTGAAGATTTCGGTTCGTAGGTGATCGATTTCTTCTTCCACTTTGAACAGTTTCTCGACAGTAATGTTTGCGTCTTTAACTTTTGCTTTGGCGATTTGCTGCATTGCCTTATGTAGCAGGGTAACGGTGTCAAGAGCTGTGGTTATCTGTTCTTGAGCCAAGTCCAGCAGTTTTGTTCTGCGGTGTTTTTCAAACCAAGCATAACTTTTCTTAGCCATTTTCTTCCCTCCTTTACAGTTTTCAAACTTACCTTAACGTTATTTTTTCTCCTGTTGCAAGATACACAATCGACTCGCCAATGTATGTGGCGTGGTCAGCGATTCTTTCAAGATACCTCACTGCAAGCAGACTCGAGATTGTGCATCCTGTTGCAGTGTTGGTTTCGATTAATCTGTCAAGGTAACTGCGATATAGTTTGTCTACCTGTTTTTCCATTGTGGACAAGGTTTTTGCGAGTTCTGCGTCGTGGTTCTTTAGGGCTTGGATGCTTGTTTCAACCATGTTCAGGGTTTCTATTCCCATTTCTTTCATGATTTTCCTGAAGGCTAGCTCGCATTTGTCCATTCCGCCGATCCGTTCATAGATTTGTGAGATGTCAAGAGCGTATCTTCCGTATCGCCTGAAGTCGTAGCAGATTTTCATGTATGACTTTAGAATTCGGAGATCAGAAGCGACTGGCTGGAATCTGGCGATAATCTCGAAGGCTGTGTCCTCAATCGGTTCTGCCATTGCAGACAAGGTTTCTGAAAGCTCTTCAACTTGATTATGACCGTGTGTACCTTCCAAGTAGTTCATGATGGATAAGGAAACAGTTTTTTGGGCAAGCTCGCCCATGCGAAAGAGCATGCTCGCTAACTGTTCCATTCCTGCGTCAATTAATCTTTTCATTGTTGTTTCACCTAACCAAATTCTCCTGTAATGTATTGTTCAGTTAACTCGTGCTGCGGGTTCTCAAAGATGGTTTTCGTGTCGCCCTGCTCTATTATGTCACCCAGATACAAGAACACCGTGTAGTCGGACACCCTTGAGGCTTGCTGCATGTTATGCGTGACGATTACCACAGTATAATCTGTGGACAGAATTCTTATTAGTTGCTCAATTTTTGCTGTCGCCGCAGGGTCCAAGGCACTGCAAGGCTCATCCATAAGGATAACCTCTGGGTCCACTGCCAATGCTCGGGCAATACACAACCGCTGCTGCTGTCCGCCAGAGAGGTCAAAGGCGCTGTCACTTAGCCTATCATGGACTTCGTCCCAGAGTGCAGCGGCTCTCAGGCTTTTTTCCACAATTTTGTCAAGGTCTTTGCCTTTTGCGGTTTTGTGGATTTTTGGACCAAACGCAATGTTTTCGTATATGGATTTGGGGAGCGGGTTTGGCTTCTGGAACACCATTCCGACCTGTCTTCTCAGGTCATAGACGTTGGTGCCGTTTTCGTAGATGTTTTTTCCGCCAATGAATACGTCGCCGGTTGTCCTGCTGGATTTGATGACATCGTTCATTCTGTTGAGTGCCCTGAGCAGCGTGGATTTGCCGCAGCCTGAGGGACCCATAATGGCAGTCACTGCGTTTGCCTTAATTTTCAGGTCAAGGTCGTTGATGACGTGTTTGTCTCCGAACCATACGTTCAGGTTTCTGATGTCTATTTTATCTTCGTAGCTCAAATTATCACCTGCTTTTTGTTTAATGTAACCATGGCTGTTTCCTCCGGTAATAGACTCTAAGTATTATGGCAACAAGAGAAAAGATAACTACGATAAAGAAGAGAATAAGCGCTATTCCAAAAACGTTCTCGGGCGGCTCTCCCCGAGCCACTATCTGCACATACATGTTAAAGGAAAGCGCCATCACCGGCTCAAGAGGCGATGCAGGTAAGCCGCGGGTAATTATGACGCAGGAGGTGAAGAGTATAGCCGCTGTTTCTCCTGCAACTCGGGCAATCCCCAAAATCACGCTTGTCACTATTCCAGGCGCTGCGGCAATCAAAGTTGTCAGGCTAATCGACTTCCATTTCGTTGCACCCAACGCTAAAGCAGCTTGCTTAAAGGATGTGGGAACTATTCGTATAGCCTCTTCGGAGCCTCTGATTACGATGGGAAGAATCATCAGAGCAAGAGTTAGCCAGCCTGCCATGAGAGATATGCCGAAGCCAAGTTGCCTGCTGAAAAAGGTGTAACCGAACAAGCCTATGATTATGGATGGGACGCCAGCCAAATTGTTGATGGCTTGGTCAATGATGCGAGTGAATTTTCCGCTGGGCGCATACTCCACAAGGTAGATGGCTGCGAAAACTCCGATTGGACCCGCTATTGCAGCTGCACCCAAGAACAGGTAAATTGTCCCCACAATCATCTCGAATGCTCCACCCTGCAGAGCGCTTGTGGTCAAAAACTCCAGATTCAGGGTTCCGACTCCCGTGAAGAGGGTGGCGGCAATCCAGAAGAAAGCCAGCAGACAGATAACAACGGGTACTCCCAGTGCAAAGAAGAAGATTCGTTCTTTAGTTTGGCTACCCATGCTGAACACCTCGCTTCACAACAATGTCAGCTAACGTGTTCACTATGAACGTGATGATAAGCAGGATGAGACCTAACCCGAAAAGAGCACTGTACTCTAAACTGCCTACAGCAGCTTCACCCATGTGTGTGGCAATAAACGATGGAATAGTATACACCGCCTCCAAGTAGCTTGATGGAGTGTGCGCCTGATTACCCGCGACCATGGACACGGCGATGGTTTCTCCGATAGCCCGCCCAAAACCCAACATTATGCTGGCTAAGATGCCGGATTTTGAGATGGGCAGCACAACGGTTTTGATTGTTTCCCATTTGGTTGCTCCGAGACCAAGAGAAGCCTCTTTGTATTCTTTGGGTACAGCTGAGATTATTTCGCCGGAGACGCTTACGATGGTGGGGATTGTCATGAGTGACAGTATCAGGGAGGCTGTCAGAGCTGTTTGCCCCGAAACTAGACCAAAAACGGAAGAGATGAAGGGAACAACGAGCAGTAAGCCTATGAATCCGTAGATTACTGAGGGGATAGAGGCTAAAAGTTCTATTATCGATTTGATGGGGTCTCTAAGATAGAAGGGCAAGACCTCGGAGACGAAAATGGCTGCGCACACGCCAATTGGAATGGCAATAAGTAGGGCGCCGAACGTGACCATAATAGAGCCGTACAACAGAGGAAAACCGCCAAACAGGTTTGTTTCAAGGTTCCATCGCATACCAAAAAGCAGGTCTGACCCAAATCGTGAGAACGCAACTGCTCCCTCTCTGGCTACAAAGAAGAGCATCAAAAATAAGATAATGATTGAAAATGAAGCGCAAAGAAAAAGAACAATCTCCATAGGTTGAGACTTTAAACTAACAAAAAAGGAAGAAATTTTGTTGAGCCATTTGTTGCTCATGTAGTTTAGGCTCCATGTTTCGCTGAGTTCAGAGTTTTATGGGTAGTTGTTGCTGGCTGGGAGTCTAAGGAATCCTTCATCTTCTACAATGGCTTGACCTTCTTCGCTGAGAACAAACGAGATGAACCTGTCGGCTAATGATCCGCTTTCAGTTGGGCTGCTGGTTACGAAGTAGAGTAGTCGCGATATTGGGTAACTGCCGTTTGCGATGTTTTCTAGGGTTGCGGGGACGTAGTCGTCTCCAGCTTCTGCAGCTAAAGATACGGCAACCATGTCGTTGGTTAAGAATCCG
>CBFCZR010000094.1:0-6017 GCA_965602795.1 Candidatus Bathyarchaeota archaeon | reverse complement strand
TGATTGCCGACTCGGTTGAGGTTATGGTTCAGGCTCACAAATTTGACGGAATAGTTCTGATAACCACATGCGACAAAATAACTCCGGGCATGCTGATGGCAGCGGCTAGACTCAACATCCCAGCCATAATGGTGACTGGGGGTCCGATGCTTTCAGGCGTCTACAAGGGAAAGAAAGTGGGAACAGACTCGATGTTCGAGGCGATAGGAAAAGTTGCGGCAGGCAAAATGAGTGAAGAAGAGCTGAAAGAGCTTGAAGATGTTGCTTGTCCCACCTGCGGGTCTTGCAACGGCATGTTCACCGCAAACACTATGGCATGCGTAACCGAGGCGTTAGGAATGTCGTTGCCCGGATGTGCCACTCCTCCTGCTGTCAGCGCTGAAAGGTTAAGACTAGCCAAGGCAACAGGAGAAAGAATCCTTGGGTTAGTAAAAGAGGACTTAAAACCAAGGGATATCATGTCTTCCGATTCGTTCGAGAATGCTATCATGGTGGATATGGCTCTCGGCGGCTCAACTAACACCGTGTTACATGTTACGGCTATAGCAAACGAAGCAGGGGTTGATCTGCAGTTGTCCACGTTTGATAAGTTGAGTAGGCGGGTTTCCCATCTTTGTAGCATGATTCCAAGCGGACCATACGACATGAAGGACTTGGATGAGACAGGAGGTATTCCGGCAGTGATGAAGGAACTGGAGACGAAGCTCAATCTGGACTCTGTCACAGTAACAGGAAAAACCGTCAAAGAAAACATTTCATCCGCAGTTGTTCTCAACCCTGAAGTGATTCGGTCATTAGATAACCCTGTTCATGAGCAAGGGGGAATAGCGGTTTTGACGGGAAACTTGGCGCCTGACGGAGCCGTGGTAAAGGCTGCAGGCATATCAGCTAACATGATGGTTCATCAAGGTCCAGCCAAAACCTTTGACTCTGAAGAGGATGCCATGAAGGCTATAATAAACAAACAAGTCCAGAAAGGAGACGTGGTGGTCATCCGCTATGAAGGACCTAAAGGAGGGCCAGGGATGCGGGAGATGCTTTCTCCGACAGCCACTATCGCAGGGATGGGGCTTAGCGAGTCAGTTGCCCTGATTACTGATGGGCGGTTTTCGGGAGCCACCCGAGGACCCTGCATAGGACATATATGCCCTGAAGCTGCTGTCGGCGGACCCATAGGTCTACTGAAGAACGGCGACATGATAGAGATTGATGTTCCACAACGAAAACTGAACGTAAAACTCAGCGCTGAAGAACTGGCTAAACGGTCAAAATCCTGGACTGCAAAGGAGCCAAACGTTAAAACAGGTTACCTAGTGCGTTATTCTAAGCTTGTCCAGTCTGCACATAAGGGAAGTGTGCTGAAGAAAGTCTAAGCGACAATCAACACATTCTTTCCTGCTGTGAATGCTCGGATTCACTCGATTACGGAGTGGTACCACTTGAGTATGTATTCTGGCAAAAGAAGACCTTTCTCTTTCAATCTTGCCGTCAACAGAATGGGCAGGCAACTTAGCACATAGGCTGCCCTCATATAGAATCTCCTCGGCTTTCCAGGCTCAACTGTCTCCTCAAGAAGAATTTTCAGGTCAGATTTCAGGTCAAGAGCTGTTCCTTCACGTCCAACAATCGAGAGGACAGTTCCCCCCAAACCCCGGAACCTGTTACACCAGCCAACAACAGGCTTGGTTCTTCCCGAGTAAGATACAAGAATCTCTAGGTCTCCAGCCCTCGGATGAGGCGTGTTGACGCCCCGGGCAATGTAAACGTCGTCGCCCAGAGACTTTTTGATGTGAAACAGCCGCACAGCAGTCATCTTCGCAACCTCCTCCGCGGTTCCTCTTCCCCCCAGAAACACGTCACTACGTCTCTCAAGAATGTCTAGGGCTGCTTTGATGGCTTCAGAGTGAATCGCATTCTCAGTAATCTTCCTCAAAAACGGTGCCTCCTCGGTTATAAGCTCAAGAACCCTTTCCACTGGACCGCCTTCGGCTATTGCTTCTGTAATCATCTGAAGCAGAAACAAGCTGCCGAGCTCAAAGAGGTCACCCATTATCCCTGTTTCGCTGTAAGCGTCAGATGTTGGCAGCTGCTGTTTTCTTCGACCCGCAACCGTAACAACGTGACCATGCCTCCGAGCAATCTCTGCGATTGAAGAGTTAGAGTTGGAAGTTATCAAACCAATCCTAAACTTGGTGCTGCCCGTCTCGTCCAAATATTTTTCCAGCTCTTCAGCGAGGTGATGTGGGTCGTCGGATTCGCCGCTTCCAGAATTGACTAGCAACACAATTTTTTTGTAACGCTTTTCCAGTTGCGAAGCGGCGTCATACATTCCTCTTCCAGGAAAACCGACATCTTCTCTGGTGATGATTACTTTGGGTTCCTTCATCATGGCTATTTGGCTCATGGCAATGTTTAATGAGTGGAGGGACCTTCCTGAGCCGCCACATACGATGCAGTCTGCGCCTTTCAGGTCTTCATATAATGGACGCAGATTCTTCTCTGTAATTTTCAGAAGATTATCGCTGATTAACTCGATGTATTCTACTCCAGAAATTTTCCGTTTAACCTTCTCCACCTTCCCTCGATAATCGAATGATTATTCTTTGCAGCCACGCTAACACATCCAACACCCTCAAGCTAACACTCTTTGAATCTGAAGTTAGGGACCCGAAAAGGTTATCGCTCGTCCTCTAATAACCTTTATCCATGAAGCAGCTTGGCTAATTGAAACTGAAATTTCTGGTACATCAAACTGGAAAATGCTGATAAATGCAGTTTTGGTTGTTTAAAAATGTGGAAAAAATAGAAAATTTTGGGAATATACGTTCACGTAAACTTCTAGTAACGGAAACTACGTGCTCGTCTTCTTTTTGACCAACAATCTCGACAATATACTGGTCTGTCGGGGTCAGGTTTGAATGGAACTTGACATTCTTTACCGCACTCAGAGCAGACTGCATCATGCATTTCGCGAGGTTCTCTATCAGACATGCAACTTGCACCTCCAACTATCACACAGAACTAGCATTCTATACGAAATCTAATCCTTCAGACCCCAACAAGCAAAGTGGTATTTAAGCTATGCGCCCACAAAAACAAGTTTGTCTTAACGTTTTTCTGTAATCGACGGTTGTTTATTTTAAGGTGAAACCTTTCTGGGAGTAGCAACTGTAGCTTCTGTTACTGGTTTTCCGTCTTTGTAGGAGCACTGGATTCCAAACTTTCTGACAGCTTCTATGCATAGAGCTGGGTCGCATAGAGATGTGCTGAGATATTTTTCTCCACCATCAGGAGCTATTGCCACCATCACTCCTCCCTTTACTTCCCTTGCCTTCTTTCTGGCGATGTGAAAGATAGCTCCTGAGCTCGGTCCCACGAACAGCCCCTCCTGAAGAGCCAAAAGCCTCGCTGACTCCTCAGCATCTTTTGGAGAAGCCGTGTAGATTTCGTCCACTCGCTCAGGTTTCCATATGGCTGGAACATACTGGGTTGTCACATTCTTTAGTCCTTGAATTGCTGTGCCGGCTTCGGGTTGAACGGCAATCACTCTGACGTCGGGGTTAAGTTCTTTTAGCCTCTTTGACACTCCCATCAGTGTGCCGCTGGTGCCTAAGCCCGCTGCAAAATGTGTGATTTTGCCTTTTGTGTCTCTCCATATTTCTTCGGCTGTGGTTTCGTAGTGGGCGAGAACGTTAGCTGGGTTTGCGAACTGGTTGGGGATAAAGTATTTGCTTGGGTTTTGTTCTGCGATTTCGTGGGCTAGGTCTTGGGCTCCGTCCATTCCCTTTGAGCCGTCGCTGAGTATGACTTTGGCGCCTAAGGCTAATAGTATCTGGCGTCTCTCTCTTGTCATGGTGTCGGGCATTACGAGGTCGAGGTCGTATCCTTTGACGCGGCAAACCAAGGCGAGTCCGATGCCGGTGTTTCCGCTGGTTGGCTCTATAACCGTCATTCCCTTCTTCAGTTTTCCATTCTTTTCTGCGGTTTCAATCATGTATCTGGTCACTCGGTCTTTAACTGAGCCGCCTGGATTGAATTTTTCGAGTTTTAAGAAAAGTTCAAGGTTTGGGTTGGGGTTCAGGTGGTTGATTCGCACCATCGGTGTGTTTCCGATGAATTGGAGAATGTTATCTGCAATCATTTGGTTCACCGGTTATCTTCATCTAACAGAATCTATAACGCTGTTATAAAGATTTTCTGGTTTCAGAACACTTCAAATCACTAAAACAGAGCAACAAAAAACAAAAAAATTCTACACTATTTCAATATCTACTAGCAAAAAGTGGGAACGAAAAACTGTTTTACATAACATTCTAATACTTCTGAGTGTCCTCATTACGCGGTCAACATGTGCTGTGCATCTTCAGACGATTACCTCGCTGACCCTGTGGAGGCGCTTCCTTTTGAGCAAGTTCACTCTATGGTTGAGGCAGAATTTGACGTGAAAGAAGGCTTTATTGACCATAATATCCCAACCTTCCATGTAAAATATCGAGAGGATTCGAAGGAAGCCTTCCTGAGACTTATGGAAAGCTTGGAATCTCTGAGGCTTATTCCAGTTCTAAGACAGACAGATGAAACAGTTGTTCTCCGAGTCTTGCCGAAACCACCCACAAAACCCAACCGAAACATAATCAACGTTGCACTGTTTTTTATAACCCTCGGAACAGTGTTCATCTCCGGATATTTTTACTCTCTGAACGTTTTAGATGCATTACTGTTCACTGGTGCAATTATGGCTATCTTGGGCACCCACGAGATGGGGCACAAACTATTGGCAGACAAACACGATGTTGAATCCACGTACCCCTATTTTATTCCAGGCATTCCATATCCTTATGGTATTGGCACTTTTGGAGCCCTTATTAAACAGAAAGCTATTCCCCCAAATAGGGACGCCCTTTTTGACATAGGCTTCACAGGACCAATAACAGGTTTCATAATCGCAGCGATAGTAACAATCATAGGAATCCAGCTTTCTACACTCGTTCCCCTAGACCCGGAAGCATCGTTAGTCCCTGTGCCCCTTCTGTTTCAGGTAATTGTAATGTTGTTTCCGCCCAGCGGTCTAGGAGAAATGATGCAACTACATCCGGTTGCCTTCGCTGGTTGGATTGGCATGATTGTGACTATGCTCAATCTTGTTCCCTCAGGCATGTTTGACGGCGGTCACGTGGCTCGAAGTGTATTGGGAAGTAAGGCACACAAAATTATATCATATTTGGGCATCGCACTGTTAGCGCTACTTGGGTGGTGGCCAATGGCCATCTTAGCCCTCTTCTTCTCTGCAGCTAAACATCCAGGTCCCCTAGACGATGTTTCCAAAATCACAAATAGCCGAAAAGTAGGCGCTATCACCCTTGTCGCTGTATTCCTGCTTTCAGTGGTTCCAATGTGACAGCCTTTCAGGCACCAATCTGTAATATGCAACGGACAGAATTACTTCCAAACAAGCTAATTTCTACAGTTAATTTAACCGATTTTTTGAACAACCTTTTCGGCGAAAAGCCTCAGCCCTCCAATGTCTGGAAGATCACCGAAAAAAAGCATAAAATGGGTCACACCCAGATTCAAGTATTGCTGTATTTGTTTCATGAATTCTTCAGGGGTACCCACGAAGCTTGTTCGCATAAAATCTTCCAGAGATACACCTTTAGGCGTCAACTGCAGAATTTTTTTCTTCAGTTCTTTTCTGTCCTCTCCAATGAATATCTGTCCCACAGGCCAGCATGACTTCTCGATCTCATCGAAGCTTCTGCCCACCGCGTCACAGTGTTTTTCCAGAACTTTCATCTTATGCTTATACTCTTCTACTGAGGGAATGAAGCCCCAGTCGTACCTGTCTGCGTGCCGGGCGGTTACTTTCAGAGTCAGTTTTTCTCCCCCACCGCCTATGATTATGGGAGGATGAGGCTTCTGCACTGGCTTAGGCTCACAAGCAGCATCCTGTATGGTGTAGTGTTTGCCGTTGTAGCTTGCCTTTTCCTCTGTCCACATCTTCTTTACGATTTCCACAG
>CBFCZR010000093.1:0-6423 GCA_965602795.1 Candidatus Bathyarchaeota archaeon | reverse complement strand
CATATTAGGCTCCTAATAGAGGTACATTGTTGAAAACAGTGTTTTTTCAGGAAAAACAAGCACATACTTCATTTGTTGTTTAGTGTTTTACTTGATGCCATTCTTTGACAAAAGATTGTTAGCTGGCTTCTGCCACCATGTCTATGATTCTGTTGATTTCTGTGGATATGTTTTCTGGGAGCCCCATTATGCCCACGTTCATGAAACCTCTGATAATCAAGGAGACAGCTTGGTCTCTGGAAAGCTTCCGGGTCATCAGATACAATATCTCACTCTCCGATATTCTACCCACAGCCGCCTCATGAGTCAACTCCGCGCCTCGCTTCTTCGCAGTCAACTCAGGCACAGCCTCAAGGTAAGCTTCTTCATCCAGAATCAACCCCCTACATTCCAGGTGACCTCTACAATCCGCATCGTTTCCCTCCATTTTGCCTCGCGCAAAAATAGTGGAATTCTCTCTGGCGATAGTACGGGTGATCAACTCTGCCTTGCTGCCCTTTCCGTTCAAAACTGCTCTGGAGCCAACATCCAAAGAAGAGTTTTTGTGACCGTACAGAATCGAATTGAAAGATACCCGCGAATCTTCACCATTACAGAATGCCACAGGATACATCTGTACATCCTTTACTGGTGTCAAACAAATATAATTGGAAATAAAATTTCCCTTATCTTCAATCAATGTTGCGCTTCGGGGCCTAACTAAGGTCTGTTCGGTCCAGTTGTGAATCATGGTGAAATTTAGTGTGGCATCTTTCTTCACGTAAATCTCCGAAACGCCCAGATGAGTAGCCGTCTCTCCGGTCTGATGCTGGACGCAACCCGTTATTATGTTAGCTTGAGACCCTTCCTCAGCAATTATGATGTTGTGAACCCTCTGCTCTGAATCCTTTTTGGTCATCATGAGACATGACTGGAGAGGCAAAGTCACCTCCACTCCCGGAAGTATACGCATAAAATATCCGCCGCTGAATTCTTCATCCACTTTGTGGGTATACTCGTCTTTGTTGGGGTCAACCAGCTTCCACATGTACTCTTGAAGCCAAGAATACTTAGCCAAAGCCTTCTTTGTATCCATTATCTCTATCTTATCTTTGAAGTACTCGTTAATTTTAGTGTATACTGTGTTTTGGTCGACATGAAACAGTGTTCCCGACCGAGCTTTTTCGTCTACGTCAATGCCCACGTTATAGACGTCTTCCAGTATGTTGTGAGGTATTTTTGTTAACACACTTTCTTTTTCCACCAACTTACCAGCCCTCCTCCACCCGCTCTTGACAAGCTACACATTTCTCGTAACCGCCTTTTTTGATATTCTCGTAGATGCGCTTGGGCTCAGCAAAACAGTAGACAATACTTTTCAGGAGAACACAAGCATACTTCGCATCCACATAATCCAATATGTCACCTTTATGGGTAACAATAAGGGTGCTGCCTCCGTTTTTTTCAACGTACTTCTGGATTTGCTCGCCAATCAACTTGAGGCTTTCAACATCTACACCAGAATCGGGTTCATCCAAAAGAAGTAGCTTCGGCTTCAAAAGCAACATTTGGAGAACTTCTGCTCTCTTTCTTTCCCCTCCCGAAAATCCAACATTGGTGTCCCGGTTCAGAAACTCGCCCAAATTGAAAGCGTCTATCAACTCCTTTTCTTCAGCGCTGAAATCGTCTTCAGCCTCTTTGCCAACGCACACCTTCAACAATGACGAAAGCTTGATACCACTAATCTCTGGTGGATACTGAAAAGAAAGAGCCAACCCCATCTTAGATCGCTCCTCCACGCTTTTTTCGGTGATGTCTTCGCCTAGGAAGAGGATTTTTCCGGATACAATTTTGTATTGGGGGAGACCCATTATGGCGTTGATTAATGTGGTCTTTCCTGACCCGTTTGGTCCAAACATGACGTAATTGCTTTTTTCGGTCAACTCCAAGTTGACGTCTTGGAGTATAACTTTGTCTTCAACCATTACCTTCAGGTTACGAACTTCCAAAATATTCAAAGTCATCTACCTTCACAAAGTAAGCTCATGTGAGTGTTTGGATGCAAACTTATGCTTATATAGTTTAGCAAAAACAACCTTTTACGGCAATGTTTCGGTGACAAATAAGCTATAATCTGCCTCACAAGGTTAGAAATGTTTAATAAATCCAGTTACCCAAAAGGGGGATGAGTGAGCAGAAATGCCCAAAAAAGAGTTCACATATCGCGGACACACCATTGAGGAACTGCAAGGCATGTCCATGGACGAGTTCATCAAGTTGCTCCCATCACGGCAACGTCGAAGCCTACAACGGGGACTCAACACAGGACAGAGAACCCTCCTAGAAAACATCAGAAGAGCAAAAAAACTTCAAAGTGAAGGACAAGCAGCAGTCACCAAAACCCACGCCCGCGACATGATAATCCTCCCAGAAATGGTAGGCGCCACCCTCCTAATACACAACGGAAAAGAGTTCACAGAGGTGGAGATACTGCCAGAAATGATTGGATGCTACTTGGGAGAGTTCGCTATCACCAACAAACCAGTGAGACATGGATCTCCAGGTATTGGTGCATCAAGATCATCAATGTATGTGCCACTCAAATAGAAACGTGACCGGGCAAAAACCTGCCCAGTTCATACATTTTTTCTAAAAATCGAACGGGTAGTTTAGGCTCTGTAGGTTGGTTCAGGCCGTTTCTTTTTTTGGCTAGAAGAAACTTTTGGGAGTGGAATAGGTGGGGGAATGTTTAGGCTTCGGCAGATGAGCACTGACTCTAAGAAAACAACGTTGGATATGGATTGGAGAACAATCGGTGGAGGGGGCTTCTTTTCCTTATGTGCTTTAAGAATCTGCTCAAGTTCATCCTTTGAACCTTTCACGTGACTCTTTCCCTTCAAGCTGATTTGAGCCACTCCTGGGTTATAGTTTATTGTGAAAACAAAAGGAACCTCCAACATGTCTTCACCTTTCTTGTTGACTCCAACCATGTTGAGGTTAGTGGCTATTTTGACAGGCGGAATAGGCTTTCCGATCTCCCAGAAATTCTCAGCGGAAATGTTTTTCACAAAAACTCTTACATTAACCATGCTTCAGAACGCCCATCCAATCTGTATATTCCAAGCTTCACTATTAAAACTTGGCTAGCTTACTCTTCTTGTTGTTTGTAGCGAGTTAAACCGCAATGTCCGCAGGTGTAACGGTCGCCATGATCGGCCATGAAGTATCCGGGTCCGCACCGTTCACAGTTGGGACGCAATCTTTTGATGCCGTTTTCCTCAATTTTGTAGTATGAAGAGATTCCGGGTCGTTTCTTTTTGGCCTTTTTTGCTCCAGCTTCTTTTTCAGACATCTAATCTTTCTCCTCCTTCTTCTCTTTCTTTGTTGCTTCTTCTTTGGGTTGTGATTTTTCCTCAGGTTTCTCAGGTTCCTCAGCCTTTTCAGGTTTTTCAGGCTTTTCTTCTGGAGCTTGTGCCTCCTCCGGCTTTTCTTCGGGAATTGCGTTTCTGGCAATTATGTGCTTTGGTTCCATGAGCTTAGCCTGCTCCACGGAGTCGTAAGCGTTAGCTTCGCCAACGGCAACCGTTGTGCCTGTTTTCGTTTCTAACTGCTTGACGTAAACCAAATCAAGTTTCGTTTTCAGCAAGGTTGCAAGCTGTTTTCTGACTTCAACGCGAGTTGGAGTTCCTCCAGTCTGGGCATGTTCAACCCTGAAGGTTACTTCCTTTCTTTTCATTAGAGGATTCTGCTCTTTCGAGACTATCTTAAGCTTCATTAACACACTTCCGCTGGTTGTGGTTGATTTGACACATCCCTCTTACTTTAGCTTTTCGAAGATTGCTCCATGGCATCCACTATACGGCGTATTCTCTCTTTTGTTTCTTCTGTAACTTTAACTACAACAATTCCTACATGCGGTTGCCCATAAACCACCAGAGCACCCTCAGGCGCAGACAGCACCACCGCAAGGGCAAGTAAATCTTCTTCACCGTCAATCATCACCCTCGTTTGTCCCTTTTGCTCAATAGCGCTTCTTATGGCATCCCAAGCCCCGTCAGTTATAGCTCCCGGAGGATTCTTTGCATACAATGTTTGGTCAGCGTCCACGGTTATCGGTTGGATAGTTTTTCTCATAACCTTGTTGTCCACTATCAGCACATTCACTGAGACACCATATTCCATCATGTCGCGGGAAACCACATCACCCACAGAAACGATTAATGATGGCTTTTCTTTCTCAACAAGCTCTTTAAGCCTCTTTATGGTTTTTTCTGTGGGACCCTCAATTAACAGTCCCTGAGGCTTCTTCAGTTCCTTCCGTAATTCATTGGTTAGGAGGCGAATTCTGGTTACCTACCTTACTCGAAGCGCGTAGTGCCCTTTCTTCTTCACGCCCATTGCACGGGCTATAGCCGAACCTTCAGGGTCGATAATCACCACTACACCAGAGAAGTCGTCGCTTAGGTTGGTGGCCTTGCAGTTAGGGCATATAGAACCGTAGGATATGAAGTGGCATTCCCGACACGCTTTATCTGTCATTTCTTCGGTTCACCTTCTGCTTTCTTGGCATCTCCTGATTCTTCTGAACCAGCTTCCTGTAACTTTTCAACATCCTTCTGAATCCACTCTAGCTTCCCAAGGAATGGCTGCCTAGCAGTTACCCCTATCTTTCCGGAGCCTCCGCTGCGACCCAACGAAACAGCTGTTATTCGTACCCTCACTCGGTCTCCGGTTTGCAGTTTTCTTTTGGTTTCTTTGCCCATGAGAACTCCTTGCCGTTCATCATAGGAAATGTAGTCGTCCATTAATTGAGATACGTGAAGTAGAGCGTCAACGGGTCCTATACGAACGAAGGCGCCGAACTCCGCTATTTCCACAACTTCTCCCTCGATGACTTCCTGAATCTTTGGATAGAACGTGAGTAGGGAGAATTCGACTTTGTGGAAGGTGGCGCCGTCTCCGGGGATGATTTTTCCGAAGGGATTCACTTTGATTTTGGTGACGCCTATGACGTAACCAAGCTTTTCGTCTACCATCCCATCGTACTTCATTTTCAGCTCTTCATAGCCTACCTCATCGATGTCTTCTCCGAATCTTTCTGGAGGTATCCGAATCGCATCTTCTAGAGTTACAAGTTTGAACATTCATCTCACCTAGTCTTAAATTGATGACATTTACGCGAAATTACCATGTTGGTTTTCGCTTCCAAATAAAAGACGCCCCCATTTATAAGCCTATACCGCGCCTTCCATTTCTAAACGTCGCTTCTGCCTCAAGAAAATAACTGGTACACCAACTTTTCTCAGCCTTTTCCTGAGTTCTCGATCGTTTGTGGCAACAGGAGACTTCCACTCTGCCGCCACTCTGACAATCACATCGTCATATGTCTCCTTTAAACCTTTTTCAACGGCAACAAAGCGGCACTTTTCAGCCAATCTAAGAGCTAGCTGTGCCTGTTTCCGCTGTTTTGGGGAACTTGATTCTGTGAGTCCTTGAAGCTCCTTTTGTGTCGAGGAGAGGAGAACGGGTGTAAAACGTCGATTTAACAGGTTCTCCAGCTCTTTGAAGACATCAACATTGAACTGCGAGGCAACAAAAAAGAAATTTGCATCCAAAACAACCTTAACTCGTCCATCTTCTGAATTAGGCACATCTACACCTCACAGCATTAATGCTTATAGGTGTTAATGCTTTTTGCTTTTGATGATTGCTCTGCATTTGTCTGCGTATGGACACCAGTCTAGGCAGGATGGCTCCTTTTCGGGTCTGCCAACTTCCTTACCGCATGTGTCACATATGCCCGTGTCTTCGTCGGTCCATATCTCCACGCTTCCACCGCAGTGTGGGCAAGAAAAAAATTCTGGCTTAGGACGAAGAAACTTTCGTATACCCGGACACGTTTCTGCATTATAACTTTTCAACTTCCATTCATCTATCCCTTTACAGTTTATTACGATAATTTTTCTCCTTTTATACTGATTGTTTCCTGCTTCAAAATAACATTCTTCCCCGAAAGCTCTATGGCTTCTTGGACAAGGCGATGTAAACCGAAGCAGCATGGAACCTCCATATTGACTACTGTGACACTTCTTATGTTGGACAGCCTGAACATCTGAGCTAACTTGTTCTTGTAAAGGGTTGCATCATCAAGTTTGGGGCACCCGATGGCAAGAGTTCGATTCTTCAGCATTTCCTCGTGAAAGTCTGCATACGCGAAAGGCACGCAGTCAGCGGTTATTAGCAAATCCGCATTCTTGAGGAAAGGCGCATTAGGCGGCATCAGTTTCAGTTGCACAGGCCACGTGGACAATCTTGAGGCCCTCTTTTCTGTGATACTTGTGGATAGTTTTTCCTCCGTTTTGAGTTGCATTGTTTGTGTGGAGGGGCAACCTGTAAATCGGGTGTGACTTGCAGGAGTTGTTCGGCTCGTTTTCACGTGTTCTT